>NZ_JARSMD010000018.1:0-19936 GCF_035811335.1 Schinkia azotoformans
TGACAATGGGGTCCACTTTACAGGATCATATTTATGTGATTGGCAATCCACTATTTCATAATCAAATTGTTAATGAAGGCAATATCCTCCAAGGATCAGAGAAGAATGGTGTGATTAGGCTTTCAGCTCCCATTTACAAAGGGAATAGTGGAAGTCCTGTAATAAGTAGTGAGACGGGTAAAGTCATTGGCGTAGTATACGCAAAATCGATGACGGAAGATGTTGGATATGCAATTCCTATCGAACAAGTGCTTGAAAAACTTTCAAATAAATAAACTAATGACCGCAAACTACTATCTGCCTGATTTAAATGACAAGCGGTCAGCAGCTTGAGTACAGAGATGATTCGTCACCGAAATATTGAGTTTATCGTTTTCAAGTAGATGAAAATGGAATATCCTGATGATGATTGGCGTCATTATTTCGGTGAAACGTATTAAAGAACGAGAAAACCATCTTATGCCGTCACTACAGGGTGGTTCGCTTTTGTCCTATAAATTTAATTTTTCGTGTAGATCATCACTTATTGTTATTTCAATTGGATTTCTTTTTATATACTTTATATAACCTAGTTTATCTAACTCTTTAATTTCCTTACCAATCTTATATTCTGTGGTGTCTATTGCTTCGGATAATTCATGTTTTGAAATCCCAGTACCTTCAATAGCAAAAATGTCATGTTGTCCAGCAATGAATAATACGTCCCTTGAAAGTTCGTTGGGGAAGTCTAGATGTGAAATTAATTCGACTAATTGATCCATTTTGTTGGATTTATAAGATAAATCAGCTAATATATCACTTTGCGCATTATGGATAATTTCAAAAAATGTTTTACAAAAGTAAGTAAGTTCACCTTTGTTTTTAGGATCATTACTTACAGTAAATGCTTCATAATATATTGGTTTCATTTTATTAGTAGAGTAAGATAATGACATCGCTGTAAGTTTATCCAATTCATTGATTAAGTACATACTACTAATGTATCTGGAGGTTCTACCATTACCATCATAGAATGGATGTATATATCCAAAATAATAATGAGCTACAGCAATTTTGTAAAGCATTGGAGATGGGTGTTCATTTAGGTAATGAATTAAATTCTCTAGATGAGCTAGTATGGAAGACTCGGGATAAACACCTTTGTGGACTACCTTTTCCGCAGATGTCACTATATCAACAGAACCTTTTCTAAATAATTCTCCATCAAGTTTGTCATCTTTTTTAATTTCTGTTTCTACTAACTCATTATATATATTCCTAATTTGTTCAAGATTCTTTATTTCATCATTCTTTTCAGAAATCAAATTGAAGTAAGTTTTCATCAAACTATAGTGCCTGATCTTTTTCTTGGAATTGTCATTTTTTACAACAACTTCAATTACCGTTTTCATCTCTGCTTTTGTACTTCTTATCCCCTCAATTTCATTAGTACTAAGAAGTTCATCAATTAATTTTGATTTTATATATTGAGCAATTGCGATATCTGGCAATGAGTTTATTTTTTCTTGTATTAACTTACTTTGTTTTAAAACTTGGTCATGAAAGAAGTCTAACTCCGAATGGTTAACATAGAAACAAGAAAATTCTTGGTTAGATTTCAAGGGTTTGATATTAAACGGCAACCGAACAGTGCCATAGCTACTAATCCTTCTGGAGTATTCAAATTCGTATTTTTCAGGTTCTTTATAAAATAATTTAGATAATGACTCATACATTGATTTTCATCCTCCCCGTTACATTATATTTATGAAAATTCTGCTGTTTTTTATCTTATTCATTGATTTTATACATTATATCCATTAAAAATGGGGATGTATACATTTTTATATCATAATTTGGTTGATAAAAATAAAAAAAGGGCCGTTTTTTGACTTTGTGTCTTAATATTGATGATGGTAATTTATAAATTTGAAATTTTATTTGTAAAGATAATGTTAGAGTGATAAGAAAGTTCCTTTTATCCCTTTACTTGGTATAATTAGTGTGCTGAATATGGAAAAATCTCAATTGAATAATTCAGGTATAAATTTTTTTCTTACCACAGCCTTAATCTGTGGTATTTTTTATTTATGGTAAAATTTAGAGTGTAACATGTAGAGAACAATATTTTTAATATTGAAGGAGCTTAAAATGTCTATATTTGATTCATATTTGTATGTTGATTATGAAAATGTACAGGATTTGAAAGTAGATAAAATTAATAAGGCAACAAAAATTTTAAAGGAAAAAATTTTTTTATCTATTCTAAGGATACAGGATACGACCCACTCATTGGTTACTTAAAGAAAAGTGGAATCAAAGTAAAGAGAATAGTTAATTTTCAAGAATTAAGTCAGAAAAAACCAATAAAGATCGATGAAACTAGGATACAGATGGTGAAGGAAAGCTTAATAAAAATTGCTGTAAAAAATCGACCTAAAAAGAGAAGTAGCTTAATTGGATTTCTTGGTTCGCATAATAAAGGAATATCTAAGAAGGATATTGATAGTATTGTAGAACATCTATTGAAGAAAAAAATTATTTCTGAAGAGAATGGGGTGATAAAATATTCATTTTAATAAACGGGCAAAAACAATAAACGACAAGGAGTCAGCACGCTTGTCGTTTATTTAGTTTTTAAAAATAAGATTTAAGTCAATTTGAAAATCTTCTAATAAATGAACTTTTAAAATATCGTCCTTAAAATATACTCCATTACGGTGATATGCTCCGTTTTCCAAGAGATATACTTCAATCGTCTGGTTATAGGGATCAACAATCCAGTATTCCATTACACCAGCCTTTTCATAGCTATTGTATTTAATTAAACGATCATTTTTTGCTGTTGATGGTGATAGAATCTCAATCACCAAATCTGGAGCACCGATGATATTTTTCTCACCAATTTTATTTTCGTCACATACTACAATTAAATCCGGCTGCACCCAGTCCTTAATATCCTTTGTTTTTATTTCTTTATTAGCAAATAAGCAAACATCAATTGGAGCAGAAAAAGCCCTACAATCTTTATTACGTAGAAAAATCTTGAATTCTGCCGTTAATTCATCTGCAATATCTTGATGCAGTGGTGTTGGGGAAGGCGACATACTTATAATCATTCCGTCAATGACTTCGCAAAAAACATCATCATCCCATGATAAATAATCAGCGTATGAATAGCTTTTTGATTGTTGTGGAATTGACATATCCTCACCTCATTGTTTACTTACCTCTTATTATACCATTTTTTGGATGGGGATATCTACAAACATGGTACTTATCGTTTATTTGCCTTCATAAATCAGATTTGGTTAATTCTCTTCATGTCTAATTTCATTTTTATTTTTATCAAAAAGAATCTTTATATAATCACGTCTTGAATATAAGATTCGATAAATAGATACATAGACATCATCATTTTTATAAAAAACAATGTAACTCCCGCAAATCAAATACCTATAATCCGTTGGGATATCAACCTTGGACGATAATTTGGAAAAAAATACATAAAATGTAAATGATGGCTAGCAAGGAGTTGGAGCTGATGTTTTCAGTGATGGACTCTGTGCGAAAGGAGCATGAAATGGAAGGAAATAAAAATAAGGATCAAAAGAATAATTTCACAGGAATAGCGACATTAAAGGAAGGGCTGTCTGCATTAAAAGTCGCAGAACTTCAAGACATTCGGAAAAAACTGCAAATCAAAAATATTAGTTCGTTAAAAAAGGCAGAGTTAATTCAATATTTGGCAGAGGGAATCCCCTTACTTCTTAGAATTATTATCAGCCAATTCGATGAGAGGCGGTTATTTTTAATAAAAAGTATCATTGCAAATGATGGAGTTATTAGTGCAAAAAATATAGAGATAGAGGAGATGGAGTATTTCTATAAAACTGGTTTTATGTTTACTAGTTTTCAAAATGGAAATCCGGTCGTCATGGTTCCTTTGGAATTATTGCCTTCTCTAGAGGAGCTTGTTCAAGATGAGACGATACTTGTAGATGTTAAGCGAAATACGGAATGGATTAAGATCACTCGCGGTTTACTCTATTATTATGGAACAGTGCCGCATGACAAGTTAGTGGATTTAGTTGAAAAATATACACCTATTCGCCTTGATTTTCTTGCCTTTAATTATGTTATTTTTGATGCGATGGAATACTATCAGGAAATTTTTATAGATAGGTACGGCTATTCATACTGGGAAGTGATGGATCCTTTAGTTATTTTAGAGGAGCAGGCATCCAGGGGGAATATTGACTACTATTCTTTCTCAAGGAAACAACTCCTTGAAGCCGGTGAAACGAACTATGTCGAGCATCCAAAGGGCTATTCCCAACTATTATCGCTATTTACGAAGGAGTATCGAATGCCTCAAGAAGAGGCGGTGGCTCTTATCGAGGACTGTATTATCCATGTAAAAATGGGTATTCAACCTAGTCAGCTTCTTCAGCATTTACAGATGCAACTGACATTCGAAAGCTTAGAAGCTGTGCAAAGACTGATGGATGTCGTTGTAACGCTTATGAATAATACAAGACAATGGTATTTAAAGGGATATACATCAGAGGAATTATTCAAGCAGGAGAAAAATTCATTACTACCCTTGCCTAATAAAAAAGGGGAGGTTATAAGTCTCCAAACCCGTCAAAAGATTGGCAGAAACGATCCTTGTCCATGTGGAAGTGGGAAGAAATTTAAGAAATGCTGTGGGAATTGAAAATCTAAAGGGGGTATATATGTCAATGGACCTTAATAAACTGCGAATAATAGCGAAATCTATTGTTGCGATTCCGGAGCATTATCAACTTGTAATGGAGGATAGCATCCCTATTGGTGCTGAAAAGGAGCGTTGTTTCATCTGGGAGGACCCAGAGAATGATGATAACAAGATTGAAGTCTCTCTTGATTTACAAACAGGGCAACTTGTTAGGCTGGATATGGATTCGGAGAAAGTGAAAGGTATCGGATATGTTTGCGAAGCTGATGAAGCAAAAAAGGTTGCTGATTCCTTCCTTTTAAAACATAATCCAAATCATGCTTTGTATAAATGGGTCCATATCGAAAAAGGCCGAAATAATTACTATATCACTTATCAGGAGGAAGTTGGTGGACTGCCACTGTCTCATACTGGGTGTGAAGTAACGGTTAATGACAAACGGAATATTATTGAATATGATTTGAATGAAAACTTGTCCGGAGCTCCTAATAGACCATCATGGCCACCCTCTATCATTGCTATGGATACTATAAGAAGTAGAATAATAGACGGAATACGGATGCAGTTAACGATTGCTGCTTTGCATTCGTCTTTGTACGAGATCGAAGAAATGGGGAATGAATATCGTCTTGTTTACGAACCGATTTCGGAATTTCGCGTAATTGATGCTGTGACAGGCAAAGATTTATTTGGGTTTGAACATTATATCATGCCACCGAGCCACCCGATTGCTTCTAATGGAACAGGTCAGCATTGGGGGCAAACGAGTCAGACAAATGAATCGGAGCAAACTGTCACAATTGATTTGGATGATAGAAAGGTATTAGCTTTGGAAAAACAACTTGGAATTCACCCCGAACAATATGTTCAAGTGAAGTCAAAAGATGACGGTGAAAGAATACATATTTTGTATAAGCGAAAAGAAAAAGAAGAAGCAGAGGAATTAGAGCAAGACGCCCTTTCGGTAGATGCGTATATGAAAAGAAAATGGGGTAATCAGCTTAAAAATCTCGATAGCACATGTATGATTCAAATTGAGAAATCGACGGGCCGCTTAGTAGGATTCAATTGCTTTGATAGAACAAAAGAGGGCAAACCGATTTTAAGTAGACAACAATGTTGGCAGAAAGCAGAACTGTTCCTTTATCAGGTGTTTCCGGATTACTTTTCCTACCTTCAGCTTGAGGAAGATCAGATAGAACCAGATGAAGAGCCGCGCCTACGTGAATTTTTTTATCTGCCTGTTTTTATCGGTGGTATTCCTGTTAACCATGAGCGGATTATGATTAGTGTCAGTACTGTAACAGGTGAAATTTGTGCGTATATGGGTGTCTCTTATGAAATGATTCGTAAACTGGCACAACATAATTTTCAACCCGTTATTTCGGCTGAAGCGGCTTTTGAACGCTATGTTGATTACATGAAGATACAACTAAAGTGGTTCATTCATTATGATGAAGAGTCACCGGTTTACAAATTAGTATATGAGCCTTCAACTTCTAAAGACGATCCATCTGATGGTAGTGGGGATCCTCAGCAACGGTTATGTTATATCGATGCTTGTAGCGGGGAATTGATTTGGGACAAGAAAATGTCGTTGCTTTAAAACTAGAAAATTATTTCTAGGGGGTTTTAGTTTTATGGATTTGGAAATGGAAATTAATCTTCAATTAAATAATTTTAAAAACAATCTATCTAATAAAACTACGTTTCATTCAATAATCACCTTTTTTATGGAAGAAATAAAGAATCTATTGTCAATTAATGATTGCTATATGGTACAGTTTCATAAAGTACAAAAAATTTATTGTATTGAAAAATTTATTTCAAAAGATAGCCTTACTAATTTGTATACTTTAAGTCAAAATGAGATGGTTCCTGGCAATTGTATTGAATTCAATAACTGTATAAATTTTATACTTGGTAATAAGAAAGAGTTAACCTTCATTTTATGTTGCGAAATCAATAATGAAATTAATTCTTATCAAAGATTACTTTTAAATATGTATGGAAGTTTTATTAATTATAAGATAGAACAAATGTTTTTGTCTTTGTGTTTGATCGATGAATTAAAAATTTATAATCCCGAAAAAGACTATCCTTCTTGGATTACTCAGTTTCTTTTACACCTTGCAGAAAAAGAAAGAAATTCCTTAGCGCAAGAATTGCATGATACCATTTTACAAGAACAAATCTATTTAAATCATAAAATAGAACATATACTATCCAAAAATAGAGATAAAATGTTAGTAGATGATCTCGCGGAAGTTAAAGAATTAATTCGTGATAATATATATTATCTAAGGGATATGTGCAATGAAATTCGTTATCCCTTCTTAATTCAGGAAAGTATTCATCAGGCTATAGGTGGCATGTTCCAATGTACAGAGCTTCGTTCAAATATTAAGGTTCAGTATAGAGGTACAGATTTAACGTGTGAGTTATCAGAAGAATTAAAAATTAATATTTACAGAATTATTCAAGAACTTTTAAATAACGCTATTAAACATTCCGATGCAACAATGGTGAACATTGAGTTATTTGATGAAAACCAAAAACTTTTTTTAAATTATAGTGATAATGGTAAAGGAATGGATATGGTGGAAATTTCAAAAGATACAAGGAGTATGGGGATTTTTGGTATAAGGGCAAGG
This sequence comes from Schinkia azotoformans, assembly GCF_035811335.1. Taxonomy (NCBI): domain Bacteria; kingdom Bacillati; phylum Bacillota; class Bacilli; order Caryophanales; family Bacillaceae; genus Schinkia; species Schinkia azotoformans. The sequence goes on from NZ_JARSMD010000018.1 coordinate 7,354, forward strand.
ATAAAAAGTATGGATGGTTCCATTAAATTTGAAACATCCCCTGGAAATGGACTAAAAGTTTTTGGGATTATTCCAATATAGTAAGAGATTGGGTGTCTAATAATGATTGAAATTTTAATAGTTGATGATCATCTTGTTATTACTAAAGGTATAAAATACATGATACTGGAGAAAGAAACCGGTATAAATGTAGATATTGTATCCAGTCCTTTAGAAATTGATAAATTCTTAACAAAGAAATCTTATGATATTTTAATTACTGATCTTTATATGCCGGAAATGAATGGGATTGAATTAACGAAAAAGGTCCATAGAGAATACCCTCAAATAAAAGTTATTGTTTATACTGCATATGATATATATAAACATTTTAAACAAATAATGGATGCAGGTGGAGCTGGATTATTAAATAAAACGTGCTCAGAAGAACAATTAATTACTACAATTAAATGTGTTTATCGAGGGGAGATTATATTACCTTTAGACTTATGCCGAACATTGAGCGAAGGTAATATTCCAATATCCGAAAGCGAGAGTTTAAATGTAAGAAATATCGAATTAAGTGATGAGGAAATATCAATTTTGCAAGATATTGGTAAGGGCTTAACTAATGAAAATATAGCAAAAAAAATGTTTATGAGCCGTCGGACAATAGAATATAAATTAACAAAGTTATTCAAGAGGTTAAACGTAACTTCAAGAAATGAAGCATTAAATCAAGCCAAAATAATTGGTCTTATTGATGAAAAGAGTGATTTGACTTAAGTGTCAAGTCACTTTTTTTATATTTCAAATCAATTATAGGTGCTGAGTTAACCCCTAATTTTTAATGTGTATCCCACAAAAAATACTTTCGGTGTTTACAAGATGATTTTCGGTGAGAGTATAAAAGTTTGAATCTATAATTTTATTTAGTAAAAGCATTTTATTCTTAATTTTCATATAAAACAACTAAGGGGGATGACACGGTGGATAAAACATTAACAAATAATTTATATAACGTTAATGTTATAGCGTTTATAAGAGGGGTAAAAACAGCTATACCAATAGTTATTGGATTTATTCCGATATCATTTGCTTTTGGAATGTTAGCTATAGATTTTGGTTTATCCCTTTTTGAAACAGTGCTAATGTCTTTTGGAGTATTTGGTGGTGCTAGTCAATTAATGGCTGTAAACATGTTAATGCTGGGATCTGGAATGTTTGAAATTGTTTTAGCAACCTTTGTATTAAATTTTAGACATTTTATGATGGGTATGGCGATAGCAGATAAAATCAAACATGTTCCCTTGGTTTGGAAATTATTCTTTTCATTTGGCTTGACAGACGAAACATTTACAATGATAGCCTTTCATTCTAAAGAGAAAAGAGTAAATCAGTATTTTCTTATTGGTCTGATGTTAGCTGCTTTTTCATCTTGGGTAATTGGAACTTTTATAGGAGCTTTATTCACTAACTTGCTTCCCTCGTTCATTAGCAATGCTATGTCCATGGGACTATACGCGATGTTTATAGGACTCCTAATGCCCGCTATCCAATCCACAAAAAAAGGGGGGATTATTGTTTTAATAGCAATGATAGTCAATAGTATACTTTTGCAAATATTTTCTTCAGGGTGGTCGATTATTCTATCTACAATTATAGCTTCTACTTTCGGCCTTATTCCAGAAAAATATAAAGAAAAAGTAACAGCCTAGAAAGGATGAGAACTGAATGAATATATATTTGTTAATTATTTTGATGGCAATCGTTACTTACGTTCCAAGAGCATTACCTTCAATCATGGCAAATTATATGGTAATACCAAATTTAATAGACCGTTGGCTAAAGGGAATTCCGTTTGCGGTATTAGGTGCATTGATCTTTCCAGGAATTTTAAAAGTTGAACCTAACCAACCATTAGTTGGAATAGCTGGTGGAATTATAGCTGTTATACTGTCACTTTTAAAATTGAATTTAACTATTGTTTTAATTGGAACGGTGGTTTCAATAATTTTAATTAATCTAGCATTTACTATGTAAAAGGAGAACAGAGATAATGATCATAAAAAACATTATTGATTATGTTGGAAATACGCCAGCCAAATGCCAAATTATATGATTGAATTTATGATGAAAAAACTTTAAAACCATTATAAACAACAAGTGATAACCATTACATATTGCAAGAAACGCCCATTAATCATATTGTAAAGTTAAGAAATAATAATTAGTTCTAGAAGTTACAATAACGTAAAGGGTGGTTGCTCTGAAAAAAGTGAATTTTAAAAAGCGCTATTTGTTGTTGCTCCTGGTTTCCGTTGCTGTTTTGTTTTCGATTTACGGGTATAACAAAAGCGTACCAGTAGGCTTGTCTTTTGAAGGACAGGAACATACAACCTTTGATGTCGATTTTTTATACGATTTGACCTATTTGAAGGATGAAAAGAAAACGAGTGAACAAGTAATTTTCGAAAATATTTTAAAAACAATTCAAGAAGCGGAGCAATTTATCATCATCGATATGTTTTTATTCAATGATGCTTATGATGAAACAGAGCAATATCCGGGTTTAACGGAACAATTAACAACGGCCCTTGTTACGAAACAAATGGAAAATCCACAAATGGACATTACATTTATAACAGATGAAATGAATAGCTTTTATGGATCCTATTCTACAAAATATATAGATCAATTGCTTGCCAGTGGCGTAAATGTAGTTTATACAGATTTAAATAAATTACGAGATTCCAATCCGGCTTACTCAGGCTTTTATCGGGCTTTTATTAGTTGGATTGGAGATTTTGAGAAGGGCTGGCTGCCAAACCCTTTTAGTGAAGATTCACCGAAGGTAGAATTAAGATCGTATGCTAAGCTGCTGAATTTTAAAGCCAATCATCGTAAAGTTATTGCAACCGAAAAACAAGCGATCGTGACATCAGCCAATCCTCATGATGCCAGTGGCTATCACTCCAATATTGCCTTTGTAGTAAAAGGGAATATTACCCGGGATATTGTGAATTCAGAAAGTAGTGTAGCTGTTATGTCCGATGAACAGTATGAACCTCGTGCTATTGCTGTAATGGCAAGTTCAGAAATTGCTGACAATGATTCAGGGGCAACCAATCAAGGTGATAGTGTGAAAGCAAGCTTGATAACGGAAGGAAAAATAAAAAAACAGATCCTTCAGGTCCTTAATGAGACAGATAAAGGGGATGAAATTAAGCTCGGCATGTTTTATCTTTCGGATCGTGATGTTATCCAATCATTAATAGATGCAGCAAAAAGAGAAGTTTCCATTCAAATCATTCTAGATCCAAACAAAGATGCATTTGGGATGGAGAAAAACGGGATTCCAAATCGCCCTGTTGCCAGCGAATTATTAGAAAAAAGTAACGGTAAAATTAAGCTAAGATGGTACGACACACAAGGAGAACAATACCATACAAAATTACTTTTTGTAAAAATGGCGGAAGAGAGTGTTCTTATAGGCGGGTCATCCAATTTCACGAAGCGAAATATTGATGATTTTAATTTAGAGGCAGACGTGAAAATTACGGCTGATAATGATCACGAGATTGTGAAAGAGGTAGAAAGCTATTTTGCAAGAGTATGGGAAAACAAAGACGGTATATACACAGCAGATTATGAAAAGTACAGAGATGATTCGTCACTGAAACATTGGATTTATCGTTTTCAAGAGTGGAGCGGGTTGTCTACGTTCTGATGTTTGACGGAAAGTTTTATAAAAATTAAAAAAGACTATCTCCTATTTGGTATAGGGGTAGTCTTTTTTTACCTACTTTTTTAGCCGCTTCGACACATAAGGATTATCCTTAATCCAAAAGCGCCACGGATAATCTTTGGCCTCGCCTGTATTTTCAATTCCAATGCGTTTTCCTTGCTCAACCGCATAGGCGTCTGGAACGAAACCATCAGCAATCAGGAGAGGAGGCTCCATGAAAGAATGCCCATAGTCTTCCATCCCGATTCCCAGAGCTTTTGTGAGCTTCCCCGGACCATTTGTTAATTGGATCGAATGCTCCATTTGTCTTCTTGTTTTCATCAATTCAATCCCGTGATATGGTTCAATGGCACGAATAAGGATAGCTTCAGGTGCATCTATTTTTCCGCTAACAACATTCACTAAGCAGTGGGTATGCATTTGATATACATAAGCAAGCCCTGCCTCGTGATACATGATTTCCGTTCTTTTCGTTCTGCGGCCTCCATAGCTATGCGCGGCTCTGTCTCCGGGGCCAATATAAGCCTCTGTTTCAACAATGTATCCTGCAGCAACGCCTTCATCCGTATTTTTTACAAGCAAACAACCAAGCAGATTTCTAGCAAGTTCCAAAGTGGGTACTTCAAAAAAATCGTTATCTTTTGCTTTATAGTTTTGCAAAACCAGTTCACCATCCATTAATTTTCTACTACCCAATATATAGTAATAGCCAATATTTTCAAAACTACAATTTAAACAAACGTTTAATTAACATATTTTCCAGCAATTAGGCCGCTATTTATAAAGAAATCAGCAGCATTTTACGTTATAATTAGTATTTAATAGATAAGAAAATATAGTAACTCAAAACACTAAAACTAAAGGTGGATTTTATGAAAAATAAACATAAATATGAACAATTACATCCGGTGATTGAAAAAATTGCCCTAAATATAGAAAAAGTGATCATCGGCAAGCGCAAAGAGGTTACTCTATGTTTAGTCGCCCTATTGGCTCAGGGACATGTTCTATTAGAGGATGTACCGGGTGTTGGTAAAACGATGATGGTGAGATCATTGGCTAAATCTATCAACGCAACGTTTAAAAGAATTCAATTTACACCAGATTTAATGCCTTCAGATGTAACGGGGATTTCAATTTATAACCCAAAAGAGCTTAAGTTTGAATATCGTCCAGGACCGATTATGGGTAACATCGTTCTCGCAGATGAAATTAACCGAACGTCACCTAAAACACAGTCAGCTTTACTTGAAAGTTTAGAGGAAGGTCATATTACTGTGGATGGGGCAACGATGCCACTGCCGAAGCCTTTTATGGTATTAGCTACACAAAACCCGATTGAGTACGAAGGAACCTATCCACTTCCGGAAGCGCAACTCGATCGTTTTTTATTAAAAATGAAAATGGGCTACCCAACGCCAGCTGAAGAAATAAGAGTGTTGGAAAACGTGGCACATGCCCATCCAATTGATGAACTTTATCCTGTATTATCCATTGACGAACTACTCGATATCCAAAAAATAGTGAAGAAGGTTTTTGTGGATGAAACAATTAGGGCGTATATCGTTGAAATTTCTAATCGCACAAGAAATCATCCGTCTATCTACTTAGGTGTTAGTCCTCGGGGGTCGATAGCATTAATGAGGGCGGCTCAAGCCTATGCTTTTATTTGTGACAGAGATTACGTTATACCTGATGATGTGAAATATTTGACTCCGTTTGTATTCGGACACCGTATCATTTTAAACTCTGAATCGAGCTATAAACGTATTTCTACAGAAGAAATCCTAATAGACATTATTGATCACGTTCAGGTTCCTGTTCATAAGGAGTGGAGATGATAACCAAATGAAAGTCTTATCTAACCTGCTGAAAATATGGGGCAAAGTGCTACTTTTACTGGCAGGTGTTGGGATTTTATATGCCTATGCTATGTTTCAGGGGGGCTTTGTCAGTTGGTTTCTACTATATAGTTTTCTGCCTTTTATCATATTCTCCATTCTTTTTGCCTTATATCCAATCCAGCTTTGGAAAGTAGAGAGAATAATAGATGGTCACAAAATGTATGAAGCTGGAGACACGGTAAAGGTTCAAATTCAAATTACGAGAAAGTTTCCATTTCCTCTCTATTTTTTAATGATCACAGATACGTTTCGGATGGGACAAGGAGAAAAGAAGGTCATCCGCTTTCCTTTTTTTAAAAGAAGAATTCACTTCACGTATAATCTTGATGAATTACCGCGGGGGGAGCATTTCTTTGAAAATATTACCGCTACTTCAGCTGACTTTTTAGGTTTTATAAAAAAGGAACATAGCTTTAAAGTTGAAAGTAAGCTCATCGTATACCCGAAGCGGCAGCGCTTGAATCTATTTTTCTTAGAAAAGCATATCGGTGAAGGAGCACTTGCAAGAGGGTTGGATTATAAAAAAGAAATGTTTGTGCCAACTACCATTCGGGAGTACCAGAGAGGGGACCGGCTTTCTTGGATTAACTGGAAGGCTACTGCCCGAAAAAACACTTTGATCTCAAAAGAATTTGAAATCATGGAAGACCATCAATATGTAATTTGTATAGATCGCTATCATCTTATAAGCCATGACGCTTTTGAGAAGATCGTTCTTTATTCAGCTTCTATCGCCAATGAACTATATAAAGCGGGCCATCCGGTTACACTTATTTCAACCGGAGAGGGAGAAGACCGGAGTATTTTTTCAGCTAAAAAATCAGTAGAGTGGATGAACCAAGTCTTCTATCATTTTGCTATTGTTAAAAATGATTCACCAAGTATGCTTCATCAGGTGGTTGAAAAAGATAAAGCTGCACTACCTGAAAGAGGGACGATTATTTTTATTACGGATAACATGACCCCACACTTTCTTGAATGGATTAAGAGACTAGCCAATAATCAACGGAAAGTGGTCGTTGTGCTTTCAATGGCGGATGGCAGCGCTCAAAATTATAGTAATCAAGTACTCAATCAAAATATTATTATTAAAGCGATGGATGAGGTGAAAAGTGTATGACCAATCATCGCCGATTTAATTTATACAACATCGTGCTGTATCTATTAGGATTTATATTAATTTGGGAGTGGCTTCGGCCGTTGGAAGTGGTAACCGATACGGCAAACAGTGTTTATTTTGTTATCTTTACGGCCATCTGTTTTATATTATATTTTTTAAGACTTCCATTCTTGTTATCGATGCCGCTTCGATTTATTTTACTATTATATATTTTACATGACCTATTTTTTGAAGGATCGTTCTTAGGAATTAGTTGGCTATATAGCTTTTATGAAGATATAGTCATCAACACAGAGGCACTGTTCCATTCACAATGGTTTGAGATGTCAGATTTATATCGCAGCTTTTTATTTCTAATCCTATTGTGGGTTATGAGTTATTTAATCCATTATTGGCTCATTCATGCGAAAAGGATTTTTGGCTTCTATTTGTTAACAATTATTTATTTAGGTATTTTGGATACTTTTACAAAATATGATGCAGGTAATGCTATCGTTCGAACGATTATTATTGGCTTCATTATGCTTGGAACCTTGCAAATGTTACGATTAAGAGAAAAAGAAGAGGTGAAGATCCGTTCCTATTGGTTGGCCTCGTTATCGTTAATGGTAGCTCTGGCAATCGTAATTGGGTTACATGCTCCAAAAGCGGGTCCGCAATGGCCTGATCCTGTTCCTTTTCTTAAAAGTGCTGTCAAAGGCGAGTTGATTGGAAATTCTGTCAATAAAATTGGTTATGGTGTTGATGACTCCAAGCTTGGCGGTGCCTTTATTGACGATGATACAGCTGTTTTTACGGCAGAAGTAAAAAAGGCTCACTATTGGCGTGTTGAATCAAAGGATTATTATACGGGTAAAGGCTGGATTATAACGGAAAGCTATCCGAAGACATTTATTGATAAAAATAATATTGACTTAGGTATTTTTGAAAATGTAACGAAAGAAGAAAATATAAGTGAAAAAATAAAGGTAAAAGATATCGGTGACTATCCGCATATTGCCTATCCGTTAGATCTGCGCGCGATTAAAACCGATCAAAATGTGCAATTGTTGATGGAACGTTTTTCAGGTAAACTTTTTACTGAAAAAAATGGCGATGAGATTCAATTGGATTCATATGAATTTATTTATGATCATCCTCTTTTTTCGATAGAAGCGTTAAAGTTGGCTAATGGAGGGGACGATGCTTACATTAAAACGTTTTATACACAACTTCCGGAGGAACTGCCGACAAGGGTGAAAGATCTTGCAAAAGTGATTACAGAAAATAAAGCAACAAGGTATGAAAAGGCTAAAGCAATTGAATCTTATTTTGCAGCAAATGGTTTTACGTATGAAACAAAAAATGTAGCAGTTCCTGATGAGGATCAAGATTATGTTGACCAATTCTTATTCGAGTCAAAAAAAGGCTATTGTGATAACTTTTCAACATCAATGATCGTCCTTCTGCGTTCCCTGGATATTCCAGCAAGATGGGTAAAGGGCTATACGCAAGGGGATTTTATTAAGGTGCTTGATGACGATGCCAAGCTTTATGAAGTGAAAAATTCAAATGCCCACTCTTGGGTTGAAGTATACTTCCCGGGTATTGGTTGGGTACCATTCGAACCGACACAAGGATTTAGCAATATGAACGAGTTCACGGAAAATACAGTACCTACAGCTTCCCAGGTTGATCAGGCCGAAGATCCTCAAAATGAACAAAAAAAGAAGGAAGAAGAGAAGAAAAAGGAAAGCAAGGATAATAAAAGAAATAGTAGCTTCTCTTTAAATGATTTGAATATTCCTCTTAAAGAAATCGGTATTTTTGCAGCAGTGGCGGCGCTAATAGTAGGATTATTAGTAAAGTTTAAAACAAAATGGTATCCATATTGGATCGTAATGAATTATCGGATTCGTAAAAAGAAACTTGAAGAAAGAGAAGTCTTGGATACCCTCGTTTTGTTATTAGAAAATAAGGGTATGAAGATTCAAGGCGGAGAGACTCTTAGAGAGTATGCAGCAAAAGTAGATGAACATTTAGGAACGTCGGAGATGAAAAAGTTAGCAGAAATTTATGAGAAATATTTGTACTCCAATTTTGATATAAAGACTGAAGATTGGGATGTTATCTTAGAGTTGTGGGGAAAATTAATTAAGAAGATATTGCCTTGACCAACTGACTCGACGTTGGTATTATAAAAACGAATAATGCACGGGATTTTTCAAAGGAATGTTCGCTATTTTCTTGGAAATATAACAAAAGCCAATAGGAGTGAAAAAATTGGAGATTAGAGAACAAGTAAACGAAATGATTTTGGTTTTGGATTTTGGCAGTCAGTATAATCAGCTGATTACGAGAAGAATTCGTGAGTTTGGAGTATATAGTGAACTTCATGACCACGAAATTACAATTGCTGAGATTAAAAAAATAAATCCGAAAGGGATCATTTTATCTGGCGGACCAAATAGTGTTTACGGTGAAAACACATTTGATTGTGACAGTGAAATTTTCAACTTAGGAATTCCTGTGTTTGGGATTTGCTATGGAATGCAATTAATGACTCACAAGTTGGGCGGTAAAGTTGAAAAAGCTAGTCAACGTGAATACGGAAAAGCCACAATTAAAATCGAAAATCATTCAAAACTTTATAAAGATTTACCAGAAGAACAAGTGGTTTGGATGAGTCATGGTGATCTAGTTGTAAATACTCCAGAAGGCTTTGTTGTTGATGCAACTAATCCATCATGCCCAGTTGCAGCTATGAGTAATGAAGAGGCTGGATTTTATGGCGTTCAATTCCACCCAGAGGTACGTCATTCAGTGTACGGGAATGACATGCTGAAAAACTTTGTTTTCGAAATTTGTGGATGCCAAGGCAACTGGTCAATGGAAAACTTTATTGAAATGGAAATGCAGAAAATCCGTGAAACGGTAGGGGATAAGAAAGTATTATGCGCATTAAGCGGCGGTGTTGATTCCTCTGTAGTGGCAGTGTTAATTCATAAAGCTATTGGCGATCAATTAACATGTATGTTTGTTGACCATGGTTTACTTCGAAAAGGTGAAGCAGACAGCGTTATGAAAACATTCAGTGAAGGCTTTAATATGAATGTGATTAAAATTGATGCTAAAGACCGTTTCTTAGGAAAACTACAAGGTGTTTCAGACCCTGAGAAAAAACGTAAAATTATCGGTAACGAATTTATTTATGTATTTGATGATGAGTCAGCTAAGCTTGAAGGCATTGACTTTTTAGCGCAGGGCACTCTTTATACCGATATTATTGAAAGTGGTACAAAAACAGCCCAAACCATTAAATCTCACCATAATGTAGGCGGGCTGCCTGAGGATATGAAATTTACACTAATTGAGCCTTTGAACACTTTGTTTAAAGATGAAGTTAGAGCACTAGGAACTGAATTAGGTATTCCCGATGAAATCGTATGGAGACAGCCATTCCCAGGCCCTGGACTAGGGATCCGTGTCTTAGGTGAAATCACAGACGAAAAACTTGAGATTGTTCGTGAATCAGATGCAATCCTTCGCGAAGAAATTAAAAATGCTGGATTAGAACGAGATATCTGGCAATACTTTACGGTGCTTCCTGACATCCGCAGTGTAGGTGTAATGGGAGACGCGAGAACATACGATTATACAATCGGAATTCGTGCGGTTACATCCATTGACGGTATGACATCAGATTGGGCACGTATACCATGGGAAGTACTTGAGAAGATCTCTACAAGAATTGTAAACGAAGTAGCTCATATCAATCGTGTTGTCTATGATATTACAAGTAAGCCGCCAGCAACGATTGAGTGGGAATAAAAAGTCAGCTGAAATAGTAATAAACGGTTAATATAAGCACAAAAATTAAAATACGAATGTTTATCGTTTTTATTCGATGAATGTTCGTATTTTTTATTGACGACCGAATTATTACCTGTTAGAATATGATTGTAAGTTTTAGCAGAATAATGAAAAACAACGTCGTATAATGTCGGGAATATGGCCCGAAAGTTTCTACCAAGCTACCGGAAATAGCTTGACTACGAGGTTATATAGTAATAGGTATTTGTTCTTTCTATTTTTATACCTATTCTAGTATTCTTCGATAATAGTCAAGCTCCTAGTATTTCCGTACTAGGGGCTTTTTGTGTTTCAGTTCATCTGAACTTCCTAAAATCGAGGGATAAAAACTTTTTTTAATTCAAAAGGAGGATTTCGTATGAAGAAGTATTTCCAGTTTGAACGGCTTGGAACAAATTACAAAACAGAAATTATTGCCGGTTTAACAACGTTTTTATCAATGGCTTATATTTTGTTTGTAAACCCAAGTACATTGGCTCTCGATGGGGTAGCAGATTTTCCTGATGAGCTACGAATTAACAAGGATGCAGTGTTTGTGGCAACAGCATTAGCAGCGGCTTATGGATCAATATTTATGGGCGTCTACGCTAAATATCCATTGGCTCTTGCACCAGGTATGGGATTGAATGCATTTTTTGCTTATACAGTTGTATTAGGAATGGGAATTCCTTGGGAAACAGCATTAGCAGGGGTTTTTGTTTCTGGACTTATTTTTATTGTTTTATCAGTATCAGGTATCCGTGAGAAAATTATTAATGTTATTCCGAATGAATTAAAGCTTGCAGTTGGTGCCGGGATTGGTTTATTTATTTCGTTTATCGGTTTGAAAAATGCAGGGATTGTCGTTTCAAACCCGGCAACATTTGTGGCCCTTTCTGATTTAAAAGATCCAAATACATTGTTAGCTATATTTGGTTTGTTTGTTACAATCGTTTTAATGGTAAGAAAAGTAAATGCTGCGATTTTTATTGGAATGGTTATAACAGCAATTGCAGGAATGATTTTTAGCTTAATTGATATACCAGATAAAGTAGTGGGTGCTATACCAAGTATTGCGCCGACATTCGGTGCTGCATTGGCACATCTTGGAGACGTGTTTACACCGCAATTAATAGGTGTTATTCTAACATTTTTTATCGTGGACTTTTTTGATGCGACAGGTACGCTTGTAGCTGTTGCTAATCAAGCGGGACTTGTAAAAAATAATAAATTAGAGCGTGTTGGCAAAGCTTTAATGGCAGACGCCACTGCGGTTTCAGTGGGTGCAATATTAGGGACATCTTCAACAACTTCTTATGTTGAATCTACTGCTGGGGTTGCAGCGGGTGGACGATCTGGATTTACAGCCGTTGTTACAGGTATATGTTTCTTGTTAGCGTTATTCTTTGCACCACTCTTAGGAGTTGTAACGCCAGCAGTAACTGCACCAGCACTTATTATTGTTGGAGTATTAATGGCATCGTCAGTTGGAAGTATCGATTGGAAAGAATTCGAAATAGCAGTTCCTTCATTCTTTACATTAATAACAATGCCTTTAACTTATAGTATTGCAACTGGTATTGCAGTTGGTTTTATCTTCTATCCAATTACAATGATTGTTAAAGGTCGCGCTAAGGAAGTACATCCTATAATGTATGGTTTATTTTTTATCTTCCTTGCGTATTTCTTATTCTTAAGAGATTAGTTAAAAGTTTAGTTGATCATAAGGTACCCATGGATTTATCTTGGGTACCTTTCTTTTTGAAAAAATTAAGTTGACTTCAAAACTATTAACATGGTAATATATTAAAGTTCCTGTTCGGGATAAGAAAATTAATTTTGTAATAAAAAATAAATGTTGACTTCCACGAACGAACATGTTAAGATGAATCTTGTCGCTAAGACGAAATGATAATGATCTTTGAAAACTAAACAAAATGTCAAGCGTGCAAAATAAAGTTGAACATGATAGTTCAACATCAAGTCAGTATTAATTTTGAG
>NZ_JARSMD010000019.1:0-310632 GCF_035811335.1 Schinkia azotoformans
ATAGACATTGATTGAAAACATTATTGGCTAGATACGGTAACTGCTATTCTTGTTGGAATCATCATTATTAAGACTGCAATCGAAATATTTAAGGAGGCTGTACTTGAACTTACTGACGGCTTTGAAATTGAGGAATTGGAACAAATTAGGGAGACCGTTAGTAATAATCCTGATATTAAAAAAGTAAAAAGTATAAAAGCTAGAATGCACGGAAATCAAACATTTGTTGATATTATTATAGTGACAGACCAAACTCTAAATGTTTTTGAAAGTCATCAAATTACCGAAGAAATAGAGAAAAGTCTTATGGAGAAACATCAAATACAAAATGTTCATATTCATATTGAGCCCCAATAAATTTTCTTTGTTAAACTTGACGCAGTCTTATTAATTATGGGATGCATGGTCTATATTGATAATAAAAAAATGGGAGGAAAAAAGAATGAATATTTTTATGAAAAGAGCGGTAGAATTAGCTGTTATTAATGTAAATGAAGGAGGACAGCCATTTGGTGCTGTTCTTGTGAAAAATAACGAAGTAGTAACTGAAGGTGTAAATGAATTACATAAAACATATGATGTAAGCGGACATGCCGAATTGATTGCTATTAGGAGGGCACAGGCTCAATTACAAACTAATAATTTATCAGGTTATACTATGTATGCTAGCGGAGAGCCGTGCCCAATGTGTCTAACAGCTATGTATTTTGCTGGTATTGAAGAGGTGTTTTATTGTCAGTCAGTGGCTGATGCTGTTGAAGTAGGTTTGGGAAAATCCAAATTTATATATGATGAATTTAAAGAGAGCAAAGATGAACGTAAAATAAAAATGAAACAAATGCGATTGAATGAAAATCAAGAAAATCCAATGAACCTTTGGAAACAGACCCTTTAAATAGATAGTGGGAGAATTCCCACTATCTGAATTTTTTTATATCTATATCAAGTTCATTTTCTTGATCTGCTTTTACCCCTGCTTTGCTAAGCCTGTTTTTTCATATATATTTAACCATTAAAAGGGCTTTTTCAATGAACACCTTGCAAAATAATTCATATATTAGAATGGCGTATTGGATTCATATTTGCGCAATTAATCTTTTCGAGGGGGAAGAGGTTTGGAAATACCTGTAACTGGTTTTATGATTTCAAATAATGAAGATGACCCTATGCATTCCCATAGTCTTTATATAATGTCTTGGGATGGAAAGCCTGTCCATGTACATCATATTTCGGGTGTAACTTCTTTTGCTGATGGTCATCATCATAAATACGTTGGTACCACTGCACCAGCACTAAGTGGAGTGCCGCATACTCATCAGTACTTTACATTCACTTCCGTTAATGATGGACATAGACACGAAATTAGAGGAGTTACTGGACCGGATATCCCACTTCCAAATGGTGGACATTTTCATGAATTTCATGGAGTTACAACTGTTAGCGGTCGAACACCTCACTCCCATTCATATAGTGGGAGAACGAGCAGATAGCGTATAAAAGGTATTACAGATGTGTAATACCTTTTCTTATAAGTAGTAATATTATCTAATTTTCGGTACCATATTTGCTTGTGATATTTCTTTTTTTAAGGACTGAAAAGTTTCTTTTCCAAAAAAAGTGTTGGCTTTATTTTCTATTTCCTCTAGTATTCTATCGTTTTCATTTAATACTTCTTTTATTCGGTTAATTAGAAGAAGAGCATTTCGTCCGGAAATTTCTTTTTCTAAACGAGCGAGAAGTACTTTACTATCTACCGAAAATCGATGGGCAAATCTATGACACATACCCATATTGGTTCTGAGTGAGTGGCCATATTCATCTGTAAATGCCCTACGTATACAGCCTCTTACGCCTGCATAACCATAAGAAACCTCAGATATTGCACGGTAAAAAAGAATAATCCCTCCTGCATGACTAGCCTCAGGGTGTATCCGTAATTCACTTACTAACGATACAAGTCGCTGAATGACAGGTTTTCCGGACTCCATTGTTTTCCACCATTCTAATAAATGAAAGTATTCTTCATTACTAAGGGTCATTTTATGTGAATTAGGATTATACATGATAACCTCCATTTGCCGCTACCGTAGGCGGCACAAATAGTAATGGAAAATGCTATACGGCTTTACCACTTTTTATAGACGTGGAACAGCTTGGATATTTTCCACCTTTGAACGGATAGACTCCCACTCGGCTCCAAAAAGCTCCTTACCAATTCTTATAGATTTATTGATTCTTATAGAAATTTGAGAGTTTAAATAACGACTTTGTTCTACTAAATAGTTGGTATCTGGAGATGCACCTTTTACGGCTAATTCAAAATTTGGGATGATTTGTGCCTCGCTAATTCTTAATGTGTCAAGGTCAAAAACAAGCATTTCCTTAGCCATTGAAATCGATTCGCCAGTTAGTATCCTATTGATCGTTCCATTAATCGCATCAAACCCGTATCCAATATCAGCAACTGTTGCGTGGTAGGGATTAAGTCCCGGAGCAGTTCTGATGGAAGGCACCGACCGAAAACCGGTGGTAATGGAACATACAACTTCTTTAGCAGCCATTCCTTTTTCTAAAGAGTGATAAATTGCACCAAGATAGGTATCCCTTTCATTTGTGTACCATTTTGAATAACTGGACGGCATTCTTCATCCCCCATTTTAAGTTTAAATAGGATATCATTCTTTGTTGACACTAACATATGCGGTCAAAACATATATAGAACAATTATATATTCATAAAATGTTCTATATTAGTGTCTCAAAGTTGTATCATTAAAATTATTATAGCAAGGTATCATAAGCAGAAAGTAAAAATTATAATTTCAATGTTTCTTTAAAGTGTAGTTAACATATATTATTGGTAATAACTTTATAGGAGTGGATTATGATGTACTACTCTAATAATCCGTATATGAATCGTTTCGTTAATTCTAACTACGGTATGGATACTACTCATCAAACCAATAGAAATCTGGTTAACCAATATCCAACAAATAAATGGAACAGGACTAGAACTAGCTTTTCTAAAGAGGAAGCGGCAGCAATAGCTTTACTTTTAGGTATTGATTTTACTAAAAGTAAGTTTGATTTAAATGAATTTTGGATGGGAGTAAATATTGAGCTTGAACATGGAAATCAATCAAGCCAAACCAATGTTACTGGGGATGACCCTATAATAACTGGGAAAATCGCATTGGCTCACCTTAATGAGTTTCCTGATTATTATAAAAGATTAAAAGTGCTTGAAGAAGAAGCAAAAGCATATTGGAACAAAGTTCAATAGGTTAATGCGAAAAAAAGGTAAATGATAATGAGGTGTCTTAATCTTGGAGTTCATTATCCAAGCGATATATTAGCAGGGTACTTCCTCAGTGTATTATGGTTAACCACTGCAATATGGTTTTATCAGCAATACCAGGAAAGACATATTAATAAGAAAACCATAAGGAACAAAAACTAATTAAATGTCGAAGCATCAAAGTTAGGAGGAGTATTTTGTTCAGTCAAGTAGCAAAAGCAATACCTAATTTATTTACAATGGGAAATTTATTGTGTGGTGTTCTTTCCATTACCTGTATTATGAGTGGCTTTTTAGAAGTAGCATGCATCCTCATTTTCTTTTCAGCTATTTTTGATCTTCTTGACGGAAGAATTGCTAGAGGGTTAAAAGTTAACAGTGAACTAGGTGTTCAATTGGATTCCTTGGCTGATATTGTTAGTTTTGGTGTTGCTCCAGCACTTGTATTTCATGCAATAGCAGAGCCATCTATTTTAACTTCCTTGGCATTTATCCTTTTTCCAATAATGGGGGCGTTAAGGTTAGCAAGGTTTAATGTTAAACCAACAATTGGATATTTTAGAGGATTGCCTATTCCTGCTGCTGGACTACCGCTCGCTGCAATGGGATTCTTTTCATACAGCAATGCATGGATCACCTTAGTCCTTGCTATTTTAATGGTGACTCCCATTAGAGTTAAAAAACTTTAATACTTAGGTGGGAAATAATGATGCAACATATAAATTTCCTAATTGAGCATTTTGGATATATAGGAATCATTGTAGTGTTAATTGGCGGTATTGTGGGTCTTCCGATACCTGATGAGGTTCTATTAACATACGTTGGCTATAATGTCTTTCAGGGTAATTTAAAATTCATCCTGTCTTTGTTAAGCGCGTTTTCAGGTGCTGCAGGAGGAATTTCACTTAGTTACTATATTGGTTATAGGTTTGGATTACCATTGTTGAAGAAATATGGACCTAAATTTCATATTACTGAATCTAAAATCAATTTGACAAAGAATTTATTTCGGAAAATCGGGCCTATAGTTTTATTCATTGGCTATTTTATTCCTGGAGTGCGGCATCTTGCGGCTTATATGGCCGCAATAAATAACTATCCTTTTAGAAAATTCATTGTATATGCGTATAGTGGGGCATTCGTTTGGACGTTTACCTTTATCACTTTAGGAAGAAAACTAGGGGAAAATTGGGGACAAGTAGAAATGTATGTAACCAAATACAGTCTTTATTTAATTTTGTTCATTGTACTATTATTTGTTTTTTATTATTTGTGGAAGATAAAATCTAAAAAGGTTAGTCTTGGCACAAAACACTGACTCGAAAGATGAACAAATAGAACTGCCACTGCTAAAGCAAAGGCACCGGTTGTATGGTCACTTGGAAACGAAGCGTCTGCCGCATGGGTCAATAATAAATTGACCTTATGTGTGACAAAAGGGCGAGATTCAAAATAAATATGTCCAATGACGAAGTTAATGAGTAATCCAAGAACACCGGTAATCGTAGCGTAAACGACTGTTTGTTTATACTGATCTTTTCCGAAAACCCAAATGAGCACCAAGACAACGGCATAGATGAGCAACGCGTTGTTTGTCACACCGACCATTAGTCCATCTAAAAAAGGGTGATGACCTGCCCATTGATTAATCGATTTAAATAGATTGTAGTTCATTCAGGAGGAAATTAAGAATATTTTTGAACGCTTTTACCGGGTGGATAAGGCAAGGAGCAGGGAAACTGGAGGTTCCGGCTTAGGACTCTATATTGCGAAAAGCATCATAAAACTGCATAAAGGTGAAATTAAAATAAAAAGTAAAGAGAAAGAAGGAACGGAGGTCGAATTGATTTTGTCTGCCAGCTTAGAATTTTGAAGTAAAAGGGATATTCAGCAAGCTAATCTGGACATCCCTTTTTGGAGTTTAAGTATTTTTGGCTTTAAAATTGCTGAACTAATGATGGCTTATCCTAACCAAATAATTGTATCCCTTGTTCCACTAACTGCACCATAATTCAATAGGATGGGTCTTATGGTAATATAAAATTGTTTAGGGGGGGATGTTATGATATGAGAAAATGGTTTTTATCAGGATTATTACTGGTTTTTATTTCAATAATAGCTGTTTGGGTAACAGGCTATGTAGAGTTTTTAGTTTTTTTTAATCTAATTGTAGGATTAATTAGTTTAGTTATAGCTTTTTATATACAAATAGGAATGGGTTGTTTTTATCGTTATAACGAGATTAGAAATAATCATGATCATGCAGATTACAAAGGGAGAAATCGCCTAAAATATAAATTGATTGCATTTGGCATACCGAATGTAGTGGTTGGTGAGACAATAAACAGAATATTTGATATTTGGACTTAGATTAATGATATTTAATTAACCGATGGTGTTTTTTGACTTATTTTTACTCTTATAAGAATCTGGAAGTTACTCAGCTAAATAGGTGCTTTAGTAAAGGAAGTCCAATCAAAAAGTGTAGATTTCTAAGTGGTTACAAATTGGGGATATAGCTTTTTACGTTTTTCACCACTAAAACTAAAACTGTGAACATTCAAAAAAGTATTTTACATAAGATGGTAAAAGTTGTATAATCCTATAATAATACTTGGAATGAGGTACTTATAATGAATGAAACAAATACTTTGATGAAAGTATCAGCTGTTGGGAAATGGGAAGAAGGAGTAAAAACAAACCATCATATTAGAGAATTTGAACCTTTTCTTATGGATGAACCGGTTGAATTAGGAGGCACTAATGTTGGACCTAATCCTATGGAATTTGTTGTCGCAGCACTAAATGGATGTAAGGGTGTAATGATTCCTTTAATTGCAAATGAACAGGGTTTTACTTTCTCAGGGATTGAATTTGAAACAACAGGGATTATTGATATTAGAGGTTTGATGGGTGAAGAAGGCGTAACTCCACATTTTCAGAAAATACGTTTAACGGTAAAAATAGATACAAATGAATCGGAAGAAGCAATTGGAAAACTAAAAATGGAAGTTGAAAGACGATGCCCAGTATTTAATTTGTTTTTAGATGCAGGAATCGAAATTTCATCTAAATGGAAAAAAATATAATACTATTTTAATAAATAAGCAAAAAAGGTGACATCCTTCATCAGTTATATAGGAATGTCACCTTTTTTATCGCCCATATGGAATTTATTTGTGAAAATTGAAAAGGTCAAAATCACATTAAAAAATGAGCTTCTTGCACCTGTACCTACTCACTGGCACGGAATTCAACGCAACACATCCCGGTACGTATATGTACCATACACATCAAGAAGCCGTTAATCAAATGGATAAAGACAAAAAAAGTTAGTCTCTAAACAGTGTAAAAATTTTGCACAAAACACTTTACATAGGGTACTATGGTATCCTATAATGTGAATAAGGAGGGGAAGTGAGATGGAATCTGAATTCGAAAACGATGAATTGTTTGAGGATAATTGTTGCTCCCATTCAAATGAGCGAAAGAGTCATCATTCCGAGAAAGCAAAAAAGAATTTAGTATCCCGACTTAATCGGATTGAAGGTCAAGTTCGAGGCATAAAAGGATTAATTGAAAAGGATGCATATTGTGATGATGTTATTACACAAATATCAGCCACCCAAGCTGCTTTAAATAGTGTCGCTAAATTACTTCTTGAAGCACACATGAAGGAATGTGTTGTTGATCGAATTCAAGAAGGAGATATGGAAGTCCTAGATGAAGTGCTTGTTACAATTCAAAAATTAATGAAAAAATAAAGGAGACGTAAATATGGAAAAAGTAACTTTAAATGTACAAGGAATGTCATGTGGTCATTGTGTGAAAGCCGTTGAAGGAAGTGTTGGAGCTTTAAATGGCGTTTCTAACGTAAAAGTTCATCTTGAAAATGGTACAGTTGATGTTGAGTTTAATAAGGATGTAGTGACAATTGATACAATTAAAGAAACTATCGATGATCAAGGTTACGATGTAAAGTAATCAGCAAGAGCCGTGCTAAGAAGCACGCTCTCTTTTTTAAGATAAAATATACCCTATATAGGTATGAGGTGTTAATATGAGTGAGAAATTAATAGAAAGTCAATTTCAAATTACTGGGATGACATGTGCTGCCTGTGCAACTCGAATTGAAAAAGGGCTAAAGAAAATGAATGGTGTTGAAGACGCGAATGTCAATTTAGCTTTAGAAAAAGCGATGGTGAAATTTGATTCTACAGTCATGACCCCTTCTGATATACAGAAAAAAGTGAGAGATTTAGGGTACGACATCGTGACCGAAAAAAAGGAATTGGTTATTACAGGAATGACATGCGCGGCCTGTGCTACAAGAATCGAAAAGGGTATTAACAAAATGGATGGTGTTCTTGAGGCTAATGTCAATCTAGCCTTAGAAAAAGCATCTGTAGTATTCAATCCGTCCATCATTGCAACCAACGATTTAATTCAAAAGGTGGAAGCCTTAGGCTATGGTGCTATCATAAAAAGTGACGATAATGAAAACGATGCTACGGATCACCGTCAAAAAGAGATTGAAAAACAGCAAGGGAAATTTATTTTTTCAGCAATTTTATCGCTGCCTCTTCTTTGGGCCATGGTAGGCCATTTTAGTTTTACATCCTTTATCTATGTGCCGGATGCTTTTATGAATCCTTGGGTTCAAATGGCCTTAGCTACACCAGTTCAATTTTTTATTGGTAAGCAATTCTATGTGGGTGCTTATAAAGCATTGAAAAATAAAAGTGCAAATATGGATGTTCTAGTAGCATTAGGTACATCTGCTGCCTATTTTTACAGTGTTTATTTAGCCGTTCAAACGATTGGAAGTAATGCTCATTCAGTAGGGCTTTATTTTGAAACAAGTGCCGTTTTAATCACTTTAATTATTTTAGGTAAATTGTTTGAAGCGAAAGCAAAAGGTAGATCTTCTGAAGCGATAAAGAAACTGATGGGCTTACAAGCTAAGAACGCAACCGTTCTTCGAAACGGGGAAGAGCTTATTATCCCACTGGAGGAAGTTACTTCCGGTGATATTTTATTAGTCAAACCGGGAGAGAAAATACCTGTTGATGGGGAAATCATCGAAGGTAGTTCTGCGCTGGATGAATCAATGATCACAGGTGAAAGTGTGCCGATTGATAAAACGGTTGGAGATACTGTCATTGGTGCAACTATTAATAAAAATGGATTCTTAAAAATAAAAGCTACTAAAGTTGGAAAAGAAACAGCCCTATCCCAAATAATAAAAATAGTGGAAGAAGCCCAAGGATCAAAGGCACCGATCCAGCGGTTAGCTGATTCCATATCGGGAATATTTGTTCCAATAGTTGTGGGAATTGCGGTTATTACGTTTTTAGTTTGGTATTTTTGGGTAGATCCGGGGAATTTCGCTGAGGCTTTAGAAAATTTAATAGCTGTTCTAGTTATTGCATGCCCGTGTGCACTCGGCCTTGCTACTCCAACATCTATCATGGCTGGCTCTGGTCGTTCCGCGGAATATGGGATTCTTTTTAAAGGTGGGGAGCACCTTGAGATGACACACCAAATAAATACTGTTGTTTTAGATAAGACAGGAACGATAACAAACGGAACTCCGGTTCTAACAGATGTAATAACAGATAGAAACGAAGAAGAATTCTTATCCTTAGTAGGATCAGCTGAAAAGCAATCTGAACATCCACTTGCTCAGGCAATAGTTGACGGAATTAAAGAAAGGTCCATTCATTTGAAAGATGTTATGGATTTTGAGGCTATTCCAGGCTACGGTATTAAAGCTAATGTAAATGGTAAAGAAGTTCTGGTTGGTACACGCCGTCTTATGAAGAAATACAATATTTCGATAGATCAAGTGATCGAGAAAATGGAAGGTCTGGAGAAACAAGGTAAAACTGCTATGTTAGCTGCTGTTGATGGCACATATGCTGGCCTTGTTGCGGTTGCTGATACTATTAAAGAAACTTCAACCTCTGCTATTAAGCGTATGAAAGATATGGGACTTGAAGTCATTATGATAACAGGAGATAACAAACAAACGGCAAGTGCAATTGCCAAACAAGCAGGGGTAGATCATGTAATTGCCGAGGTGCTACCGGAAGGTAAAGTTGAAGAAGTGAAAAAACTACAACAACAAGGAAAGAAAGTTGCCATGGTTGGGGACGGTATCAATGATGCTCCAGCACTTGCGACTGCGGATATCGGAATGGCTATTGGAACTGGTACAGATGTTGCGATGGAAGCAGCGGATATTACCTTAATTCGTGGGGATTTAAATAGTATTCCTGATTCTATCTTGATGAGTCATAAAACGATGAGAAATATTAAGCAAAACCTTTTTTGGGCGCTTGCTTATAACACAATTGGAATACCGATTGCAGCGGTTGGATTTCTGGCTCCATGGCTAGCAGGTGCTGCAATGGCATTCAGTTCTGTATCTGTTGTATTGAACGCTCTTCGCTTGCAAAAAGTAAAACTTTAGGGGGGAAACGTGTTATGAAAAAATGGGCGCTTTCAGCTATTCTATATTTTATCGTGGTTGTAGGCTCATATTATGCCTATACAGCAATAAGTGATACCCCGACTAAAGGTGTAGACCATTCGAATACGGAGCAACATAATCAGTAGATTTATTTATTGCATAAAAAGTAAGAGTATCTTAAACGAGGGTCCCTATTAATAAATAGTGGCCTTTTTCTAATCTTTCTCGAAAGTTTCTGCAAACTTTTCTCCTATACTTATGGTAATATAGTTTCTCCCACTTAGGCTAAAGTTTGATGTGAGAACTAGGATATATATGGGAATAATTTCTCGGAAATACATCATCAAAGGGAAGGAGACGGAAAATAATGATGAACTGGTTTGATCATTGTCTAGGATTTCAAGGAGGCGGAATGATGATGCTAGGTATGTTTATTTTTTGGGGATTATTGATTTTTCTTGGGGTCTATTTCTTAAAAACATTGCAGAACGGTAAAGACACGAAGGGTGGATCACATATTAATATTCTCAAAGAACGCTTGGCTAGGGGAGACATTACCGAAGATGAATTCGAGCACTTAAAACAAACTTTATTAAAATGAGAGGGCACCTCTTATTTTTTGCTAAAATAAAAAGCATAGGTAGAGGTGAATATAATAATGTACGAGATTTTTAGTCAAATTAGCAACCTTTTAAGTCAACCATTTATGCGGTTAGCGTATGGATTTGAAGGGACACCGATACTTGCTGCATTGTTCTTGGGGGTAGTTGGAGCGGTTGCACCTTGTCAATTTACAGGAAATCTAGGGGCCATTACGATATATGGAAACCGTTCACTACAGAACAAGATTCCATGGCTCCATATTATTTGGTTTACCATGGGAAAGATGGTTGTCTTTTCAAGTTTAGGGTTGTTAGTGTGGCTGCTGGGGAGAGAATTTCAAGATTCATTACCATTATTTTTTCCATGGATTCGTAAAACAGTAGGGCCTTTTCTCATTTTAATTGGTCTTTTTATGATTGGAATTATTAAGATGACTTGGTTTATTACTTTAGGGGAAATCCCTGAAAGATTAAAAGAAGGAAAATTAGGTGCATTCTTTTTAGGTGTTGGGTTTTCTCTAGGGTTTTGTCCAACCATGTTTCTCTTGTTTTTTGTAACTTTAATGCCTATTGTTTTTTCAACATCTTACGGAGTCATTTTACCGAGCGTTTTTGCAATAGGAACATCTTTGCCATTAATTATTGCTATTTTCTTAATTTGGTATTTCGGCATTAGTGGTTCCAACATGAAAAAGAAGGGACGAAAAATTGGGGCAATCATTCAAAAGGTATCCGGTTGGATCATGATTGTTCTGGGCACATTAGATACGATTACTTATTGGTTTTAAATACAGCTATCTTCTTTAAGGAGAATACAATGAACAAACTATCTATCCGGTTAGGATTGTTGTTTTTTATTTTTATATTGTTAATTGAAACGATGCTTTTCTTCTTTTTATACCAAGGGATTATAAGTGAAAGAATTCAAAGTGAAACAGGAAATCTGCTTGCTAGGGGAACCACTCATCGGAATGTGTTGGAAAAGAACTTTCAAGAATCTACAATAGAGCATGTGGCATTAATGGAAACGGAAGCTGCAACAGATGTTGTTATTACCGATGAAAATAATAAAGTTATTAAATCGTCCAATGAAATAACAGACGGAATGCAAGAACTGATAAATAATAGTAAAGCACATCATTTTACACATCATGGAGAATTATTAGAAGACAGATGGAAAACGGAAAAATATATGGCGACTGTCAGCCCGATTGTTGTAAATAAAAAGGTTGTTGGATTTGTATTTATGTTCCTAGAGACTGTGCCTATCCGCAATATGATCCACCAATTAACCAATCAATTTATATTAGTTGGTGTGATTTCAATATTTATAACTTTGATTACAATCTTCCTTTTATCCAAATTTATTGTTTCTCCATTACTTGAGATGAAAAGGGTAACAGAGCAAATTAGTCAGGGAAATCATGAAAATGAGTTAAATACAAAACGTGATGATGAATTGGGAGATCTAGCCCGTTCGATTCAATTGCTATCCGATAATCTTGAGCGTCTTAAAAAAGATCGAAATGAATTTTTATCAAGTATTTCCCATGACCTTAAAACACCGTTAACCTATTTAAAGGGTTATGCAGATATTGCAAAAAGACCGAATCTTACAAATGAACAACGGAACGAATATCTAGCCATTATCAAAGAAGAAGCCGAAAATGTCGTTGCCTTAATAAATGATTTATTTGAGCTGGCAAAGATGGATGAAAATCAATTTACTATTCATAGACGATCAGTCATGCTGAATGACTTTTTAGAAAAAATTAGCCAGAAATTCCAGCCCGCTTTTAACGAGGCCAATATTATATTGCAAATTAAGTGTGCAGCCAATATTCGTGTATCAATAGATGCGGAACGGTTTAGACAAGTTATAAGTAACCTGTTGGATAATGCTTTAAAGTATTCACCAGCTAATACTACCGTAACAGTTGAAGTCAATCAAAATAAAAATGGAACGACCATTACTGTTTCTGACGAGGGAGAAGGGATTTCTGAAAAAGATCTTCCTAATATTTGGGATCGACTGTATAGAGTAGAGAAATCTAGATCTCGTTCAACCGGAGGAAGCGGACTAGGGCTTGCAATTGTGAAAAAAATTATTGAAGGCCATGGTGGTGAAATTTCAGTAAGAAGTAAAGTTAACGTAGGTACAACCTTTACTATTCATTTAAAGGACGGTGGTGCAAATTGAAAAGATTATTAGTAGTAGATGATGAAGTCAGGATGTTGCAATTATTAAAACTGTATTTAGAGCCGCATGGCTTTGAATGTATTACGAAGACAAGTGGACATGAAGCAATTAATTACCTAGTGGATCATGAGGTCGATTTAGTTTTACTTGATATTATGATGCCAGAAATTGATGGTTGGGCAACTGCTAAATTAATTCGAGGTTTTTCAAATGTCCCGATTATCATGTTGACAGCAAGGGATCAAAGTTCCGATATGGTAAAAGGACTTGGAATTGGGGCCGATGATTATATAACGAAGCCGTTTGAGGAAGAGATACTATTAGCACGCATTCATGCATTACTAAGAAGAGTTAGTCCGCCAAGCAAGATAGAAGAAAACGGCTTGATTTGGGATGAGGGCAGTCATGAACTAACATATAATGATGAAGCTATCAATCTAACACCGAAAGAGTTTGAGATGATTGGTCTATTAATACATAATAAGAAAACGGTTTTTAGTCGCGAAAAGCTGATAGAAAGTATATGGGGATTAGAATCGAATACTGAAGGAAGAACGGTGGATTCCCATATTCGAAATATCCGTGATAAATGTAGAAAAGCTGGATTTCCGATTGAGGATCATTTAAAAACAGTATGGGGTCTAGGATATAAATGGGAATAAGTTAGAAATTTTGTCACAATAAATAATAGTATCTGCAAAGTTTTTGCACATAAAAAAGGTACTATATAGGTAAATAACAAAAAGGAGTTTTAATAGATATGAAAAGAAAAGCATTTGCTGCAATTTTACTGTCGACACTAGTAATCTCAGCATGTAGCTCAAATCAAGAACCATCACCTAGTACTGTCCAAAATAGTGCGACGCAGGAAAACGAAGTACAAAATATTAAGGAATTGGTACATGATTATAGTGTGGGTAATATTCCAGATCAATCTGCATCAATCACTTCTCATCAACTTATTGTAAGGAACAGCGACAAAAGTGAGTTAACATATGAATTACCAGAAGATGAATTTTTTGTTTCCATCGCTCCATACTTCGATCAGACCCATCCTTGAAGCAACCATAGCTTGACAGGTTGTCAAGGTGAATTGGTAGATAAAGAGTTTGCTGTATATATTGAAGATGAAGAAGGCAACGTGATCCTTGATCAGACAATGAAATCCCAAGCCAACGGATTCATGGATTTCTGGTTACCACGTGACAAAACGTATCAAGTAAAAATTGAGTACGATGAGAAAATAGCGGAATCGGAGATTTCAACGTTTGAAGGAGACAATACTTGTATTACAACAATGCAGTTGACTTAGCTAAAAACAAGCCCTACTCTGGGCTTGTTTTTGTTTTAGAGTACTTTCCTGTTTTCATTCAGTTTCTCTTTGATAAATGTAATAAAAGGTTCTGTCTTTACTTCCATTTTTCGTGTGCAAATATAGAGACTTTGAATGATCTCGATCCCTTCAACCCATACACGAGCGATCTTTTTATCTTTAATTTCGTTACTCACACTAAAGGAAGGGGCAAGTGTTGCGCCATAACCAGCTTCAACAGCTTTAATAGATTCATGAAGCCCTTGTAATTGGATTCCAATAGGCGGTAGAGAACAATTGTTAGAATAAAAAATAGCTTCAAGTAAGTCACGTGTTGAGCTTCCTCTTTCACGAAAAATAATCTG
Source organism: Schinkia azotoformans (assembly GCF_035811335.1). Taxonomy (NCBI): domain Bacteria; kingdom Bacillati; phylum Bacillota; class Bacilli; order Caryophanales; family Bacillaceae; genus Schinkia; species Schinkia azotoformans. Next base: position 14,252 of record NZ_JARSMD010000019.1, read on the forward strand.
TTCACTTGATAAGTCTCCTAATTTTATCATTTTATTTGCCAAATGATGATCAGGATGGACGATGAACCAAAAAGGAATGGTCATTAATTCATCGAATAGTAGGTCTTTGTGTCCTGCGTTGCTTCTAACAACAAAACCAATATCTGATTCGTAATTTAGAACTTGTTTTTCTACATTCGCTACATTTCCAAGTGCAACATTAATAAAAATATGGGGATGTAGCAGTTTGTATTGTGCCAGCAAAGGAGGTAAAACATAGTTGATTGGGATGTAGGAGGAAGAAATATTCAATTGGATATTTCTTTCTTTAAAATCACTAATTTTGTTCTCGATATTTTGTTCTAATCGAAATAATCTTTGGCCCTGTTCATATATAAATTCACCAGCTAATGTTAATTGGATTCCCCTTCCTCTTCCCTCGATCAGTTTTAAATTTAATTCTTTTTCCAAATTGCGAATCTGGATCGTTACAGCCGGTTGGCTGATTAAAAGTTCGTTTGCTGCTAGAGTGATACTTTTATGTTTTGCTACGATTATAAAAATTTTAAGTGCATGTAAATTCATGTTATACCCCTTATATAAAAATTATTTATAAAAAATAGAAAAATATATATTTGTTTTATCAATAGTATACAGCTAATTTAGAAATAGGGGGGAGTTTAGGTGAGTGAATTAATCTTTTCTTTATTTTCGTTTGAGGCTGTCACATTATTCGGTATAGGTGTCGTTGCATCAATGGTAGGGGCTTTGTTTGGGGCTGCGGGTCTTGTAACCCTTCCAGCCATGCTCTTGGTTGGCATACCAATCCATACGAGTGTAGCTGTCAATAAGTTTGCAACAGGACTATCTGCGTTTACGAATGTGATGACCTTTTTTGTAAAAAAAGAAATATCATTTAAAAAGACAATTGGTATCATCATCATTGCTATTTGCGGTGGTATTTTTGGAGCTTTTTTAGCCACACTACTATCGGAAAACGTAATGAATATAGTGGCATGCTTTTTATTGGTTATAGCTCTAATAACCGTTTTATTAAGTAGAAAATATATTAATAATTTAGTAAAACAAGATAAGGAACAAAAAATCAATCGGATTATTCCATTTATTATAAGTATTTATGATGGAGGGTTTGGACCTGGGTCAGCTTCAATGAGTATTACATATTATTTAAAAAAGCAATTCAGTTATTATAAAGCCGTTGAATTTTCTAGAATTGTAATATTCTCCAGTTGCTTTGGAGCTTTTTGGTGGTATTTTTTTCAAGGGATCGTAGATTGGGCAGTTGCCATTCCAATAGCAATTGGTTCAATCGTCGGTTCCCATATTGGGATCAAACTAATTCCAAAGATTCAAATGAAATGGGTTCAAATTGCATTGCCCCTAATATTTATTGTACTAATTGCGCAAGTTATTTCGAATCTATCCTAATTGAACATGCTGGCGAAGGACATTATCTATTAAATAAGAGATTTTTTTATAAAAAAAGTGCTTACATTAGCCAACTTTTCTAATGTAGGCACTTTATTTATAACTTCCTAATGACGTGAATCATGTGGAGGGAATAAGGCCACTTTTAAGACTTTAAGAGTTAACGATAAAAACCTAAATAGTTGATAAATTTTACATTGCCTTATGAACAATGTTCTTCTTGTCGGTTTCATTTCATTAATCAGTTGCATAAATCATCTTCCTTTCACTTTATTCAGGTATCATACTCCAACCTAAGTTTCCTTTCATTTTATATAAGAATGCTGTGTGTAAAGAACGCTTAATCCATGCGCCAGCAAGTCCCACTTCTAAATCACAAACTTTAAGGTCTCGTCCGTACTCAGGATACTTTTCGTAGTCTGGAGCAACCGGGTACATTAAGATTGTTGAAGCTGAACCGTTCCATATTGATTTTCCTAAAGAAGCAATACATGCACCTGGCATTTCTGCCATAGATTCATAATGGGATGGGGCTTTGCCTTCAATCATATCGATGATATTAAAAGCTACTACACGGCCGATAATACCAGCAGCCATCCCCGTACGCGGGGCAGTTGCAGTAATCACTGTTCCATTTTTCGTTACATGTGGCTTTGAAATGGACCCCGGCGGAGCGAAAGCAATCCCAGCAGCAAATATATTTGGATAAAATGGTGATTGGTATGTGGAAGGCCAATCAGAAGCTTTCATTTCATTCCATTGCTTACCATAACCGCCATCTACCAACATAAAGCCTCCAGGGTTTGTAAGTTTAGATGTAACATCTTCGCCATTTTTATTAATATATTTTATTTTTGTTCCAAGAAATTGAGGGATTAGCATAGCAAAGTCAAATTCTGTTTCCCCCTCTTCGCCCTCGTAGTTTTCCCAAGTCACTTTTCCTTGTTCTACTTTTTTCACGGCTGTTTGAACTTGAAAATAAATCCCTTGTTCAGCAAAAAGTGATTTGAGGAATGCTTCGGATTTCATGACGTACCCATATTTTTGCGCATGGATACCATTAACACCTAAATCTCCTAATGCTGGTTCATTTGAAATCCACATAATTTTGGCCTTGTCTCTAAGTCTTCTTTTAACAAGATCGCTATGAATATTTGTTATATATTCTAATGCAGCCCCTTGGCATGTAGCTTGTCCGTGCCCAGTACCGATTAGAATGTTTACATGTTCACCTTTTTTCATTCGTTCAACCTTGTCTAAATAAGCATCTCTTGCCATTTTGGCATGATGAATATTACAGATAGAATGGGAATAACCATTGTCCGGTCCTAAGCCTTCAGTTCCTTCAAAGTTTAAGTGTGGTCCTGTTGCGTTGATTAAATAATCATAATTTACTGTTTGCTTTGTCCCATCTTTCGACTCAGTAACCACGTATTGTTCATCGGGATGAATTTCTCTCGCCCAGGCTTGAATGAATTTTATTCCTTTCTTTTTTAATATAGGAGCTAGTTCAAACATTGTTTTTTCCGGCTGCATTTGGCCAACTCCAACCCATACTAAGGAGGGTATATATGTGAATCTAGGCCATGGATTGATTACGGTTACTTGATGATCCTTGGTTAATTTTTTTCTTAAATACAATGCCGCTGTTTGTCCAGCAAAACCTGCTCCCAAAATGACAACGTTCGCCATTTTTATCCCCCTTTACATACCTGCTAGTGTATTTTATAATATTATATACCTAACAGGGTATAAATAGAATAGAAATTATAGATAAATTAAGAAAAATTTTAAAACTTCATCCATTTAAAAATCCTTCCTAAAAAAAGGGTAGAATAATGGTTATTCTCTGCTTATAATGTAACGATTAAGTATGATTAAACTACCAGAAGACTTTTAATATTCAGATAACAAATCGAATATTGACCATCCCAAAACATTGTTATTTTTATTATATTTTTTATATAGATATGTTGACTAAATACCATATAGGGTATAAAATGAATATTGTTAGGAATATTAATCGCAGTAATGAGGTTTTAAAGTTTTGTATTAAAAAAGGTAATCACAATTAGACTAATTGGAGGCTCAAAACGATGAATGTGATAACTGCTAAACAAGTAGAAGAACTAATTAAAGAGGGAAAAACTCTAAATCTAATTGATGTTCGCGAAGCTGATGAAGTGGCAGCTGGGAAAATTCCTGGTGCAGTAAATATACCCTTAGGGTTAATCGAGTTTCGCATGAATGAGTTAGATAAAACAAAAGACTATATTATCGTGTGCCGATCTGGTGCTCGAAGTGGTCGTGCAACACAATTTCTTGAAAGCTATGGGTTTAAGGTGAAAAACATGACCAGTGGAATGCTCGCTTGGGAAGGCTCTGTAGAATAATTTTTTTACAGTTATAAATACCTATACCTGTAAGTATATATTAATAGTGATATCACCACATGGAGGTTTGTAATGAATAGTATAAAAGCAAATGTAGTAGTGGATGCAAAAGGATTATCATGTCCAATGCCAATTGTAAAAACAAAAAAAGCAATGAATGATCTTGAGGCTGGTCTTGTGTTAGAAATCCAAGCGACTGATAAAGGCTCAAAAGCCGATATTAAAGCTTGGTCTGAGAGCACCGGCCACCAATATTTAGGTACAGTCGAAGAAGAAAATGTATTGAAGCATTATATTCGGAAATCTTCGAATGACGATATGCTCGAAAAAAATCATCCAAACGTTATTAATAATGATGAACTTGAAATCAAATTAAAAGACAATGACAAAATTGTTGTTCTTGATGTAAGAGAAACAGCAGAGTTCGCTTTTAACCATATTCCTGAGGCTATTTCAATTCCGTTAGGTGATCTTGAGGGTCGCATGGGAGAACTAAATAAAGATAATGAGATTTATGTCATTTGCCGTACAGGAAACCGCAGTGACTTAGCTGCTCAGAAGCTTGATGAAAATGGATTTAGTAAAGTTTTTAATGTCGTTCCAGGAATGAGTCAGTGGACTGGTAAAACGACAGGATTAAATAAATAACTATACAATTTAGGAGGAATTTAAAATGACTAAAAAGGTAGCAATTATTGCAAGTAATGGTGGAGTATTTGATGCATATAAGGTATTTAATATCGCAACAGCGGCAGCAGCAACAGATATGGAAGTAGCGATTTTCTTTACGTTCGAAGGATTAAATTTAATTCATAAGGAAGCATACAAACAACTTCCGATGCCTGAGGGAAAAGAACATTTTGCAGAAGGATTTGCAAAAGCTAACGTACCGGCCATTCCAGAATTAGTAGAGATGGCGCAGGAAATGGGCGTAAGATTTATCGGTTGCCAAATGACGATTGATGTAATGGGTCTAGAGAAAGAAGCCTTTGTTGATGGCATTGATATTGGTGGGGCGGTAACATTTTTAGAGTATGCAAAAGATGCAGATATTACGTTGACGTTCTAAATCAACAAATTTTTTTACAAACAATAATACCTTAGGGGGTAAGTTAATGACTGTAAATATTTTGACTGCAAAACAAATCACTGAAAAAGTATTAAATAAAGAAAGTCTATTTATCTTGGATGTTCGTAATGAAACTGATTTTAATGATTGGAAAATCGAAGGGGAGAACTTTGAATATTTAAATATTCCTTACTTCGAATTAATTGATGGGATTGAGCCGATCCAAGATAAGCTTCCAACAGATAAGGAAATATTAGTAGTCTGTGCAAAAGAAGGTTCATCGATGATGGTGGCAGAGTTTTTAGATGAAGCTGGTATTAGTTCCTCTATTCTAGAGGGTGGAATGAAGTCATGGAGTGAATTTTTACACAAAACAAAGGTTTATGAAGACCAAGACATTACGGTGTACCAATTTGTACGTGTAGGTAAAGGCTGTCTTTCTTATATGGTTGTTTCTGATGGGGAAGCTCTTATTGTGGATCCGGCAAGATTTGTAGAACAATATGAAGCTGCTGCTCTGGAAGCGGGAGCGAAGGTAAAGCATATCGTTGATTCCCACCTTCACGCAGACCATATTTCAGGTGGTAAAATACTTGCTGATAAGACAGGTGCAGACTACTACCTGATGAAAAGTGAAGGAGCAACATTTGATTTCATTCCTTTAGAGGATCATGAAAAGATCGTATTTAACAACGTTACACTAGAAGTGCTAGCAGTAAAAACACCCGGGCATACACCGGGAAGTGTATCGTTCTTTGTAAACAACAAGTTATTATTCTCTGGGGATACGATTTTTGTGAGCGGCTTAGGACGTCCTGACCTTGGTAATAAGGTAAGAGAATGGGCAAAGGACTTATATAATACTGTTTATTCTAAGGTATCAGAGATTGCGGATGATGTGATTGTACTTCCGGGTCATTATGCTAGCTTGGATGATGAAATGAATGCCTCTGGTTTTATTGGGGCGACTCTTGGCGATATTCGGAAGCGTAACGAGAAGATGTTTAATACGAGTGAAGAGGAATTCCTTGACCAAGTTGAAAAATCAGCAAGTTCAGTAAAACCTCCTAATTTTGAAGAAATTGTCTCTATTAACCGTGGCATGGTGTCAGCAGACGTTGAAAAAATGCAGGAACTGGAAATTGGTCCAAACCGTTGTGCTGTTCACCACGCAGAATAAAATGACAAAAAAGGGATCTAGTTTAGATCCCTTTCCTTAATAGGGGAGGAGGGAAATTCATGGATTTTGCATTTATTATTACGATCTTTTTAATTGGCTTTATTGGTTCCTATATTTCCGGAATGCTTGGTATAGGCGGTTCTATCATTAAATATCCGATGCTTTTGTATATCCCACCATTATTTGGTCTCGCGGCATTTAGTGCACATGAAGTCTCTGGAATTAGTGCAGTCCAAGTGTTTTTTGCAACAATTGGCGGAGTATGGGCTTACCGAAAAGGTGGCTATTTAAATAAAACATTGATTGCCTATATGGGGATTAGTATTTTAGTTGGAAGCTTTATCGGTGGTTATGGATCAAAGCTAATGTCTGAGGGCGGAATCAATGTCATCTACGGAATCTTAGCAGCTATTGCAGCGGTGATGATGTTTATTCCGAAGAAGGGCCTTGATGACATTCCACTTGATCAAGTGAAATTTAATAAATGGATTGCAGCTTCATTAGCTTTTATTGTCGGAATTGGAGCGGGCATTGTTGGTGCGGCAGGAGCTTTTTTATTAGTACCAATTATGCTTGTGGTGTTAAAGATTCCAACACGTATGACGATTGCTTCTTCATTGGCGATCACCTTTATATCATCGATTGGTTCGACTGTGGGAAAACTGACAACAGGACAGGTGGAATACTTTCCGGCACTAATCATGGTCATTGCCAGTTTAATAGCATCACCACTTGGGGCAATGGCGGGAAAAAAGGTGAATACAAAAATTCTGCAAGTAATTTTAGCAATCCTTATATTCGCCACGGCAGTGAAAATTTGGATGGATATCTTGTAATCTATGAATGTTTCAATTTTAAAGAGCCTAAACCCTTTGATAGCAATGGATTTAGGCTCTTATTTAGTTTAAAATCTTTAAGATTTTATCTAAAACATCAGAATTGTTGTGAACCACAATATGCAACTTCTTTTTTGTTCGACTTATGTTTTGATACAGCATTTTAATTGGCTGATAAAAAGTTTGTTTTTCGATATCATTCGTGGCCAGTTTGTGGTTTCGTTTGTAATAAAAGTATTCGTCAATGACGGCAACAACATGATCAAGTTCCTGTCCAGTTCCATATTGATATTTTGCTCTTGCTGTAATTTTATGATCGTTATCAGGATTTTCAATATATTGTTCCTCGGTGTAATCGATCACTTTCCATCCCTCTTGTTGTAATAATTGCAAGTAGCTTGTTGTCGCGCTTTTCGAGGAAAAATATTGAATACTGACATCCGAATAATTATCGACATTCGCATGCTTTGACAAATCAAATAAATTATTAATAAATGCATGTATTTCTTTGTTGTGCCTAATAATCGTGGTCAATTCATATTGGTGCGGATTCAAATTTTCCTCTATTAATTTAGGAATATTATTTTCAATCTCAAGCTCCGTTAGGCATTGGTCAGGATCATAGGAAAAAATACATTTTATCTTAAACTGTTTGATCATATTCGTTAATTTCAAAAATTTGTTCTTATACATTCGTTGGGCTTCATCGAATATGATTAATTCATATTGTTGAATATCCATTTCTAGGCTATTGCCTTCATTAAAATTACTAATAGCTTCAATTGGCCAATAATACTGTGTTTTTAGTCTTTCGTGTCCATCATTTAACTTCCCGCAATTAAAAATAAGCACCTTTTTCGATTGTCTCATATATTCTTTAGCGATATCATAGGTTAACAGTGTTTTTCCAGTACCAGTTCCACCTTTAATGGATACAAAAATTGTTTGGTCAGTCGGTGTTAAATTAATGATATCCCTTTTATATGTGTTTTGCTGGGCACTGAGAAAATACTTATCTTCGATAAAAGCTTCAGTAAATGGAGAAATTAAATAATGCGTCGGGTCAAATACCTCATTAAGATCTTCAATCTCTTTAATTTTTTGTTCTTTTAATTTTTCAATTAAAATCTCAAATCCTATTTCTTCAATGCTATCAGGACCGACTAGGCAATAAAGTTTTTGGGTTGATGAAATGTAGGTGAAATTAAAAACATCCACATCAAGAAATTTTAAATAGTGTCGGTTTTGAACAAGCTGCTTTTTAATTTTTTCCTCAGTACTTATTAGCTTTAATTCAATGTTAATAATACTGTTCTTACCGATTCTGAGTAGGTCAAATTCTTTTCCTATTTGTTTTATCATAAATCCGACATAATAATCGTTAAAAATATCAAATTTATCATCCCGTTTTCTAAATTCCCCAACTAAAGCCTTTATATCTTTAATCTCACTTGTACGTATTCTTGGATTAATACCAAATTGTTCAATGTATTTGGCAAAGTTTATTGCATCTAAATCTTCTTTAGCGCTTATTAAAGAAACTAGATTAATTGTTTTCAAAATTGCTTCCCCATTTTCCACAAAGTCAAATTTACTTTACTTCAATTATATAAAAAAGATTGTTTTATTTGAACGGAAACATTTATTAAATAACGGCGGTGATCTGTTTTAAATATTGGGAATATTATTTATAATATAACTGAGCGATCGTTCACTTATGATTTTTAGCAATTGAATTAGGGGGGATACCAGTGTCTTTAAAAGTTGGCGATATTATAGCATTCGAACGGACTTTCACGGCAGATGATGTCAAATTATTTACTACGGTTTCAGGTGATGAAGGCACTCACCATGTTACTCCTGATGAACAGGGAAGACTTGTTATTCAGGGGTTGTTGACCGCTACATTACCAACAAAAGTCGGTGGAGATCATAATGTACTGGCCCGAACGATGAATTTTGAGTTTTTAAGACCCGTATTTACTGGTGATACAATTAGATGTGAAGTAACGATTGAGAAGTTTGAAAGGCAGGATAATAACAGAATATCTATTATGGCATCTTTTCAATGTGCAAACCAATATGAGAAACAAGTATTAAGAGGAAGCTTTGCAGGAGTAATCTTATAATTTAGTAAGTATTGTTGGAACCTGAAATAAAAAACCATTTCAGGTTTTTTTTATTGCCTTTATTCTTACAAAAAATTTAGAGTTCATAATTTACTCACAAAAATCTCGTTAAAAATTAAAATTTTCCTCACAAAATCAACACGAAATGTACAAAGAACATACACAATTTTTGTGATTTTAATCACGGAATACCAGCAAGGGTATGAGGTACATTGGAATTATCATTTTGCAGAAACTGTGCATAAATCACGATGATAGATAGGGGAGGTTTTGAAATGAGCTTTTTGAAAGATAGTATTAAAAATTTTCCTATAATAAAAGAATTGGATGAAAATGCATTAACACATCTCTTAAATATCATTCGTTTAAGACAATACAAAAATCACGGACAAATTTTTTCAAAAGGTACGTCACTCAATGAAATCTATTTCATAATAAGAGGGAAGGTTAAAATTTTTAACAAGGATTCCTGTGGAAAAGAGCAAATTGTCTGGATTATGCAGAAAGGTGATATTTTCCCATTGGAGGGTTTCTCCAGAGAAGTTACTTTTCCGGCAAATGCCGAGGCCTTAGAAGATTCAATAATAGGTTCGATTGGAGTGCATGACTTCGAATCATTAATATTAGATAACCCGAATGTTTTAATTAAGCTATTTAGTGTAATGAATGAACGAATTATTGATCTCCAAACCCGTCTTGAGGAGCAGGTTCTCCTTGAAAGGAATATGCAAATTGTGAAATTACTATTACGATTGTGTGAAAGGTACGGGGAAATCACCCAAAACGGCCAATGTCATCTGAAGCCGCAGTTTACTACTACTGATTTAGCCAAAATGGTGGGAGCCTCACGAGGGTCCATTAGTAGAACATATACAAGATTAATTAAAGAACAACTATTATATAAAGATAATGTGGGTGGCCTGTTAGTTGAATTTGAAAAATTGAAGGAAAAATTTGGATGATTTGTATGTTTATAGCGGTTAAATTAAGGTACCAATATTAAGACACGTCTGTTCTATTCCTATATGGTAAACAGACTTTTTTACTTTGGAAATATATTAAGTGCTTATGAACAATATTTCATTAGCTTTTTAATGGAAGAAGAGGCGAGATCAAGTCTAGAATTACATTAAATTTGAAATACTACCTTGATGCTAGAAAAGAATTTATTTTGTTAAGATAGATTCTTTTTTTATGGAGCAAATATCACTATATCAACTTTTTGTATTAACTGTTTTTTTCAAATAGGGACCACTATCATACATGGTTTTGGTGCTGCTGCAGGAAGGGATGCCTGGATTGTTACCATTCTCTCTTTTCTATTAGATTTTTTATCCCAATATTGTTTATTTTAGAGAATTTACATTTGAGGTGTAGACTCCCTATTCATTAACTTTCTTTTTATTGCTGCCTTTACTATTGTTAGTTGTGGCGAATATTAAAACAAAAATAAACAGGAAAAGTTCTCTATAAATTACTGGCAAGAGGAGAATTCCCACTACATTATTAGAAATTCTAACTTCAATATTGAAACAAATGGGAGGAGTCTGCGTCTAATAAAGGTAGAGAGTAAAATTTACGAGGGGGAACAGACATGAAGAAATCATCTTTTTTGGTGATAGCCTTTATTTTATTTTGGAGTTTGTTTATTATTGGTTGTGAACAAGCAAACGGGCCCCAATTAAAGGAAGATGACCAGCAACTAGAGGCTACTACTCAGCAACTCGAAAATGTCCAGCAAGAAAAATCTTTCTCATTGTAATAGCTGCACAAAGGGTTGGAACACCTGTACATTGCATCAAGTGTTTGAAGATAACTTTATCTCGGAAAGCGGATTTGACTACAATAATTGCAAGTATGCATATAAAATAGATTCTTAATAAGTGATTGATAGCATTAAATTTGGAGAAGAGTGAAAGTAGTGAGAATAGGTTTTTTTGATTCTGGAATAGGTGGAATGACTGTACTTCATCAAGCATTGAAGTATTTACCGAATGATGATTATATTTATTATGCAGATACCCTGCATGTTCCATATGGTGAAAAAACAAAAAAAGAGGTAAGGGAGTATATTTTTAATGCAGTTGACTTTATGGCTGAACAAGGAATTAAAGCATTAGTCATTGCATGTAATACTGCAACTAGTATCGCTGTGGATGACCTTCGAAAAAAGTATAATTTCCCTATTTTGGGTATTGAACCAGCTGTAAAACCAGCAGTTCAACTCTGTGAGGGAAAAAGAAAAAAGGTTTTAGTGTTGGCGACCAATTTAACTCTCCGAGAGGAAAAGTTCCAAAACCTTGTGAAAAGTATAGACCATCACGATATTGTTGAAAGTCTACCGCTTCCTGGTCTGGTTCAATTCGCTGAGGATTTTGAATTTAGAGATGAAAAAGTTGTACCATATTTAAAAGAAAAACTATCTTCATTTGATTTAAAACAGTACGGAACGATTGTACTTGGATGCACCCATTTCCCCTATTTTGAAAATAGTTTTAAAAGAATATTTCCTGAAGAAGTGGATATTATTTCTGGAGGTATTGGAACTGCAAAAAACTTAAAACGAATTCTCGAAGCTAGGAATCAAATTAACGATGGGGCAGGAGATATTTTATTTTTTAAATCTGGTTATAAAGTTAAAGACAAAGAAACATTATCTATTTATAAAAAGTTGTTGGTAATGTTAGACGGAATAAGTTCTTTAACAGTGGGTTCATAGAGCGCCACGAGGGTCAATTAGTAGAAAGTATACAAGATTAATTAAAAAATAACTATTTAAAGAAAAATTTGGGTATTCCCTTGTGTAAACAGGCAGGGAGGATTGTTGAATTGGATGGTATAATAAATTCAATGATAAAATACTAGTTACATTGAATTTATAGGAGGTTATTTTGGGGACTATACTATCTTTTTTATGTATTATATTAGTGGCTTCTATTCTGCAAACAAGTACAGGTTTTGGGTTTTCCATAATGGCGACCCCCTTTTTGCTAATGTTATTTCTGCCACAAGAAGCCATACAAATAAACATAATTTTATCTTTAATTATTTCAGTTTCATTAATAGGGAAAATAAGCAAAGATATTGATTTTTCAATTTTAAAGAGGTTTATTATCGGAAGTATGGTAGGGGTACCCTTTGGTATACTGATCTTTATTTCCATTAACATAACTGCTTTTAAAATAGGAGTTAGTATATTGCTTTTAATATTTACTTTGTTGTTAATACTTAACTTCAGGGTAAAGCCAAATCGCATTGGAGATTTCGTTGTTGGTGGGTTATCAGGTCTTTTAACAGCAAGCATTGGTATGCCGGGTCCCCCGTTATTACTTTACTTTACAGGAACCGATACTGAAAAAGGGAAGCTAAGGGCAACTACTTTAGCTTTTTATCTGTTTATATATTTTATCAGTCTAATTACTCAAATAATTCTTACTGGTACAAATAAATTAGTATGGGAGTCAAGTTTTTATGCAATTCCAATTGTATTTTTGGGGTTGTTTATAGGTCAAATTATTTACAAATGGCTAAATCAACGGATTTTTAAGATATTTACATATATTCTTTTGAGTTTTACTGGGATTTATCTTCTTATCGAAAGTTTGAATTTACAAATAAACTCTTAAATACTAGGGAGTTCTAATGGAAGATATAACCATGATGGAACCCATTTGCAAATCATAAATATAGGCATTTGAAAGTAAAAAGTCAAATCGTAAAAAAAAAGCCTAAACCCTTTCACATCAAAGGATTTAGGCTCTCTTACAATGATGGTCTGTACTGGATTCGAACCAGTGACACCTTGCCTGTCAAGCAAGTACTCTCCCACTGAGCTAACAGACCAGAACAAAATTAATTATATAAAAATATTCCCATATAGTCAATATTAGTTAATGAAAAGAGTTATTATTTAAATTAGTAATAGTAATAATCAATAATAGGGAAATGTATAGGTCGGGTCCAGGTGATTGCGGTCAAGAACCAACACTGGGGTATGAGGGTTGTCCGCAAATACCATTAAATAAGCTTCCGTAACCGTATTTGAGATAATGAAAAGAGGGTTAATATGTGTGGACGGTTTTCGTTAACTACACCACTAGAGGAAATTATTAAATTATTCAATATTGTAAATGGGGATGAGCTTGATTATGAGATCAGCTACAATATCGCCCCAAGCCAAAATGTTTTTTCAATTGTATCTGATGGTGAAAACAACAGGGGTGGATTCTTGCGTTGGGGGTTGGTGCCGTCTTGGGCAGAGAATCCGTCAATTGGCTATAAAATGATTAACGCCAGGTCCGAAACGATTGATGAAAAGGCAAGTTTTAAAAACTTGTTAAAGCGGAGACGTTGTTTGATTGTAGCTGATGGATTTTATGAATGGAAAAAAGACGATCAAGGGAATAAACGACCATTCAGAATCGTTCATAAAGATAATAAGTTATTTGCATTTGCAGGCCTTTGGGACCGGTGGGAAAAAGAGGGGACAGTTTTATATACATGCACAATAATTACAACAAAGCCGAATGAAATTATGAAGGATATTCACGATCGCATGCCGGTTATTCTTCCAGAAGAAGCGCAAAAAATATGGCTCGATCGCAGTATCCAGGATACTAATCAATTAAAACAGCTGTTAATACCATATGCGGCTGAGGAAATGATTGTATATGAGGTATCGTCTATAGTGAATTCACCGAAAAATAACCAGATGGAGTGTATACAATCGTTGGAATAGGGAAAAATCAGAAGCCTGTCTGTAGAACACAGCTTCTGATTCCCCTTAACCAAAAATAATCAAATACTATCTATTCAAAAAATCAACAACCTGTACAGCGAACTCATTGGTTTTTTCAATTTGTACCCAGTGGCCGCACTCAGGGAATACAGTCAACTGAGCATTTGGAAGAGCAAGTGCCAGCCTGTAGCTAGTTTCTTTTAAAGGAATAACTTCGTCATCTCTGCCGTGAATTAATAAAACTGGGAAGTTAATATCTTGTAATTGGTCAATAGTTAAAGACATTGCCCCAACATGTCTTTGTCTTGGTGCAGGGAACATAGAGGAAAATGATTCTTGGAAGCCTGGTTGAATACTGGACTTATAACGCATTTCAACTAAATCGCCATTCTCAGCCATGCTTTTGTCAAAGGCAAATATCTTAATTAGGTTTTTCATATTTTCATGGCTTGGCTCGTAGCCCCAAACTTGGTCTAATCCATCAGCAATATGATGGTCAATGCCCATACTACCCATTAAGATGAGTTTGTTGATAAGGTCAGGACGTTTTTTAGCCATGTGTAAGGCAATAGCGCCACCGAAAGAATTTCCAATTACTGAAATCTTTTTATGGCCAACAGCTTCAATAAAATCAATCATATGGTCTGCCCAAACATCGATTCCATATTGAACACCCTCTGGCCTGTCTGTATAGCCGAAACCAACTACATCAGGTGCATATAAATGATAATGTTGTGAAAGAAGCGGGAACACTAAACGCCAGTTTGCCCAAGCAGACACCCCTGGTCCAGAACCGTGAATCAGTAAAACAACTTCACCTTGACCATCTTCATGATAGTGGGTATTGACGCCTTTAACTTCAATAAATTTACCTTTTTCAACTGACATAAAAATTCCTCCAATCTTTTTGAATTCATTTTGGCAATTCGACAAACTTTCTCTTAAATCCTTTATTTTCACAATTTTTTAAAAATTATTTTTTGAAAAGTAGATAATTAATTTCACAAACAGTGTGCTACTGTAACAGGTCAACCTTTTAAAGGCATATGCTATCTAGAAAGAAATTGAAAAGGAGGAAGGAAAAATGTGGCCTCACTACTATCTTGGGTCTAATATTAACCCCAATATTTATGGAACCTATCAGTATCCAACTTTCCATGGTCAACCCTATGATAATTACAATACGGGCTATCTGTTAGAGACAACTGATAACTGGGATCGGCAACGTCCTATAAGAGGTCAAGCGACATGGACGACTGGGGGACAAGTTACAAAATGCGGCATCCCCTGGTCTAAAAATGAATATATGACGGTCGCTGTCGGCGAAAATTCCCCTTATAAATGTGGTCAAACTCTTAAAATACGAAACTTAACTTCGCCAGGGCAAAGAGAAATTATTGTGACAATCGTAGATACAGTGGCTGGTTATCCGACAAATAAAGTCAATCTTCATCGCAACGCATTTATAGCCTTAGGAGCGAATCCAAGTATAGGTGTTATAAATGTCGAGATTATTCCATCGCCTGAGCTTGAAAAAGAAAGATGGGGGAAATATTTGCTGGAGATTATTAAAACAGCTTATCCAACTTATAACGTAACGGATTTTCATTTTATTAGAAAAACCCATGTCTCTCCGTCGCAGACTAAAGAAACCTATGAATATATTGTTCATTCCGGGCAAGATAATATTAGGATACAAGGCAATGTAGTTTATAATCCAAATACAGATCGAGTTACTTCCATTGATTTTAAGGAAATAGAGCATTTTGAAAGATACGATAACCTCTATTTCTAAAATTCACTATGCTGTAAAATTAAATAAAGCCTCTAAACATTCAATATCGTTGCTTGGAGGCTTTAAAAATGGGTAAAATATGAATACATACAAAACAAATAATTGGAGGAATCATCAATAATGAAATGTAAAATTAATCGCAATGCCGCAAAAGTGTTGAATGAGATGCTTGGAAGTGAAGAAGCAGAAGGAAAAATGATCCGTGTATACATAACTCATATGCATGGCGACCATGCCCATTATGATTTAAAACTTGATACACCAACGGAACATGATGAAGTTGTCAAGACAGACAAAGGAATCGATGTCATCCTTGATAAAAGAGAGGAATTCTTAGATGGCGTTTGGATTAAATATTTTTATGTTCCTGAGGAAGGGTTCGAAATCACCAACCCTTCTAAGGAGCCACAAGGCCATCACCATCATCATTAAAATAAAAAGAGCATGAGTCACATAAACGTGATTTCATGCTCTTAATTTTTTACACTCCAACAACCTCTAAATAGATCGGCAGCAATATCGCCATAACAATCCCGTATTTCATATTCCAGCGGAAGGCAATTCTTGTAACTTCAATATGCTATTGATTGCGCTGACTAATAAACGGGGCGATTGAATAGGTGCAGCTTTTGATAAATAATGGAGGATTGAAATGGAACCAATATTAAAAACTACCCCCAATGCATGTGCCAGCGCTTGAGTTACTAGAAAAACGAAAGAAGACTTTGGGTTTACTCGCGCAAATAATTGTTTTAAAGATTCTAAATACCCACCCAACCGCACCGGGATTCCTAGTAATGGTACAAGTGTAAAAATTGATACTAAAGTTAAATTGACTCTAACCCCTATCAAGATTGTAATTGCTGCAATCAATAAGAAATATGTAATAATTTTCAAACTACCTTCGAGCGCGGATAAAGATAAAATAATGAACACTGCAATGCCTATGCTCAAAATTATTTCAAGTAGCTGTGATTTGAGAAAATAATTAAATATATAACCAAAGGCAATCGTTACAAGAAAAATACCAAGAAAATGGTCCTTTTTCGCTCCTTCAGTTGCGCCATTATTTTGGTGTTCATCCAGCTTCACTAAATTCATCTCTTTTCGATAATTAATTCTTAAAATATAAAATCTACTTTTTATTAAATATTACGTATGCGCTGAAAAATTGCAACATAATACTTTAAATAGTTTGAAAATTTAGTTAGATTATAATAGGGAGGCGCTAAATAGGGATTTATAAACAAAAAAAAATAAAAAGTCTAAAAAATCTGAAAACCTATTGACAATTTACTTTGAGAGTTGTAAATTTTATACAAACATTACAAAAATATTATAATCGTAAATATAACGTCATACATTAATTGTGTGCCGTAATATTTATGATAAATTGAAAACGCTTTTATGTAGTATTTTGGCGAAATATTGCTATGAATGTAAATTTAAAGGAGGAAATGCGATGATTCTACATGAAATTGAGACAGAAAACAGGGAGAATATTGAAAGGATTCAATTAAGTAGATTGAAAGAAACAGTTAAAAAAGTATACAACAATGTACCGTTTTATAAACAAAAGTTTAGCGAAAAAAATATAACTCCAGACGCTATTAAAGGCTTAGAGGATATTTCGAAACTACCATTTACAAAAAAACAAGATTTACGTGATCACTACCCATTCGGTCTTTTTGCAGTTGACCGTAAAGAAATTGTACGCATCCACGGTTCATCCGGTACAAGTGGTAAGCCGACAGTGGTGGCTTATACGAGAAAAGACATTCAAAGTTGGAGTGAAATTGTAGCCAGAGCAATAACGATAGCTGGTGGAAAACCAGGAGAGGTATTACATAATGCATATGGATATGGTTTGTTTACTGGTGGATTGGGACTTCATTACGGCAGTGAGCATTTAGGAATGTCTACAGTTCCTATTTCAGGAGGAAATACTGAAAGACAGATTACTTTAATTGAAGATTTTGAGCCGACGGTCATTTGTGGAACACCATCATATATATTAAACGTTGCAGAGCATATGGAGGAGTTAGGAAAGGATCCTCGTAAAACAAGCTTGAAATATGGAATTTTCGGAGCAGAACCTTGGTCTGAGGAAATGAGAAGAACGATAGAAGAAAAGTTTGATATAAAGGCTTGCGATATTTACGGTTTAAGTGAAGTTATGGGTCCTGGGATTTCGATGGAATGTCATCATGCTCAGGATGGTTTGCATGTTGCTGAAGACCATTTCTATGTTGAGGTTATTGATCCAAATACGCTTGAACCAGTGGCAGATGGACAGGACGGAGAATTAGTTTTTACTAGTTTGACAAAAGAAGCATTTCCTGTAATTCGTTATCGAACAGGGGATATTGCATCAGTTACTAGAGAAAAGTGTAAGTGTGGCAGAACAACTCTTCGCATGTCACGTGTAAAAGGTCGAATTGATGACATGATCATTATTAGAGGAGTAAATGTATTTCCGTCCGAAATTGAACATTATCTATTGCAAGTAAATGAACTGGCACCATTTTACCAAGTGCACCTATTAAAAAAAGGTATTATGGATGCAATTGAGCTTAATGTTGAAATCACAGATGCAGTATATAAACATGTTGAATGGAATATGAATCATGAAAGTATTCAGCTCCTGAAGAAGAAAGTACAGCATATTATGAAAAATAGCTGTCTTGTATCAATGGATGTAAAAATACACGAACCTAAGTCGATTAAAAGATCAGAAGGGAAAGCCGTTAGGGTTATCGATAGAAGATCAATAAGTGTCGGTGTTTAATCAATTTAAATTTATTAAAAGTCTGAAAATTTTATAAATTGTACTTGTAATATATATATGACGAAATATTATAATCACGTTATGGAAACGTCATATAAAAATAATGAGTTTTCGAAACTATAATAAAGAAAGGTGGAATTAAAATGGCTGTAGTAGTAAATTCATCGGATGAGCTTAAGCACAAAGAGTTTATGCAAAGAATCGAAGCTGGTGAAAAGATTGAGGCCAGTGACTGGATGCCTGAAGAATATCGAACGGCACTGATCAAGCTAATTTCCATGCATGGGATTAGTGAGATTATGGGTGCATTGCCGGAGAAGGAGTGGACACCTAAAGCACCATCCCTTTACCGTAAGCTTGGGATTATGGCAAAAGTCCAAGATGAGATGGGGCATGGCCAACTTTTATTAAGGGTTGCTGAAGACTTAATAAAACCACTTGGCAAAACACGTGAAGATTTAATGCAAGATTTGTTCAAAGGGGATTTGAAATTCCATAACGTTTTCCATTGGAAAACAGAATCTTGGGCAGATGCTGGATTAATCGGATGGTTGGTAGATGGAGCAGCAATAATCACACAGACCAATATGTTGGATGCTTCTTATGCACCATACGCAAGAGCATTAAAGAGAATTGCTGCGGAGGAAGTGTTCCACGCCCAGCATGGTGAGGCAATTTCTGTAGCTTTAGCTAAAGGAACAAAAGAACAAAAAGAAATGCTTCAAGATGCCCTAAATCGTTGGTGGCCAGCACTATTAATGTTCTTTGGACCTCCAACTTCCGAAACAACAGGCACTTCAAAGCAAGACATAACAATTAAATATAAAATTAGAAAAAATACAAATGAAGATTTAAGACAATTTTATCTTACTAAATATATTCCAAGAATTCAAGGGATTGGTTTAACAATTCCAGATGAAACAATATACCTTGATTCGGAAACAAAGAACTGGGTATATAAACAACCGGATTGGGATTATTTCAAAAAAATTATTAGTAATAATGGTCCAATGTCACAACAAAGACTGCGCCTAAGAAAAATTTCTTATGAAAATAATGCATGGGTACGTGAAGCATTGGGTTTGAATAGTGAAGTAGGTATTTGATTAGTCATGTGATTGAAAAAGAAGGAGGGAGATTAATCAATGGATAAGAGTACGCAATTTTATGAAGAATTTCAAGTGTTTAGTCGAAAAACACCTACCTCTTATGCACAGGAGCAATATACATTACTTGCTCCAAATCATGAAATCGCTTTAATGATGGCGCAAGAAAATTTTATGAGACGTGAAGAGGTTTGTGATATATGGGTTGTAAAACGCTCAGACATTCGGTCGCTGACACCGGAAGAACGCCAAGGACTTAAGCGTATT
Organism: Schinkia azotoformans; assembly: GCF_035811335.1. Lineage (NCBI taxonomy): Bacteria > Bacillati > Bacillota > Bacilli > Caryophanales > Bacillaceae > Schinkia > Schinkia azotoformans. The sequence continues at coordinate 33,981 of NZ_JARSMD010000019.1, forward strand.
GATAATAAAGATTATCGTACAACAAAGGGCTACGGCTATTTGGCAAAAATTTGGAGAGAAGCCGAGCAGGGAATGTTAGATGAGAAAGAAATCCTTTCTTGGAGTAAGGGGCGTGTTAAATAATGAAAATCACATCAGCAAATGAAGTCAACGATCCAAAAAATGTAGAGTATAAAAAAGTGTTAGTAGATTTATTGTATCAACTGGCTGATGACGATTTCCTTCATTCTTTTAGAGGAAGTGAATGGCTCGGGTTAGTGCCGCATATTGAAGAAGATGTAGCTTACTCATCAATTGCCCAAAATACAATGGGACATGCCGCGATTTATTATGAATTACTGGAAGAGATTGGGGAAGGTAAATCTGATGATTTAGCCCATGGTCGTTCAGAAGCTGTTCGTAAAAATGCCATTCTATTAGAAGAAGTAAACGGTCCTGGCGGTTGGTTATACGAAGAACCTAAATATGATTGGGCATTCACCGTTGTTCGCAATTATTTCTATGAAGTAATGAAAAAGCACAAGATTGAATCTTTAAAAACAAGCTCGTACGAGCCGCTTGCACAAGTTGCTATCAAGGTTCAATCTGAAACCATTTATCACTTAATGCATTGGAGAACTTGGTTCTACCAACTGGTAAGTGCCGAAGGTGAAGCAAGAGACCGAATGAAGGCTGCAATTGAAAAGGCTTGGAGGGATGTGGGTGGACTTCTTTCACTTGGACCTAACCGTGAAGCTATGGTGAATACAGGATTGATTGATGGTGAAGAAGTGTTAAAAGAACGTTTTGTGGCCGTTGTCAAGGATGCGTTTGAACATCTTAATTTAGAATATCCGGGAGAGCCTGGAATGGAACGTGGGGATGGTAGAACAGGTGTTCATACTGCAGATTTAAAAGAAGCAATTAATACACTGGCAGAAGTTTATAACTTAAATACTGCTGTACCTTGGTAAGAACAATATGTAAATATATGCTGCGGGAGTTCTAATTTTAAGATTATATTAGTTTACTAGATTTACACCGCAGCATATATTGTTGGAAAAATACTAGAAAGGTGGAGTGAAAATGATAATCTCACAAACTCTAGAGGAAAAGGTTAAACAGCAAATCGAAACTGTTTATGATCCAGAGATTGATACGATAAATATCGTTGATTTGGGAATGCTTGGAAATGTTTCGATCCTCGAAAAAAAAGTAACTGTTGAACTTCTTCCGACATTTTTAGGATGCCCTGCATTAGGAATCATTAAAGAAAATGTAATAAAAGCCATTAGTGAACTTAATGAAGTGGAAGAGGTTGTGGTTAACTACATCAATACCCCTCCTTGGACTTCCGCTTTAATCACAGAAAAAGGGAGAGAAGCGCTGAAGCAATTTGGTATAGCCCCTCCTCCTACTCAACTTGAAAGTGACGGGTCTTGGCAAGTTGACTGCCCGTATTGCGGGTCACCCTACAACACACTAGAAAATATTTTTGGTCCTTCTGCATGTAGAAGTCTTTTGTATTGCAAGGAATGTAAAAACCCATTTGAAGCGATGAAGCCGATTTCTATTTTATAAAAAAATAAGATCAAACATGGAGGTATGTAAAATGATTAAATTTGTAGCACTATATAAACACCCTGAAGATAAGGAAAAGTTTGATGAGCATTATTTTTCAACACATGCGCCAATTACGGAGAAAATCCCTGGCTTGTTAAAAATGGATGTTACTAAATTTGTTGGCAGTCCAATGGGTGGTGATAGTGAATATTACTTAATGTGCGAAATGTATTATGAGAGCATGGATACATTTAAAACGGCAATGAAAACTGAGGAGGCTAAAGCATCTGGTAAAGACTTAATGTCTTTTGCTAAGGGGATTGTTACGTTAATGATTGGTGAGGAAGTTAATGAGTAATTTTCAATATATAAACGTATTAAGCCGTAATTCAATTGGTTATATCAATCTCAATCGCCCGAAAGTATTAAATGCACTTAGCCGATCAATGGTAAGAGAAATTGTTAATGCATTGGAAGACTTCGATCAAAATGATGAAATAAAAGTAATTATTATGTCAGGGGAAGGTCGGGCGTTTGCAGCAGGTGCCGATATTGATGAAATGGCTGAGGATGATCCTGTACGTTTTGAATTATTGAATCAATTTAAAGATTGGGATCGAATCGCTCTCATTAAAAAACCAATCATTGGTGCAGTACATGGCTTTACATTAGGTGGTGGCTTTGAATTGGCACTTTGCTGCGACATTTTATTTGCTGCTGAAAACGCACAATTCGGTTTTCCGGAAATTAAGTTGGGTGTGATGCCGGGAGCAGGAGGGACACAGCGCTTAACCAAATTGATGGGAAAAACAAAAGCATTGGAATGGCTGTGGCTTGGTGAACCTATGTCTGCCAAAGAGGCTTTACATCATGGTGTTGTCAATCGCTTAGTTGCCCCGGAAATATTATTGGAAGAAACCGTTCGTTTTGCTGAAAAAATCGCAAAGCAGCCTCCTCTTTCTCTAAGACTAATTAAAGAGGCAGTTCAAAAAGCAGTTGACTATTCATTATATGAAGGAATGCAATTTGAGAGAAAAAACTTCTACCTTTTATTTTCTTCACAGGATCAAAAAGAAGGAATGAAGGCGTTTATCGAAAAGAGAAAGCCTAATTTTGAAGGGAAATAGGAGGATTTTAATGTTTGAAACAATTAAATTCGATGTTAAAAATGGTGTTGCTTGGTTAACCTTAAATCGCCCAGATAAACTAAATGCTTTTACAGAACAAATGAATGTAGAAATTGGTAAAGCTTTGAAGGATGTTGCTAGAAACTCTGAGATTAGATGTTTAGTCATTACAGGGGAGGGTCGTGCTTTTTGTTCAGGTGAGGACATCGGCAGTCTTGGTGAGGAAACAAATCATGGTGAGATTCTTAGAAATCGTTACAATCCGATGGTTCAGCAGCTTGCTGCCATTGAAAAGCCAGTTATTGCTGCGATCAACGGAGTTGCTGCAGGTGCAGGATTAAGCCTTGCTTTGGCTTGCGATTTTCGACTAGCATCTGAAAAGGCTAGTTTAGTTGAAGCGTTTATTCATATCGGCTTAATTCCTGATTCAGGGAACTTGTATTACTTGCCTAGATTAGTAGGCCAAGCTAAAGCACTTGAATTAGCGATATTAGGGGAAAAAATCTCTGCCGAAGAAGCAAAATCAATTGGATTAGTTACAAAAGTAATACCTTCAGATCATTGGGAGAAAGAGGTATCTGTATTTGCACAAAAGTTGGCGAAAATGCCAACAAAAGCGATTGGATTAATAAAGCGCTATGTTAATGATAGCTGGACTTGCAATCTCGAAGAAATGCTTGAGAAGGAAGCATATGGGCAGAGGGCCGCAGGGTTAACTGCTGATCACCAAGAAGGAATAGCGGCATTCTTGGAAAAGCGGAAGCCAGAATTTAAGGGTTTGTAAATAAATGTAATAAACCAAGGGGTGTTATTTATGTCTACAATTAAAGAAGAAAAAATGGAAAAATTAAATATGAAGCGTGAATATTATCAAATGGTTATTAATGGTGAACGTGTTGATGCATTAGCAAAGGAAACATTCACTACATATAATCCTGCAACAGGTGAGGTGCTTGCGCAGGTTGCGAAAGCATCAAAGGATGATGTTAATAGAGCTGTTGAAGCAGCCCGTAATGCTTTTGACAACGGAAAATGGAGAAAGTTCCCAGTAAATAAAAGATCAAGAGTTTTAAATAAAATTGCATCTATTATGAGAGCACGTTTCAATGAATTAGTAGAATTAGAAGTTCTAAACAGCGGTAAATCTTTATCAGCTGCTCAAGGTCAGGTTATGCAGTCTATTGAAGATTTTGAGTTTTATGCTGCTGCGATTGTAGGCCGCCGCGGTGAAGTTAATAATCTTCCGTACGGATTTTTAAATTATACTCAAAAAGAACCGGTAGGCGTTTGCGGACAAATTATTCCTTGGAACTATCCAATGATGATGGCAGCTTGGAAGATCGCACCGGCCATTGCAGCAGGGTGTTCTGTAGTATTAAAACCAGCGAGTCTAACGCCATTAACGGCCATTGTATTAACTGAAATTTGTCATGAGGCTGGAGTACCTGAAGGGGTAGTCAACGTTGTAACTGGACCAGGTGCTAGTGTGGGAGATGCCATTGTAGAACATCCGGGTGTTGATAAAGTTGCCTTTACAGGATCTACACCAATTGGTAAAGACATTATGGGAAAAGCTTCCCAAACATTAAAACGTCTTACACTTGAATTAGGTGGAAAATCCCCAAATATCGTATTTGAGGATGCTGATATTGACGCAGCTGTTTATGGTTCTATTTTTGGAATTTTCTATAATACAGGTCAATCTTGTGAGGCGCGCTCACGTTTATATGTTCATGAAAACATTTATGATCAATTTATGGAAAAATTCGTTGAAAAGACGCAGCAATTACGTTTAGGAAATCCTATGGATCCTGGAACACAAGTAGGTTCTATTATTAATAGAGGCCAACTTGAAGTTATTGATGGCTATGTAAAATCTGCAATTGAAGAGGGTGCAACGGTCCTTACAGGTGGTCATGAAGTAACAGTAGAAGGTTTTGAAAATGGGTATTGGTATGCGCCAACCATTATTACTGATGTTACCCATGAGATGAAGGTCGTAAAAGAAGAAATCTTCGGACCTGTTGTTGTTGTCATGAAATTTAGTAATGAAAAAGAAGCTATTAAGCTTGCTAATGATACTGAATTTGGTTTAGGTTCTGCTATCTGGACTAAGGACCAAGGCACTGCAACTCGAGTTGCCCACCAAATCCAAGCAGGTATTGTAATGGTAAACTGTCCATTTTCAGCCTTCCCAGGAACACCATTTGGTGGTTATAAGCAATCCGGTTTTGGTCGTGAACTTTGTATCGAAACGCTAGATTTATATACGGAAACAAAGAGTGTTCTCTCATATTATGGTGGCAAGCCATTAAATCCACTAGGTGTGTAATTAAAATAGGTTAACATAGTTTTTTAAAAACGAGCACCTTTATTATAAAAAGTGCTCGTTATTTTTTCAGTATATAAATAAGTAGATAATAGGAGGAAATATCGTGGTTAAACATATAGTTGTGGTTGGATCAGGTACGATGGGAAGAGGCATTGCCTATGTTTCTGCTGTGGGTGGATTTCATGTAAAACTCGTGGATGTTAAAAATGAAGCATTATTAAATGCTGAAAAAGAGATAAATAGTATTTTTGACAAAGGAATTGAACGTGGAAAAGTCTTAGTGGAACAGTCCGATGAGGCTAAAAAGCGTTTAACATATGAGTCAAATTTAGCAGATGCTGTGAAAACAGCTGATATGGTTATAGAGGCTGTACCTGAAATTAAAGATATTAAGAAAAATGTGTTTGAAGCAATCGATGCAAATGCACCTGAAAGTTGTTACTTTGCAACAAATACATCAACGATGAGTCCGACAGAAATCGCTTCCTATACGAAACGTCCTGAAAGAGTAATTGCTATGCATTTCTTCAATCCTGTTCATAAAATGCCGCTTGTAGAAATTATCCGTGGTTTGGAAACAGCAGATGAAACAGCTGAAGTTGCAAGACAAGTATCGGAAAAAATGGGAAAGGAAACCGTTGTTGTTAATGAGTTTCCGGGATTTGTTACAAGCAGAATCAGCACGCTAGTGGGCAATGAGGCATTTTATATGCTCCAGGAAGGAATTGGTACACCGGAGGAAATAGATAAGGCTATTAAGCTCGGGTTGAATTACCCGATGGGTCCATTTGAACTTGTAGACTTAGTCGGTTTAGATGTGCGATTGAATAATTTAAAATACTTACATGAAAAATTAGGAGAAAAATATCGTCCTGCTCCGCTCTTAGAACAGTATGTAAAAGCTGGCAGATTAGGTAGGAAAGTGGGCAGAGGCGTTTACGATTATACTGATAAATAGGGATAGGAGCTGTTAGTGATGAGAGAAGTAGTTATCGTTGATGCTGTTCGAACTCCAATTGGCCGTTATAAAGGTGCATTAAAATCAGTGCGTCCTGATGATTTAGGGGCGATTGTAATTAATAAAATTATGGATAGAAATCCCAATGTTCCCGTTGAACAAATTGAGGAAGTAGTATTAGGAAATGCTAACCAGGCTGGTGAGGATAACCGTAATGTTGCAAGAATGTCTGCGTTGCTTGCTGGCCTTCCTGTTGAAGTTGGTGGAACAACCATAAACCGCCTTTGTGGTTCGGGGTTGGATGCTGTTAATTATGCTGCACGTGCCATCTTGGCTGGAGAGGGTGAAATTTTTATCGCGGGAGGAACAGAGAGTATGACTCGTGCCCCTTTAGTAATGGCAAAGCCAGAAACAGATTTCCCGCGCGGTGACATGAAAATGTTTGATACTACAATTGGCTGGCGTTTTACAAATGAGAAATTACACGAAATGTATGGATCAGATACGATGCCAAAAACGGCAGAAAATGTTGCACAACGGTTCGATATTTCACGTGAAGAACAAGATCAATTTGCTTTTGGGAGTCAAATGAAGGCAAAAAAAGCAATAGAAGAAAATAGGTTTGCAGATGAGATTGTTCCGGTAGTTCTTCATGACCGTAAAGGAAATGAAACTATCGTTGATCAAGATGAACATCCGCGGCCTGAAACAACATTAGAAAGCCTTGCAAAGCTGAAACCAATCTTTCCAAACGGCACAGTAACGGCAGGAAATGCATCAGGTGTAAATGATGGTGCATCTGTTTTACTGTTAATGTCAGCTGAGAAAGCTGACGAGTTAGGAGTTAAGCCATTAGTTAAATATAAAGTATCCGCTACAGCAGGTTTAGAGCCGGCAATAATGGGATTAGGACCAGTTTTTGCAACAAGAAAAGCTTTAACACGTGCGGGATTAACAATTAATGATTTAGGTCTAGTGGAGTTAAACGAAGCATTTGCTTCCCAATCTTTGGAGTGCATGAAGCAACTTGAGTTGAATAATGATATTGTTAATGTTAATGGTGGTGCGATTTCGTTCGGTCACCCTTTAGGAGCCAGCGGAGCTAGGATATTAACCACACTTATTTATGAGATGAAAAAACGAAATGTTAAATATGGACTCGCGACGATGTGTATTGGTGTTGGTCAAGGAATTGCAACTATTGTCGAAAATATTGAATGAAATAAAAGTTATTTAAATATAATATTTGTTTGTTCATATAAGATAAAAAGGGAGCGCTTTTTATGGCAAAAGTAATGTTTGATGTAAAAAATTATATTGGCTATGTGACCATTAACCGACCCGAAGTGCTAAATTGTTTTGATTATGAAACTTTGGCATTGCTTGGAGAAATCGTTGATGAAATTCGAACAAATAAGGATGTTAGAGTTGTTATTTTTACTAGTGCTGGCAACATAGCCTTTAGTGCAGGAGCAGATTTAAAGGAGCGCAAAACATTACCAGATTCAGAGGTTCGTAGGAACGTCAATAAAATTCGTACTGTATTTAATGATATTGCCTTATTACCGCAACCGACCATTGCTGCTGTTAATGGGCATGCTTTTGGTGGTGGGTTTGAGCTAATGTTAGCATGTGACTTTAGAATTGCTGTTAAGGAAGCAACAATGGGGCTTACTGAATTGAAATGGGCTATTATTCCAGGAGCTGGAGGCACGCAGCGTCTTCCAAGATTAATAGGTGAAGCAAAAGCAAAAGAAATGATTTTAACCGCGAAAAAAGTGTCTGCGGATGAGGCAAATATCCTTGGTGTATTAACAAAAGTAGTTGAACAAGAAAACTTGATGGATGAATGCATTTCACTCGCGGAAGAATTGATGGCTAATGGTCCTGTAGCGTTGCAGCAGGCGAAATATGCTATTAATTATGGCATGGGAGTGGATTTGCAGACAGGTTTGGCAATAGAGGCAAAGGCCTATGAAATGATAATCCCGACAAAAGATAGGGTTGAGGCTTTAAAAGCTTTTAGTGAAAAAAGGCCACCAAACTTTATAGGGAAATAGTATTTAAGAAAACTATGAATATGTCGTAATATGGAGTTTTTTTACTATTTTTGCAAAAACTATAACATAAGGTATTTGATATCATCCTCAATTTATAATAATATATAAAATAGTATAGTAAAGAGGGATGAATCTAGGTGACTAATATAAATACACGATCTATGATTTTTACATTATATGGCGACTATATTAGCCATTATGGAAATGAAATATGGATTGGCAGCTTAATCCGTTTGCTTGAAGAGTTCGGTCATAATGATCAATCAGTAAGAGCGGCTATTTCGCGAATGGGGAAACAAGGTTGGGTAACTTCCTCTAAAAAAGGTAATAAGAGCTATTATTCCCTTAGTAAAATGGGTGTAGCACGTATTGAAGAAGCAGCCAAACGTATATATAAATTAGGCCCTGAAAAATGGGATGGCTATTGGAGAACATTAACCTATACGATTCCCGAAGAAAAGCGGAACTTACGTGATGAATTGCGTCAGGAATTAGTGTGGAGCGGGTTTGGTATGCTCTTAAATAGCTGTTGGATATCTCCCAACAATTTAGAAGATGAAGTGAAGTTATTAATAGAAAAGTATAAAATTGAATCATATGTCCATTTTTTTGTATCAGAGTACAAAGGTCCTGCTGATAATGAAGCACTTGTAAGACAATGCTGGGATATCGATAATATTAATGCTAAATATGAAGAGTTCATAAATGTTTACAGCAAAAAATATGTTGTGGATAAAAATAAAATTTCGAACGGTGAAATGACAGATGCAGAATGCTTTGTTGAAAGAGCCAAGTTGGTTCATGAATATCGCAAGTTCTTATTCATAGACCCTGGCTTACCTGAGGAACTCTTGCCAAGCAAATGGCTTGGTGGACACGCTGCATCGCTGTTTAGTGATTATTACAAAACATTGGCTGAGCCTGCCAATCAGTTCTTTGAAAGTGTGTTTGAAAAAGATAATGAAATGCATAAAAAAGACAGTGAATATGAGGTTTTAAACCATCCATATATGGTAAACAACAATTAAGAAAAAATGAAAAAGAGGCTGAAAAGCCTCTTTTTCATTATAATGATAATTGCTCCTTAAATTCTTTTCCCTTTTGGACGTACGTATCTACAGAAAGTTGAATTAGTTCATAGTCCTTCTCATTTAATTCTCGCACAACTTTTCCCGGGGAACCAACAACTAAAGAGCGTGGTGGAATATTTTTGCCTGAAGGGATTAGTGTGTTTGCTCCGATTATTGTATATTCACCTATTTCAGCACCGTCCAGTATTGTCGACCCCATACCTATTAGTGCTCCTTTTCTTACGGTGCAGCCGTGTAAGATAACATTGTGTCCAACTGTAACATCATCTTCAACAACTAACGGATAGTCTTCAAATAAATGGCATGTAGTATTGTCTTGAATGCTGCATCGCTCACCTATTTTAATGGGTGCTTCATCTCCCCTTAGGACGGCATTAAACCAGATGCTGGATTCCTTTCCAACTGTAACATCGCCTACAACTCTTGCACCGGGTGCGATAAAAGCGCTTTCGTCAATTTTCGGCATTTTATTTTTATACGGATAAAGCATTTCCAACTCCCCCTATATATGGTAATTTATATACAAGGTTATTATAACACTTTTTAAACGGGGTGGTAAAAAATGAATAGGTTATGTGGGCAATTAGGGATTAAATACCCAATTTTTCAAGGTGGTATGGGTAATATTAGTAATGCTATTTTAACTTCAGCGGTATCGGAAGCAGGGGGCTTAGGCACAATAGGGGCTGGGACAATGACTTCAGGTGAGTTGGAAGAAATTATCCAACAGACAAAGGAAATGACAGATAAACCATTTGCCGTAAATATTGCGATAGGTGTGTCTCCTTATGTGGATGAATTGATAGAGTTATTAATAAAACATCGTGTGCCTGTTGTTTCTTTATCGGCTGGCGATCCAACTGCATTTATTGAAAGGTTTCATAATGCAGGAATAAAAGTAGTGACTGTTGTCGGTTCTGTTAGACATGCTCAAAAGGCAGAAGCTGCAGGATCAGATGTAATTGTGGCTGAAGGGTATGAAGCAGCCGGAATTAATTCGAATTATGAAAGTACGACATTAACTTTAATACCACAAATTGTTGATAAAGTAACAGTACCGGTGGTTGCAGCTGGAGGAATTGCTGATGGTCGTGGTTTAGCAGCAATGCTTGCGTTAGGTGCAAGCGGAGTTCAAATTGGTACCCGGTTTATAGTTACAAAAGAGGCACCATTTAGTAAGGAATATAAGCATAAAATATTGTCTGCAACAGATACCGATACTGTAATTGTAGGACGTACGGTAAAACGTGTACGCCGTGTCTTGAAATCTCCTTACTCTAAGAAACTATTAGAATTTGAAGGTAGTCCGGATTATACACTAGCGAAATTCAGTGAATTCACAAGTGAAAAATTCCATAAGATCGGAGCTGTTGATGGAAATTTAGAAGAAGGCTTTATTAATGGCGGTCAAATTTCAGGAATAATAAACGATATTCCCACTGTTAAAGAATTAGTAGAGCGGATGATTGCTGAAGCTGAACTTGTTATGAATTCATTAATAAAAAAGTTGTAGTTTTTATAATAACACGAAATAAAAACGAAATACGAAAAGTGGTCATATAAAAACTTAGAAATAACGTGGTAAAGTTCTAAAAATATTTTTGAATCGGTAGTATAGGATTAGTCCTGTACTATTTTTTTTTGAAAAAAATCAAGGTATATTAGGAATGTTTATAAAATAAACAAAAAAATATAATAAGTTTAAAAATATTTAAAATATTATTGACAATTAATATTTGAAAACGGTATCATTCTAAAAATAGCGTGCTAATAAGTGGGCGTTACAAAAACGTCACATTTAATTTAGGAGGGGTATAGTATTGGGAGAACTGTTGCAATTTTTGATTACTGGTTTAACAATCGGTAGCATTTATGCGATCGTTGCATTGGGTTTTGTAACCATATATAGCGTTACGAAAGTAATAAACTTAGCCCAAGGAGAGTTCGTCATGTTGGGCGGTATGACAATGTTTACTTTGCTTTCATTAGGGCTACCTTACTTCATTGGATTTTTATTAACTATTATTATTGTCGTAATTTTAGGCTATTTATTAGAATTAACCATTATAAGAAGAGCACGAAAAGCAGATGCACTTAGTCTTATCATCTTAACAATTGGAGCTTCTATTTTTATCCGTGGTATTGCGAGTATGGTTTGGGGAAAAAACCCGGTGAAAATTGAGCCGTTTATGAAAAATGATCCTATTAATATAATGGGGGCTGCGATTACCCCGCAAAGTATTTGGGTAATGATTATTTTACTAATATGTGTTACTCTACTATTTTTCATTATGGAAAGAACAATGATAGGGAAGGCTTTCCGCGCCTGTTCAGCTAATCCAATGGCGGCAAGGTTAATGAGTATAAGCCCTGCGAAAATGTCCTCATTCTCTTTCGTTCTAAGTGCAGCACTCGGAGCAATTGCCGGACTTGCAATAGCACCCATACTTTTTCCTGCATATGATATGGGGTCAATGCTGGGGATTAAAGGATTTTCAGCTACTATTCTTGGAGGATTAGGAAGTGCACCAGGAGCAGTCATTGGCGGCTTGATTCTCGGCTTGATGGAATCATTTGGTGCGGGTTATATTAGTTCAGGATTAAAGGATGCCATTGTTTTTGGAGTAATCCTTATCATATTATTAATTCGCCCATATGGCATCATGGGAGAAAAGAATGTTGGAAAAGGAGGGCTCTAATTTGAAGGGTCTTCAAAAGACAAGTTGGATTGGTTTGATGGCTTTTGCGGTTGTGATGATAATTTTTCCCCTAGTTATTACTCAGTCATTTTATATTACTAAAGCAACATTTGCTGGTATATATACAATTGTTGCGGTTAGCCTAGGGCTATTAATGGGATTTGCGGGTCAAATTTCGCTAGGGCATGCAGCGTTCTATGGTGTCGGAGCCTATACAACAGCTGTACTTTCAACTACTTACAACTTTAATCCGTGGTTAGGGCTGATCTTTTCCATGTTGATACCAGGGATGATCGCCTTTTTGATTGGGTTTACGATGTCACGTTTAAATGGATATTATCTCGCTATGGCAACGCTTGCATTTGGGATTATTGTTCATGTTTTATTAGTAGAATGGAAGTCTGTAACAAATGGTGCCTCCGGATTATATGGAATTCCTAAGGTAGAGTTATTTGGATATAGTTTAACTCAAGGGTTATCTTACTATTACTTTGTATGGGCTTTTGTATTAATAATTATTGTTATTTCCTTAAATATTATTAATTCCAGAATTGGACGGGCACTCCGTTCTATTCATGGCAGCGAAATTGCAGCAAGTGCAATGGGGGTTGATGCCGGAAAATATAAAATGCAAGTATTTATAGTAGGAGCAATGTTTTCAGGACTGGCCGGTTGGCTTATGGCCCATATGAGTTATAGCATTTCCCCTACATCCTTTACGTTGGATGCATCGATTATATTCCTTGCAATGGTTGTACTAGGTGGAAGCACCAGTATTTGGGGAGCAGTTGTTGGCTCTTTACTAATTACCTTAATTGGAGTAATCGTTAAAATTCTTGGGGAGCACATCTCTTTTATTACAAGTGATTTTGAACATGTACTATATGGATTAATTTTAATGATAGTTGTTATATTTCTTCCAAAGGGGTTATTACCCTCACTTGTGCATGTTTTCCAATCTAGACTTTTCAAATATAGGAAAATGAAAGTCTCTGAAGATATACAAATGTAAAAGGGAGGGAGATCAAAGCGAATGAGAAACTTGTTGGAGGTTCATGGTCTTACAAAAAGCTTTGGAGGCGTAGTTGCAAATCGTGATGTTTCGTTCACCCTTGAAGAAGGGCTAATTGTTGGTTTAATTGGGCCAAACGGTGCAGGTAAAAGTACGATGTTTAACATGTTATCTGCTGTATTTCCCCCTACAACTGGTGAGATTAAATATAAAGGCCAGAGAATCGAAAAAATGTCATCCTATAAAGTTTGTGAGTTAGGCATCTCGAGAACATTTCAAAACTTACAAGTATTTAAAAACATGAGCGTTTTAGAAAATGTGATGGTTGGACATCATTCAAGAACAAAATCAGGAATGCTTGCTGCTGCCTTACGCTTCCCCAGTGCTAAAAAAGAAGAGAAAATTATTCTTGAAGCAGCAATGGAGCAAATCAAATTTGTTGGTTTAGAGGATCTATATGATGTAAATGCAGGAAGTTTGCCATTAGGCAAGCTCCGCTTACTAGAATTAGCAAGAGCACTGGCAACGAAGCCTGAACTTTTACTTTTAGATGAGATTGCAGCGGGTCTGAATCATATTGAAACGCTTGAGATGAGTGAACTTATTAAAAGAATTCGCAATAAGGGAATATCTATCTTTGTTGTAGAACATGATATGGATTTGGTTATGGGCATATGTGACAAGATTATCGTTCTGGACCAAGGAATGAAAATTGCTGAAGGAATACCTAAGGAAATACAAAATAATGAAAAGGTAATAGCAGCTTATCTTGGTGAGGAAGCCGAGGAAAAAGTCGAGGTGACAGGATGATAAAAAGAATAGATCGCGAGAAAATATTGGATATCAAAAACCTACATTTTAGTTATGGCCCAATTAAGGCTTTAGATAACTTGTCCCTCCATGTACATAAAGGAGAGATTGTTGCATTGTTAGGTGCAAATGGAGCGGGGAAAACAACATTACTTCAAACAATATCCGGATTAAATAGCGCTGATTCGGGTGAGATAATTTTTAAAGATGAGAGCATTACTAAGCTATCAGCTGAAAAAATTGTGCAACGGCATCTTATTCATGTGCCAGAGCATAGACAAGTATTTTCAACGATGAGTGTCTTGGATAATTTACATCTTGGCGCCTATCATCATTATCAGAAAACAAAAAAGAAAAATGTCGTTCAAGAGATCGAAAAGCTGTTTGAAATTTTTCCTATTCTTGAAGAGAGAAAGGATCAGTTGGCAGGAACACTATCTGGCGGCCAGCAACAAATGTTAGCGATTGCAAGAGCAATTATGTCTAAGCCTGACTTATTGCTTCTAGATGAGCCATCCCTAGGATTAGCACCAATTGTTGTGAAAGAGGTACTTGAGTTAGTAAAGAATTTACGCGATCAATATAATACAACAGTATTATTGATAGAGCAAAATGTATTTGCATCTCTTAAAATATCTGACCGTGCCTATGTTATACAGCATGGTGAAATTGTTAAAGAAGGTTCTGCACAAGAATTGCTACGAGATGAAAATGTTAAGGAAGCTTTTTTAGGTCATGCAGTAGGATAATTGATTTTATGTTAATTGGTTGTTTGGAATTTAGGGGGTAAATGGATCTGCACATAATTTTCCATTTATTATAAATATTCAAAACAGTAAATTAACTAAAATAAAATTTTGAAAAAAATGGGGGTTTGAAAATGAAAAAATGGTTAAATTTCGGGATTATTTTTCTATTTGTTGGAATGCTTCTTACAGCTTGTGGTGGCCAGCAAACAGGAAACACATCTAAGTCGACAACAGAAGAAAACAAAGGAGAAGAAACAAAAACTCCGGAGGTTTATAAAATTGGGGCAATTTATTCGAAAACAGGCCCTGCTAGTCCACTTGGTGAACCTGAATGGAATGCAACATTGCTTCTTGAAGAACAAATAAACGCTAATGGTGGTATTAATGGTGTGCCGGTAAAGGTTATTCTTGCTGATGATGAGTCTAAGCAGGAAAAGGCGATTGAAGAAATGAACCGTTTGATTCATGACGAAAAAGTGAATATTATTCTTGGAACTTCAACGACCGGTCCTAGTCTTGCGATGAAAGGACTGGCAATGGAAAATCAAATTCCGATGATTTCAGCTGCTGCAGCTACATCCGTAGTTGCACCTGTTGAGGAGTCAACATGGGTGTTTAAGACACCACATTCTGATTTACACGCAGTAACACGTATTTATCAGTACATGAAACAAGAGGGAATCACAAAAATTGCTACTTTAACAGATTCAAATGCATATGGTGCTGCTGGATTGGAAGTACTTAAAGAATTATCTGGTGAAAATGGCATCGAAATCGTAACTTCTGAATCTTATAATACAAATGATACAGATATGAGTGCACAATTAACGAAGATTAATAGTTCTGGCGCGGAAGCTCTAGTTGTATGGGGAACAAATCCAGGTCCAGCTATTATAGCGAAAAATATGAAAGAATTAAGCATGACAATGCCACATATCAGCAGTCATGGTATTGCAAATAATACATTTATTGAACTAGCTGAAGGTGGAGCTGAGGGCGTTGTTATCCCTACAGGTAAATTATTGTTCCCAACCCAAATTGAAGAGTCAGATCCACAATATGAAGTAATCAAGAATTTCTATGATGCTTATCATTCAAAATTTGGCGGAGAGCCAACACAATTCGGTTCTTACGGATATGACAATATGCTTTTAGCTATTGAAGCACTGAAAAATGCTGGTACAGACCGCCAAGCAATCAGAGATTATCTAGAGACAAAAGTTCAAGGGTTCGTAGGGGCAACAGGTACATTTACATTCTCTCCTGAAGATCATAATGGTTTGTCAGCAGATAGTATGGTATTAGCAGAAGTTAAAGATGGAAAGTGGATGCTAAAAAAGTAGGAGTGGTGTAATGGATACTAAAATTACGGAAAGAGTTACAAATGATCCTTATGCTAAATTATTGGGGATGTCGGTTGATGAAATCGCAGAGGGATTTGCAAAGGTTTCGATGAATGTAACCGATAATATGCTGAATATTCACGGTACTGCAAATGGCGGAGTCATTTTTTCACTTGCAGACGCAGCGTTTGCAATCGCTAGCAATACGTATGAACAACAGGCAGTTGGAATTAACGTGAATATGAACTTTATTGCAGCAGGTTTTTCTAATGATAGATTAATAGCAGTTGCCAAAGAAGTTTCTAAAAATTCTAAATTAGGTTTCTATAATATGGAAGTTAGAAATGAACATGATCAATTAATTGCAACTGCTGATGGCATGGTTTATCGTAAAAATAAGATAAATGCTTAAATGGAAAGGGGTATCCAAATAATCGGGCTTAAGATTATTTGAATGCCCCTTATGCTTTGTCAAATTAAAATTTTAAATCTAATGATTTTCCATAATCAACACGGAAGAGACAGCACTTGCCACTTTCTTATCATTTTGGATCACATCTGCCAGAACATAAGCGGTTCTTTTTCCTAATCTTTCCACTCTAGCTTCTACATATATTTCCCCGATTTGGGCTGGTCTATGAAAAGTTGTATGTAAATCAATAGATGTGAATGCTTGATTATCATTTAATTTTGATGCGATAGCATAAGCCATCATTGTATCTGCTACTGCAGAAAGATAACCACCCATAACTACTCCAATACCATTAATAAATTTTTCATCTACTTGCCAAACTCCACGAGCTATACCATCATCAGAAAAAGTAGGCTGCAGCTGTAATGTTAAATCACAGTTTGGTGGTATATTCCCTTTTGTTACTACCTCCACTAAATCTTTTGGTCGATATATTTTTTTCATTGTCAAACTCCTTTATACTTACATTTTTATAGCTTATATATATTATTATGCTTTATATATATATTTCCTTCTAAATATATTAAAAACATAATGTTTATTAAATTTTACAAACATTTTAGTACTAAATATTTAGAAAATTATAACAAACCGTGTTGTTTAAAGTTGAAAGTGCTTTCAATACAATATAAATATCAAGTGAAGCGGAAAAAAGAGGAGGTGTACTGTTATGCAAGGTAATGGTAAAAAAGACGGAAAGTGCTGTGGGAATTGCTCCGGAAAGACGTCATGTTCAGATAGTCATGGTGAAAAGAAATACTAGTAGCTGATACATCATTCATATTTGTATGTAGGTAATAAAATTAAATAGCATTAGTAGAGTAGAAGTCTAGGAGGGAATTGAAAATGAGTGCTGATCAATCATCACAGATCAAACCAATTCGTGAAAAACCTTTTACATGGGATACGAAAAATGAATATGAAGAAGTAACGTTAAGAATGCAAACTTATATGCATTATCATTATCGTAATATTTTTGATGAAAGAGATTATGATCTTTATGACCCTCGCTATACAAGAATTAAATCTTCTGATTGGGAAGCGTTTAGAGATCCGAAACGATATTGGTATACAACCTACACTAGGGATAGAAAAAATCTAGCTATTGAAGTGGAAAATGGGTTTAAAAATGCACAGGAATTAGGAATAATCGAAAATCTGCCAAGCCAATGGGCAGATGCGCTACGTGATATATACACTCCTTTACGCCATATCGAATATGGTGAAAATGTCCAAATGCAGCATGTAATTCGCTATGCTCTAGGTACGCCGATAGAGCAATGTGCTACTTTTCAAGCCTATGATAAAACAGGTAGAGCACAATGGATTACACTTTGGGCAATGAATATGCAGGAGCATCATGGTAATTTCCTAGATCATAGTAAGGAGATTCTATTAAATGAGCCTGCTTATCAGCCATTACGCAGCTATGCTGAAGAATTATTAGTAACAAACGATTGGGCGGAAGTAATTTTAGCAGAAAACCTTACTTTAGATCTTTTGTTAGGGAATTTAATGTATAAACATTTAACTAAGGAAGCTGGAAAGTTTAACGATTATCATCTTTCAGTATTAAATTTAACGATTAATAAACAAATGAAATGGCAATCGGATTGGGCTTTCGCACTATTTAAACATTTTGCTAATGATAAACCAACGAGCCGTTGGGATTATTTGAAGTCATTAGGGTACGAGGAGTGGCCTGGTGATTATCGTTGGGGCAGAACACTCACTGACCCAAGGGAGACACCAGAGGAAAACTTGAGCAATTTAGAAATCATTCAGGAATGGGTGGAGAAGTGGTATCCAAAAGCATATAAAGCTATTTTAGCACTTGCACCTTTATTTGAAAAACACAATCTTGGTATAGATTTGGAGCAAACATTGAAGCAAATAGAGGAAGAGGATATTATTCCACTTTACAAAAAAGCAGGAATTCCATTTCATTGTGCGGCTTCACCAGTCTAAAGAGGAGGAATGAAGATGTCTGTTGATACAGTTAGATATGTTGGTATCGATTTAGATACTAGTGGCGGGGAGGTTATCAAAGCAATTATCGCTGCTGCAAAGGATGACAATACGGGAGTAGAAGTTGATGATTTTTCAACATTTATTAAACTAAAGGCTCCCAATGAGTTGATTATTAACAGGTGTAATGTGGAAGAGCATCTAGGAAGAGATTGGTCTATGGATGAACTTCATATTTATATGGCATCCTATTTTGGCTTTATGGAAGAGATGGACGATGAACAGCTAATCATTCGTTGGAATAACGTTGACTAAAAAATGAGGTGAGTTCTTTGGCAGTTAAACTTAGTTCAAAAGATCAATATAAATATTTAACTAGAGATTTAATGTGGGAACCAAAAGACTTTGATATGAAAACAGTGTATCCTTTAATCGAAAAAGAAGGAATTCATATTAAAGATCCGAAAAAATGGGAAGATCCTTTCCGTATGACTTACAATCAATATGTAAAAATTCAATCGGAGAAGGATTCTATCTATCATTCGGTGGTTAATGCTTTTGAAGCCAATCATGGACATGCAAAAGTAGTAGACTCCCGATGGTATGAAGGGGTAAAAGCGTTTGCTGTAGCTGTTCAGCCAGCAGAATATCAAGCACACCGCTTAATGGCTTATATTGGAAGGAATATTCCAATTGAAGCAATCCGTTTTGCTACTTTTGCCCAAGCAATCGATGAATTGCGCCACGCACAAATTGAGATTAAACATTATGCCCATATGAGTAAATATTACGATGGTCTACATTCCTATGCTAAAACAAATGAGAATCATTGGTTTAACACCGTTCCAAAGTCATTCTTTGAAGATGCATTAAGTGCAGGACCATTTGAAGCATTGATGGCGATTTCCTTTTCATTTGAATATTGCTTTACAAATATTTTGTTCCTGCCATTTGCTTCCTCAGCAGCTGCTGTTGGTGATGAGCATTTTGCTGCGACAGGTAAAACAGTACAATCGGATGAATCAAGACATATGGCGCTCGGAATGTCTGCCTTGAAAATGCTATTAGAAGAAGATGACCGAAACGTTCCGATTGTTCAGAAGTGGTTGGATAAATGGTATTGGAGAGCCTACAGAATGTTTTCTGTTGTATCAGTAATCGTGGATTACTACCCGCGTATTCGTCCAATCTCATGGAAAAAAGCTTTCGAAATCTATATTGAAGACCAAGTATTTAATGGCTTATTTAAAGATCTAAGAAAATATGGTATTCGCCTACCTTTACATGCAGAAGATAGCATAAAGGAAAAAGAACATTACTCCCATGCCACTATGAGAATTTTAGATCATTATAAACATGCTAATGTATTTAGAACATTTAAGCTGCAGCCGGATGATTATGAGTGGCTGGCAAGTGAGTACCCAAATACGTTTGACCAATATTATGCGTCTTATTATAAGCGTCAAGGTGATCACGCATTAGCTGTTACTAGTCCGGGAATCCCATCTGTATGTAAAGTATGTCAAATTCCATTGGAATTTGTAAATCCGGATAAACCAACACAACAATGGACACAGTACAGTGAATACAATGGTGATATCCATATGACATGTTCACCAGGCTGTAAACATTTATTTGAATCAGAACCACAAAAGTATATGCAAATGTGGTGGCCAGCTGAAGCTTATGTAAGTGGTGAATTTGGAGAAAATGTTCCGATGGATCTGTTTAAGTATTTAGCGTTTAGTCCTGAAGAAGCGGGAGAGCATTACTCATCTAGAGACCGTTTACGTTGGCTGCAATACCGCCAAGCTATTAATTTTGATAAGAGATTCAAATAATTGGAGGTGAATACAATTGGCAATCAGTTATTTACATGATCCAAACCATTTGTTGGTCCATATAGTTCCATCTTCTTTAGCTGGCGGGGATGAATTATTAACCTATATCGCACTTAGGGCAAAATATGATATGACGGGATTAGATTTAAAAGAAGCCGGTCTTAGCTTATGGAACTTAAATGAAGACAATCATCGCTATAAGTTAGTGACATGGCTTGGTGGTCAAGATGTCGATGTCGATGAAAAGAAAACATTGAAAGAAATGGGAATTAGAAACGGTGCACCAATTCAAATCATTGCAGTCTAGAAGACTATAAAAATATTCAAATAGCATAAAAGGGAGGACTCATTTGTTATGAGTAAGACAATGGTAGAAACATATGAGGTCACTCTTGAACCTAGCGGGAATCAAATACAAGTGAGGGAAGGCCAAACGATTTTGGATGCCCTTATCCGTAATGGTATTCAAATACCGTATGGGTGTCGTCATGGCAGCTGTAGTGCTTGTAAAGCTAGGGTGCTGGAAGGTAATTATGAAATTATGGGGAGAGTATCCGAATACTCTCTTCTCTCCTTTGAGAGAGATGATGGCATGATTCTTCTTTGCAGCACATTGGCAGAGAGTGATCTTGTAGTGGAAATTGAAGAAGAAGAGGAAGAAGGCCTAACATTTTATCCAGTTGTTGATTTTGAAGCAATAGTCGAAAAAAATGAGCAGGTTACACCAGATATTCACATTATTGATCTGGAGTTGACCGAACCAACAACTGTACCTTATGGCGCAGGGCAATTTTTCGAATTTCAGGTTCAAGGTGAATCAGAACTCAGGTCCTATTCCGCGGCAACTAGATATATTGATAACAAAAAGATTCAGCTTCATGTTAAAAGAATTCCAAATGGCATTGGCTCGAACTATATGTGTGACCTTAAAGTTGGAGCAACTGTAAAAGCTTCGGGACCATATGGGAAAATGCAATTACGTGATCGCGATAAAGATTTAGTGTTTGTTGCTGGCGGTTCAGGTATGGCCCCAATCAAGGCTTTGCTTGAAGAAGTTTTTTCTGCCTCTTTTGACCATGAAGCATGGTTTTTCTATGGGGCTAGAACAGAACAGGATTTATATTTAGTAGAAGATTGGCTTGAATTGGAACGAAAATATCCGAATTTCCACTTTATCCCTGCACTATCCAATCTTTCAGATGACTCAAATTGGAGTGGGGAAAGAGGATTTATTGCTGATGTAATCAAGAAAAAGATGGAGTCATGTAGTGGGATGGATGCTTACCTTTGCGGGCCGCCGATCATGTGCGAAACGGTAACAGATGCCTTATATGGAAAAGGCTTAAGAGGAAACCATATCTATTTAGATGAATTTTAGTTATTAATTAAAAACTGTCAGGAACCAAATTCAGATTCCTGACAGCTTTTAGGAAGTAAGTGATATCCTATATAGGATTCTTCTATAACATCCCCCTTTTTTAAAAAACAATTAAGAAAATTTCCAGAAAAGACGATGGTTGTTTCATATATAGCAACACAATCCTTGTATATGGGACAAACTTTGATATATTGATTATACAAGACATTTTTTGTATTATCAAATACGCCTCGGCGTATTTCTGCCTCAGATTTTCAGAGGCATCCGCCGGAGGCTTAATTTCATTCAGTAATTGCTGAATGAAATTAAAGCGCTGTCATTTGTTGATTTTGACATCAAGAGACTAGAATAATTTTCTTGGATCGAGGTGGTATTGTATTGGCGAATCACTCTTCAGTTGAAAATGAATCTGTTATTCGATTTCCTTCAGATGGTAAGATCTATTTGAATAACCAAAGAGTCTTTATTACCTCAACAGCGGCTATGAGTCTATTGCGTCAGGGTTTACTAGAGATGGTTGGAGAGATAAGAACGAGACAATTTCTTGTGTTGCACGGATGGAGTCTTGGCGTTCATGATGCATCTATTACCTTACAAAATAATACGAACAAGTCTAAAGAAGAAATGATTCTTGATGGGCCAAAATTGCATACCCAAAAAGGTCATGTCTATGTCCAACCTTTAAAGCTCGAGATGGATATAAAAAAGAATAGTTTCTATATGGAAGGAATTTGGCGGCATTCACATGAAGCTGAAGAATGGAAGAAGCTTTTTGGTTTAGACAACAGACCAACTTGTTACACAACGATTGGCTATGCCAGCGGCTATATATCAACAATCTTAGGAATGAAGGTTATTGTAACAGAGATCAAGTGTGAAGGTAAAGGTGACGACTGCTGTCATTGGATTGCTAGACATGAGCGAGAATGGAAAGACAAAGAAGTTAAAGAGTTATTTAGTTTTAATGAAACTAGCTTAATTAAAGAGTTAGAGTCAGCTTATGAACAAATAAAGGAAGAAAGAGATAATCTAGATAAATCTTTTACCATCCATAAACGCTTAACTAGTGAATTAATCCAAGGCCATGATTTGCAGTCTATTGCAAGCGTTCTCTTTGAAACATTGGATGTACCGATTATGTTTGAAGACCATCAATTTAACGTGTTGGCAGCAGCAGGATTAGACGAAAAAGAAATAATAAAGAATAATGAGCAGATGAAGTGTTATAAAAATACAAAAATGAAACGGTTTAAAGAATTGAAGTTGGAATTTCTTAAAGATTTCAAACCGGCCGTTGTGCAGGTTGCTAGTCAACATTACCGCTTAATGATTCCGATTATATTAAATCATCAGGTTACGGGTTATTGTTCTGTCATAAGACCAACAGATAAATTTTCAATCTTGGAAAATATGATGATCGAAAGGTCGTCGGTAGTTTGTGCGATGTATCTTCTAAATGATCGAACTGTGATTGAGGCAGAACAACGCATGCGTGGGAATTTTTTAGAAGAAATTCTATCGGGCAAAATGAGTAAACAAGAAATTATAAAAATGGGTCACTATGTGAGTGTGGATTTTTTAAAGCCCTTTCATATAGTAGTGGTTAACGTTTTTCATACGGAGCATAATGTAAAGGAAGAAATTGAATGGAAAGATGACCTCGTTACCAAAATATCGGGATTTTTCAAAAAGATGTCCATTCCAATACTAATAACCTATAAATCAGAAAATTTTGTAATCTATATTCAGGATGATATTTTAAATCAGTGTAATAAGACTATACAGAGTCTGACCGAAGAGATTATGACGGTTTGTTCAAAGTCATACCCGTGTCCTACTTTTTATAGTGGTATTAGCACATGCCAGGATAATATCGAGTTAGCTAAAAATCAACTCGAAGAAGCTTTGACAGCAGTGAAGCTTAGCACGAAATCTAAACCAATTACTAGTTATGAAGAGCTTGGGTTTATTGGACTTTTAATTCAGACTGGAGATAAAGAGGCAATTAGAAAATATTCGATTCAAGTATTAAAAGATCTATTAGAATACGATAACCGAAAGGGCATGGACTTGACGAAAACACTGTATCACTATATTTTGAATGGCGGTAATTTGGAACAAACCGCCTGCAGCTCAGCCTTATCCATTAGTGGATTAAGATACAGGATTGAGAAAATAAAGGATATTTTGTCTGTAGACATCCGTCAACCAGCCTCAAGTTATCCATTATTTCTGGCAATACAAATGCTTATTATTTTAGGTGAAATACAATTTGATTTGTAACAAAATGTTAACAAACTATCAAAAATTGACTGAAAATAATTCTATTATTTAGTTTATACTGTATGTATATGTCTGAAAATAATCAAAAATTAGAATATTTCGTAGGAAGACAATACTATTGAAATATTTTAATCTATAAATTAGTAAAAATAATAAAATTAGGGGGAATGTTGTAATGGCAATCATGCGCTTAGGAAGAGTAGAAATCGGATGTCCAAACTGGGAAAAATCTATTGAGTATTACAAAAATGTAATCGGTTTAATTGAAGTTGCTCGTGAAGAAGATAGAGTTTATTTAAAAGCTTGGGATGAGCACGATCATCACAGTGTTATTCTGAAAAAGAATGATTCTGCAGGTTTAGTTCATTTAGCCTTTAAATGTGAGTTTGCCTCTGATTTAGATCTATATGAAGAAAAATTAAATAACTATGGTGTAACTACTGAGCGTGTACCGGCCGGAACTCGCCTTGCTGAAGGAGAAGCGGTACGTTTCGTCATTCCTACTGGACAAACTGTAGAACTTTATAGTGAAATTGAAGTAGTAGGCAATGGCTTACCACTGGTGAACCCAGATCCATGGCCAGATGGATTAGTAGGAATGCATCCAACACGCCTAGATCATTTATTGGTTGCCGGAGACGATGTAGATGGGGCAGTGAAGATTTTCACAGACCTTTTCGACTTTCATGTAAGTGAGCAATTAGTAGCAGGGGAAAATAATGATGTTACTATTTGTAAATGGTTATTCAAAACAAATACAGCCCATGATATTGCTATTATAAAAGGCCCTCAAAATGGACTACACCACTTTGCATTCTGGTTAGATGAGTGGGTTGAACTAAGAAATGCTGCTGATATTATGGCTAAAAATGACGTCATGATTGATGCAGGACCAACTCGTCACGGTATTACAAGAGGTACAACAATTTACTTCTTTGACCCATCTGGTAACCGTAACGAAGTATTCTGTGGCGGCTATATCACATATCCTGACTCTCCAACGATTACTTGGACAGAAGATACGATTGGTAAGGCAATATTCTACTTCGAAAGAGAATTAAACGAAAGATTTACGACTGTATTCTCATAAAAAATAATATAAAGATAACAAGGAAGTTTCTCGATTTGGATGCGCTCGGGAGCGGTACCAAATATTCGGGAAACTTCCTTCTACTTATTATTGAAATTTTCAACAAAGGGGTTATGTAAAATGGGAGCTTATAAAGTAGTTATAAGAGAAAAAGAGATAGCTGTGAGGGAGAATGAAACGATCCTTAATGCATCACAACGCCAAGCAGGTGGAATTTTTGTCGGCTGTAAAGGTGGTGGCTGCGGGATGTGTAAAGTAAAGGTTGTCAGTGGACATACATTAGATGGAATTGCTTCGAAATCTGTGTTATCAGATGACGAACATTCTGCAGGCTACCGTTTAGCATGTCAAAGTATGCCAATAACCGATATGGTTGTAGAACCATGCAGAGAAATGAATAAAATTCTAAGATAATCAAAAAAAGGCTGATCCTTAAATTTTAAGGAACCAGCCTTTTCGCTTTTCTAATGCCTAGCTCCAGCGCCCAGCAACTCGTAAACTTCGCTGAACGGGCGCTTTTGCTTTTCTTACTTTTCCAGTTCTAGTAATAAATCGTCCGCTTGGACTGCTTCTCCGCTTCTAACATGGATGTCGGTCACAACCCCATCAAATGGAGCTTGAACGGTTGTTTCCATTTTCATTGCTTCTGTAATCATTAAGTGGTCACCTTTTTTAACCTTTTCGCCTTTTTCTACTAATACTTTAACAACTGTTCCAGGCATAGAGGCACCAATATGATTTGGATTTTTCTTTTCTGCTTTCGGTTTTGCTGCTACAGCAGATTTCATACTTTCATCTTTAACAATGACTTCGCGAGGCTGGCCGTTTAATTCAAAGTAAACGACTTTTGTACCGTCTCGCTGTGTTTGACCAATGGAAATTAACTTAACAATCAATGTTTTTCCTTGTTCGATTTCCACTTCGATTTCTTCACCGAGGCGCATACCATAGAAGAAAGTAAGGGTATCAAGGACGGAAACATCACCATATTGGTCAAAAAAATGTTGGTATTCCTCGAATACTTTCGGATATATTGCGTAGCTGATCACATCTAAATCAGAAACCTCATGTTCAAATGTGTTTTCCAATTCTTTTTTAATGGCATCAAAGTCAACAGCCTCAAGTAATTCTCCGGGTCTAACTTTAATTGGCTCACGACCTTTTAAAATTACTTTTTGCAACTTTTCAGGGAAGCCTTGGTACGGCTGACCAAGATAACCTTGGAAAAATTCCACTACAGAATCAGGGAAATTAAGGGTGTCACCACGTTCGATTACATCTTCTTCTGTAAGTTTGTTTTGAACCATGTATAACGCCATATCTCCTACAACTTTAGAAGAAGGAGTTACCTTAACAACATCGCCAAACATATCATTTACATTGCGATACATTTGCTTAACATTGTCCCACTCGCTCTCTAGGCCAACAGCCTTTGCTTGCTGCTGTAAATTACTGTATTGTCCGCCTGGCATTTCATGATTGTATACTTCTGTATGAGGAGCATACATTCCGGATTCAAATACTTTATAGTAGTGGCGTACATCCTCCCAATAATGGGCCAGCTTTTCAAGTGACTGAATATCAACCTTTGGTTGGCGATCTTGATTCTGCAACGCATAGTACAATGTATTTGCACTTGGCTGTGATGTTAATCCCGCCATAGAGCTTGTTGCCACATCAACGATATCTATGCCGGCTTCAATGGCCTTCACGTAGGTATAAATGCCATTTCCGCTTGTATCATGTGTATGAAGATGGATCGGAATATTCACGGTTTCTTTTAAAGTCGAAATCAATGTATAGGCTGCTTGCGGCTTCAATAGACCTGCCATATCTTTAATTCCTAAAATATGGGCTCCAGCGTTTTCAAGCTCTTTTGCCATATTCTTATAATACTCAAGGTTATATTTCGTTCTTGTGCTATCTTCAATATCCCCAGTATAACAAATAGCTGCCTCGGCAATCTTTCCTGTATCTCTAACAGCATCAATCGCCAATGTCATACCCTTAACCCAGTTTAAGCTGTCAAAGATTCGGAAAACATCGATGCCATTTTCTGCTGATTTCTGAACAAATTCTTTAATGACATTGTCTGGATAATTTGTATAACCAACGGCGTTGGAAGCACGTAACAGCATTTGGAATAATAGGTTCGGCATTTTTTCTCTTAATACTTGCAGCCTTACCCATGGATCTTCTCTTAAGAAACGGTAGGCCACGTCAAATGTTGCACCGCCCCACATTTCAACAGAGAAAAGATTTGGCAATAGTCTGGCTGTTGGTTCAGCAATATGTTTTAAATCATTTGTACGAACACGAGTTGCAAGTAGGGATTGGTGCGCATCTCTGAATGTTGTATCTGTTAATAGAACTTCTTTTTGGTTTTTAATCCAATTTACAAGACCTTCTGGACCTTCTTGGTCAAGAATTTGCTTTGTTCCAGTTGGTATTGGTTCAGATAATTTCACTTTTGGCATTCTTGGATTTTTAAGAAGTGGTTTCTTTTCTTTCGCAAGGCCTGGAGTTCCATTTACAGTGGTATTTCCAATAAAGCTTAACATCTTTGTACCGCGGTCCTTACGCTGTGGAAAAATGAACAGCTCCGGTGTTTGATCAATGAAATTTGTATTATATTGACCTGTCAAAAATTTCTCATGCGTAATTACATTTTCCAAGAAAGGAATATTCGTTTTAATACCACGAATCCTAAATTCCTTTAAATTTCGATGCATTTTCGCAGCTGCTTTCTCAAATGTCAAAGCATGTGTGGAGATTTTCACAAGCAAGCTATCATAAAATGGTGTGATGACAGCACCGGCAAAGGAGTTTCCGGCGTCAAGGCGAACGCCAAACCCACCACCGGAACGGTACGCTGTGATTTTTCCTGTGTCAGGCATGAAATTATTTTCTGGATCTTCTGTTGTGACACGTGATTGAATGGCATAGCCATGAGTTTTAATAAAAGACTGATTTGGGATACTGATTTCCTTACTGTCGAGTTGATGTCCTTCCGCAATTAGGATTTGTGATTGAACGATATCAATTCCGGTAATCATTTCAGTAATGGTATGCTCAACCTGTACTCTTGGGTTCACTTCAATAAAGTAAAATTCCTCTTCTTTTGTAACAAGGAATTCAACTGTACCGGCATTTACATATTTTACATTATCCATTAACCGCACAGCTGCTTCACAGATGCGTTCACGTAAGTCTTCAGATAGGGAAATACTTGGTGCAACCTCAACAACCTTTTGATGACGACGTTGGACAGAACAATCGCGTTCATACAAGTGAACAATGTTTCCGTGTTGATCACCTAGAATTTGCACTTCAATATGTTTAGGATTTTCAATGAATTTTTCAACGTAGACCTCATCATTACCAAAAGAGGACTTCGCTTCTGATTTTGCACGATTATAGCTTTCAACGAGTTCATCTTCACTGCGAACGATTCGCATTCCGCGACCGCCTCCGCCTAAGGAAGCTTTAATAATGAATGGATAGCCAAATTGACTTGCGAATGCTTTTACATCATCAACACTTGATACAGGACCATCGGAACCAGGAATAACTGGAATATTCGCTAAAACAGCTTGGTGTCTCGCTTTTACTTTATCGCCGAACATCTCCAAATGCTTTTCTTTCGGTCCGACAAAAATGATTCCTTCTTCTTCGCAGCGTTTCGCCAATTGAACATTTTCAGATAAGAAGCCGTATCCAGGGTGGATGGCGTCAACATCATTTGCTTTTGCGATTTCGATGATTCCTTCAATATCTAAATAGGCATCGATTGGACTTTTATCCTCACCAACTAAATAGGCTTCATCCGCTTTGTAACGGTGATAGGAGCCAGAATCCTCTTTCGAATAAATGGCTACAGTACGTATTCCAAGCTCAGTACAAGCACGAAATACGCGAATTGCAATTTCTCCTCTGTTTGCTACAAGGACTTTCTGAATTTTTCTCTCTCTCATTTTATGACCTCCTCCTAAACGCTACACATAAATGTTGCTTATAAAGCAACATAAATTCTGTATATGATACAAAGTATTTTAGCAAAAGATTCAAAAAATATATACAATAATTAATACTTTAAATCGAAATTTTTTTTAATTTCATATAAAGCAACAATAATGTTGTTATACGAACAAAAAGGATTTACTATAAATTAAGAAGATTCTATCAAATAATAAAAGGAAGTGTCAAAGAATGCCTTTAGTTCAGATTACTATAATGGAAGGACGTACACCTGAAAAAAAAGAACGGCTAATTAAAGAAGTAACGAATACAGTTTGTGAAACATTGGAAGCACCAATTGAATCTGTTCGTGTACTTATTAATGAAATTCCTGCATCACATTGGGGAATTGCAGGTGAATCAGTAGAAAAACGCCGTTCAAAAATGAATTAATTAGGAGGGATTATATGAAGTTAATAGAGAAGTTTTCCATTCCAAATGAGCTTGCGAAAAAAATGATTGAAGCAGCTGAAAATAAGGCAAAGGAATTGGGAATCGCTGTTAATATTACGATTGTAGATGAAGGCGGAAATTTAGTAGCTTTCTCTAGAATGGATCATGCTCCGCTTCTAAGTATCGGCATATCACAAAATAAAGCATACACTGCTATTGGATTTAAAAAACCTACCGGTGATTGGTATCCAATGATAAAGGATGAACCAGCACTATTAAATGGAATTGTACACACTCCGAAACTTGTTATTTTCGGCGGTGGCTTCCCTATTACTGTTGATGGTCATGTCATTGGCGGTATCGGTATTAGCGGAGGAAGCGCTGAAGAGGATGAAATGTGTGGGGAAGCAGCACTTCAAATTGTTCAACAATTAGTTTAAACCTTAAGGGGGGTATCTCAAGTTAACAGATCATATGAGTCTATTAATTGGGATAGCCCCTCTTTTAACAACTTGTAAACAGTGAATTCGAATGATAAAATTATTGTGATATATGGAAACGTTTACTACTATACTAAAATACTATTCTATTAATTTAATGAAGTAAGGAGGCGAATACAATGGAAAGAAATGTAACAGCCCAGCAACTAATGGATGCGCTTGTTGTGGTTACGCCATTTATTGCTGATATTTTGCAAGTAGATATGGGATTTGCCGTTACAGACAAAGAAAAGTTTATTATACAAAAAGATGGGAAAACATTGAAATTGAATATTTCTCCAGGTGATCCTCTCAAACCGACTTCGGCATCTGCAGAAGCTATAAGAACGAAAAAGTATGCTGTTAAGAATATGGATGCTTCTTTATATGGCTTACCAGTTAGACTTTCAGGGTATCCAATAATAGATGAAAATAATAATGTTATCGGTTCGGTGGGAATTGCTAGGAACATAGAAACCTGGACTGGTTTGAATAATAGTGCTGAGGAATTATCACAATCTAGTGGTGAGGTTGGGAGTATTATAAAACTGTTTTTGGAAATTGCCTCCCAAATAAAAAGTGAAAGTGAAGCACTCCAAGAAAAGGCTGCTGATATTAATAATAAGTTTAAAAGATCTAGCCAGATTTTGGATTCTATTAAATCAATCGCTTCACAAACAAGGCTAATTGGACTAAATGCTGCTATTGAAGCTGCAAGAATTGGAGATGTCGGACGAGGATTTGGAGTCGTTGCAGATGAAATCCGGAAGTTGTCTGGTCACAGTAATGATGCAAGTATCGAAATTGAAAAAACATTAAATGATTTGAAGATTGACCTTCAATCCATTACGGATGAGGTTACTTCTATAAACAATACTGTTATTAGTCAATTAGAAAAAGCAAAAGATATTAATACTAGAATTGAAAGATTTGAGGAAATTTCAAAGCTTTTATTACAATTATCCAGTAAACTATAAAAAAAGAAATCGGGACAATCCTGCCCCGATTTTTCTTGTCTAGCGCTTGTGCTTTTCTTACCTCCAATAGCCCATTCTATCTGAAATTTCCATACTGGCTTCAATGACTTTTTTGGCAAGTGGTCTAATTTTGCTTTGCTGTATTCGTTGCATCGGACCAACCACAGTCAGGGCCGCTATTACCTTTCCGGTATAATCGTAAATAGGTGCCGCTACTGAATGGACACCTTCATTGAATTCTGCCAAGCTATAGGCAAATCCATCTTCTTTTATCTTTTTTAATTCTTCTCTTAACTTGTCGGGATCAGTAATTGTTGTATCAGTATATTTTTTTAGTCCTGTATTAATCACAGTTTCTACAACACTATCATCTGCATGAGCCAATAGAACCTTACCGGAACTAGTACAGTAAGCCGGATTTCGTCTTCCAACATGTGATAGTGCTCTTACGTAATGTTTACATTCAATTTTTTGAATATAAATAACATCGGTATTATCAAGAACCGAGATGTGGGCCGTTTCATCGATGTCCTGGACCAGTTTATTTAAAATTGGCTGTGATTCACGGTAGACATCCATGTTATTATTGATAATGCCACTTAATGAAATGATTGTCATTCCTAAGCGATATTTTTTTGATTCGGGATCTTTATAAACAAACCCTTCACTAGCAAGTGTTGCCATTGTTCGGCTGACAGTACTTTTATTCAGACCTAACTCTGTGGCAAGATCACTAATCTTTTTTTCAGGTTCATCCATTGAAAAGCTCCGTAAAATTAATAGTGCATTTTTTACTGATGAAAGCAAATTATCTTTGTTATCTTTTGAATCCCTATCATTCGTTGTCAATTTAGTACACCCTTTCGTAGTTTCATATAGAAGAACGCACTCTCTCTATAGAAAACATATCAAAAAAAATGAAAATTGAAAAGTGATAATTTTTTTAAAGGAATATTCTAAAAATTTCATAAGTTTTGTTACTTTCTAACTGATTTTTTGATATAGTGTATGTTATAGAGAAACGCAATTTCGATATATGAAACTAAAAACTATAAACTATAAACAGGGAGAGTGGAAACATATGTATGATGTACATACTCATTTTATACCGCAAGATGTAATCGCATGGCTAAAAGAAAATAAGTCTTTAGTCAATGCAAAATGGGAAAAGAAAGACCCAAATAAAGAGGACTTTCTTGTTGTAAATGAAAAATGGGGCTTTGAATTAAAGAAATCTTTCGTAGATGAGAACCTGTATTTACATGAACAAAAAAACATTGGCGTCAAGCATTCGCTTGTATCACCAATTCCACAATTATTTATGTATGATTTCTCCGCCGAAATAACAAGTGAATTATCGCAAGTTTATAATCGCTCTTTAGCTAATTGGGCTGATCGAGAAACAGAAAAAATATCAGGACTGGCTACTGTACCGCTTAATAGTCCTGTTAAGGCTGCCGGGTTGCTTAATGAAGCAATGAAATTGGGCTTAAAAGGTGCGATTATTGGACCGGGACTATCCGAATATATGTTATCAGATGATTTTTTTGCACCGTTTTTTGAAGAGGCTAATAAATTAAATGCGATTATCTTTATTCATCCGCTACTATGTGAAGATCCAAGACTAAAGAAGAGAATGATGCCTAATTTAATTGGTGTTCCTTGGGAAACAACAGTATGTGCAACTGATTTATTACTAAGTGGCTTTTTAGACAAGTACCCGAATATTAAAGTATTGCTTGCCCATGGCGGCGGTTTTCTTCCCTACCAAATAGGAAGATTAAATAAAGGCTACAGTATGTGGAACAATGTTTCGTCAGTATTACAAGCACCGCCGATTGAGTATTTAAAAAGAATGTGGTATGACACCGTTCTTTGGAACGAGGGAAGTTTGCAGTATTTACTAAATACAGTTGGCGAAGACAGGGTAGTTCCAGGATCAGATTATCCTTTCGACCTTTGTACTTGGCCACCACAAATTTCAGGAGAAAAAGGTGTCAATTCGCTTTTGGCAACAAATGTAAATACTTAAATAAGAAAAGAGGCTGCAAAAGTCTCTTTTTTATTTTAACGAAAAAAGATGAAAAAGTTTCAAAAAAGATACTTTTTGTTGCGTATAGAACAACTGCGAGGTTGTATGCGCAACTAAGTAGAGTTATTATAATTTTAAGATTATTATATAAAATCCCTAACATAAGGGAGGATTTCGGGAGATGATTGAAGAAGTTAAACTTAATGTATGTTGTAAAATCAATTGACTTTTTACATCTTAATTAACATGGAATGGAGTGGAACATATTGACTACTCAAACAATACAATTTGCTGACCAACTTAGAGAAGCAGAAGTAACAGGCGTAGGAATTGCTCCTTTAACATCAGTGAACCCAGATCTTACACCGGTGGAAGCTTATCATATACAACTTGAAAATATTCAAAGGAAATTAGATGCTGGACAAAAAGTAGTAGGAAAAAAGATCGGCTTAACGTCACTAGCAATGCAAAAATTACTTGGAGTAGATGAGCCGGACTACGGACATTTACTTGATTCTATGGTTGTTGAAAATGGTGGAACCGTTTCTATGAGTCAAATACTCCAACCTAGAGTTGAAGGTGAAATCGCTTTTATTCTGAAAAAAGACTTAATCGGACCAAATGTTACTACTCTTGATGTCTTGCAGGCTACTAAATATATCGTTCCGGCACTAGAGATCGTCGGTAGTAGAGTAAAAGATTGGAAGATTAAATTGCCGGACACAATTGCTGACAATGCTTCCAGTGGTCTTTATGTATTAGGTGGAAAACCAACACGAATCGAAGATGTAAATTTAGAATTACTAGGTATGGTCTTAACGAAAAACGGTCAGTTAGTGAACACTGGCGTTGGAGCTGCTGCACTAGGTAATCCAGCAACATGCGTTGCTTGGTTAGCAAACAAGCTATCTCAATTTGATATTCCGCTGCGTGCAGGGGAAGTTATTCTATCAGGTGCACTTTCAGCAATGGTCGTTGCAGAACCTGGTGATACATTTACAGCTCGATTTGCGCATCTTGGTCAAGTTACAGTGAATTTTGAAGAATAATAGGAGGGAGTTGTAGTTAATGAGTAAAGTGAAGGTAGCAATATTAGGTTCAGGTAATATTGGTTCGGATTTAATGATTAAGCTTAGAAGAGCAACCAATCTAGAATTAACAGCAGTTATTGGTGTTGATCCCGAGTCAGATGGTTTAAAACGCGCAAGAGAATATGGGTATGCAACTTTTGATAATGGAATTGACGGATTTTTAGAACAACCGGAACTTGCTGATATCGTATTTGATGCAACTGGCGCAAAGCCGCATATCAGACACGCTAAATTATTAAAAGAAGCAGGAAAACGAGTGCTTGACTTAACACCTGCAGCTGTTGGTCCATTTGTAGTACCTACGGTAAATATAAATGAACATTTAGACGATGATAATGTAAATATGATTACTTGTGGAGGCCAAGCAACAACTCCAATTGTACATGCAATTAATCAAGTTCAACCAGTTGCCTATGCAGAGGTTATCGCAACTGTATCTAGTAGAAGTGCTGGTCCTGCAACACGAGCTAATATTAATGAATTTATTGAAACAACGAATAGTGCCCTTGAAATTATTGGTGGGGCAAAGCGTGGAAAAACAATTATGATTATTAATCCAGCTGAACCACCAATTATTATGAGAGATACAATCCACGCATTAGTTGAAGGCGATACTGTGGATGAAGAAGGTATTGTGAAAGCAATTCGAGACATGGAGAAAAAAGTACAACAATATGTTCCAGGATTCCGAATTAGACAGGAGCCATTATTTGATGGGAATAAAATAACAATCCTGATTGAGGTTGAAGGTGCTGGAGATTACTTGCCTAAATATGCAGGTAACCTAGACATCATTACGGCTGCATCCGTTCAAGTTGCAGAACAATGGGCAGTCAAAATGCTAGCAAATGCTACTGTTTAAAGAAGGGAGGAAATTATGATGGGTGATACAAATAAAAATATTTTAATTACTGAGGTTGCTTTACGTGACGGAAGCCATGCGATTAGACATCAATTTACTGTTGAACAGGTGGTAAATGTTGTTAAGGCTTTAGATGAAGCGAAAGTTCCATATATTGAAGTGGCACACGGTGACGGATTAGGTGGTTCTACACTGCAATATGGATTATCTTTAACAGATGAGTTTGAATTGATTGAAGCTGCTGCAGCAACTGCGAAGAATTCTAAAATTGCCGTATTATCATTACCAGGTATCGGCTTAGAAAAGGACTTGAAACAAGCTGCAAGCCTTGGTGCGAAGATGGCAAGGATCGCAACGCATGTAACGGAAGCAGACGTTTCACCTGCCTATATTGAACTTGCAAAAGAACTTGGAATGGAAACTGTAGGGTTTCTTATGATGTCACATATGGCTCCAACGGCTAAGCTAGTTGAACAAGCTAAGTTAATGGAAAGCTATGGGGCTGATACAGTTTATGTTGTTGACTCTGCTGGGGCTTTATTGCCGCATGAGGTAACAGAAAAAATTTGTGCCTTAAGAGATCACTTATCAGTAAATATCGGTTTTCATGGTCATAACAATCTATCATTAGCAATGGCTAATACACTCGCTGCGATTGAAGTAGGTGCTACAAGAATTGATGGCAGTATGAGATGTTTAGGTGCGGGTGCCGGAAATACACAAACTGAAGTATTGGTTGCGGTATTAGACAAATTAGGTATTCATACGGGCATCGATATTTATAAAATGATGGACGCTGCTGAAAACCTTGTTGCACCTATTTTGGAAAAACCACAGGAAATTACAAGAGATTCACTTGTACTCGGGTTTGCAGGAGTATATTCAAGCTTCTTATTGCATGCACAGCGTGCGGCTAAGAGATTTAACATTGACTCCCGTGATATTTTAATAGAATTGGGTAAACAACATATTGTCGGTGGTCAAGAAGACATGATCGTCGATGTCGCTGCAGAGATTGCTAAGAAGAAAAATGTCACGATCGGCTAGGAGGAAGCAATAATGATTACCCAAGAACAAATCAAACAAATAGCAACTTATTTGCAAGATGCTGAATATGAAAAACGTGAAGTAGTAAAAGTAACGGCATCGATTAAGCCTGATTTAACATTTGATGAAGCTTATTTAGTTCAAGAAGAAATTGTAAGAATGAAACTGGCTGAAGGAAAAAAAATCGTGGGCCCTAAAATGGGATTAACTAGCTATGCCAAAATGAAACAAATGGGTGTAGATGAGCCGATATATGGTTATGTATTTGATTATATGTTGATTGATAATGGTGGACAGGTCAAACTTAGTGATGTTATCCATCCAAAGGTTGAAGCGGAAATCGCTTTTGTAATGGGTGAAGACGTGGAAGGTCCTGGTGTTACAGGTGCACAAGTATTAGCGGCGACTGAATATGTACTTCCTGCACTTGAAGTCATTGACAGCCGTTATGAAAATTTTAATTTTACATTCCCTGATGTGGTAGCTGATAATGCCTCAACATCTCGTGTTGTATTCGGAACAGCATTGAAAAAGCCGGACCAATTTGATCTAGAGCTTGTTGGAACAACGATTACGATTAATGGTGAAATTAAAGAGCTTGGGGCTGGTGCAGCTGTTCTTGGTCATCCGGCTAATTCTGTGGCAATGCTAGCGAATATGCTTGCTCGAAAAGGCGAGAAGGTTAAAAAAGGCGATATCATTTTAACAGGCGGCATTACCGGTGCTGTTATGCTTTCAAAAGGTGATGTTGTTTCTGGTAAATTTGATGGTTTAGGAGAAGTAACTTTTACTGTCGTAGAATAACAAAAATTTTGTTTGATTGGTTTCGGGAATCCCTTTTTTTGCAACAACATACATAAGGGATTTCCGATTTCTAATAAATAGAATATACAGAAAATTAAGGAGGTTTTGAAAAATGAGTATTGTAATGAGTGTTATTTCACCGCACGTACCGAGTATTTGCCATGATGAGCATGTTCCTGAGTTTCAAAAAGAAATGGTTGCTGGAATGAAAGCGGTATCTAAGAAGATTTATGAGAAAAAACCTGATCTAGTTGTCTTAGTTTCATGCCATTGGCCATCAACTTTCAATCATCTAGTTGATTGCACGCCTGTTCACAAAGGTATTTTAACTGCCCAAGAATGCCCTGATTTAGTTTCTGATGTTCCATACAATTATCCAGGTGATCAAGAAATCGCTGAAAAGCTTGTCCAAGCAGGTCAAAGTGCCGGATTAAATATTGTTGGATTTAATGATTCAAGCTTTGTCTGGGATTATGGTACAGTTGTACCATTACGTCATCTTGTCCCTAATGAAGATATCCCAGTTATTAATTTATCTGTTGTTTTAGTTGCATCCCTAGAAGAGACGTATAAATGGGGCCAAGAAATTAGAAAGGTTCTTGAGAAAACTGATAAAAAGGTTGTTTTTGTATCTAGCGGTGCATTATCTCATAATGTCGTGCGTGGTAGAGAGAATAAGCCAACTATTTCTGAGCAGGCTTTAGATAAGCAATATGTAGAATTAGTAATGAACAAAAAATATAAAGAAGCATATGAAATGCTTCCACAATATGCAGCTGCTGCTAAGGTTGAATCTGGCGGACGTCATTTAGCGATGTTAAGTGCGATTTTGGATGAAAATGATGAACCAAAGTATTATGCAGATGGGCAATCTTCAGGAAGCTGGAACCCTGTCATTACATTTGAAAAACAAACTACAGATATAACTGCCTAAAACCAAATTTTTTTATTTGCTTTTTATACAAAACAGTATATTAAGTATAAAATGTGAACATTTTTAAAAACTAAACAATCGAAAGAACGGGAGTTTAAAAGACTCTCTTTTTTATTTTCTCAAAAAATCATATATGATTTTTTGAGAAAAACTATTGAAA
Organism: Schinkia azotoformans; assembly: GCF_035811335.1. Taxonomy (NCBI): domain Bacteria; kingdom Bacillati; phylum Bacillota; class Bacilli; order Caryophanales; family Bacillaceae; genus Schinkia; species Schinkia azotoformans. The sequence goes on from NZ_JARSMD010000019.1 coordinate 71,532, forward strand.
TCGTATATGATTTGGTATATGATTTAAACAAGAAGCAAAAATTATACTTTTTATAAATTATTTTAGTTTAGAAAGGATGAATTCATAATGTATCAAGAATTGAAAAAAAGATTAAGAGGATCCATTGCACCTGTTGTTACACCATTCAACGAAGACTACTCAATCGATTTTGAAACACAAGAGAAATTAATAAATTGGCAAATTGAAAGCGGTAGCCATGCCATTTCTGTATGTGGTACTACTGGTGAACCTTCATCTTTAACAACAGAAGAACGCATTCAAGTAATGGAAAATGCTGCAAGAGTAATCAATGGAAGAGTTCCATTCGTACCTGCTACTGGTTCTGTTAATTTTGATGAAACTATTACTTTAACGAAGAAGGCAAAAGATCTTGGAGCAGATGCAGTATTAATCATCGTTCCTTATTACAATAAGCCATCACAACATGCACTTTATGATCATTATAAAACGATTGCTGAAACAGTAGATATTCCAATCATAGTGTACAATATCCCTGGTAGAACAGCAGTGAATTTACATGTTGATACACTAGCTCGTCTTGTTAAAGACGTTCCACAAATCATCGGCGTAAAAGAATCTAACAAAGACTTCGAACATGTTAACCGTGTTTTACAAAAGTGTGGAAGAGATTTCAATTTATATTCTGGTATCGAATTATTATGTTACCCAATGTTAGCAATCGGTGGAGCTGGTCACATCAGTGCAACAGCAAACCTTCTTCCCAAAGAAATTGCTGATCTTTACAATGACTATGAAGCTGGAAACATTCAAGCTGCATTAGATCATCATTTCGAATTAATGGAATTAAATGATGTATTGTTTGAAGATACAAACCCAGCACCATTAAAAGCAGCTATGGGAATGATGGGTATTGCTAAACCAATCCTACGCAGACCAATGGCTCTTCCAACACAAGAATTACAAGATAAACTACGTAATATTTTAAAAAGACATGTAGACCTTCCAGAGAATGTTGTTTCTAAATAATTGTGATTGATATTGAAAAAAGAAAAGGATGTGAAAAGGATGCAAAGTCAAGCAGTAGAAACAAACAATTTAAAAACTCATAAAGAGTTAGAAGATATTAAATTATATATTAATGGTGAATTTGTAGATGCAGAAGCTGGCAGTACGTTTGCAAACCACAACCCGTTTACAAACACTGTGATCAACAATATCGCTGAAGGTCGCAAAGAGGATATGGAAAAAGCTGTTGCAGCTGCAAATGCTGCTTTTGAAAATTGGGCAAACTTGAAATTAAAAGAACGTGTGAAATATATTTATCGAATTGCAGACCTTATTGATGAGGCAAATGATGAGATTGCCTATTTGGAATCATTAGATACAGGTCTACCAATCAGTCAAACTAGGAATCAAGCTGCGCGTGCAGCGGAGAACTTCCGCTTCTATGCAAGAATGGTAGAAACAAAACATGGTGAGTCATTCCCTGTAGATGATGAATTTATCAACTATACTGTATACAAACCACTAGGTGTAGTAGGCTTAATTACGCCTTGGAATGCACCCTTTATGCTAGAAACTTGGAAGGTAGCACCTGCTCTTTCAACAGGTAATACTGTTGTATTAAAGCCGGCTGAATTATCTCCGTTAACTGCAAATAAATTAGCAGAAATCATTGATAAAGCTGGATTACCTAAAGGTGTGTTCAACATTGTTCATGGTTTCGGTGAAACAGCAGGGGATGCCCTAGTTAAGCACCCTGATGTAAAAGCTATTTCATTTACAGGTGAAACAACAACTGGATCAACTATTATCAGGAACTCTGCAGATACACTCAAGAAAACATCTATGGAACTAGGTGGTAAATCACCTCTGATCGTTTTCGAAGATGCTGATCTTGATCGTGCGCTTGATGCTGCTGTATGGGGTATCTTTTCATTCAACGGTGAGCGTTGTACATCAAACTCACGTGTGTTCCTTCATAAAAATATTAAGGATCAATTCGTTGCTGCATTGAAAGAGCGTGTTCGAAACATTAAGATTGGTGACCCAATGGACCCATCTACGCAGCTTGGTCCACTAATTGAAAAAGGACATTATAACAAAGTTAAAAGCTATATCGAAATCGCTAAAGAAGAGGGCTGTGATGTAGTACAAGGAACTGTTCCAGAAGAAGTTAAAGCAGGTAACTTCGTACCGCCAACAATTCTATTAAATGCGACTAACGATATGAGAGTTGCTCAAGAGGAAATCTTCGGTCCCGTTATGGCTGTAATTGAATTCGAGGATGATGAAGAAGTAATCAAGGCTGCAAATGATGTGAAATACGGCCTTGCTGGATTTGTATGGACAAACAATCTTAAGAGAGCCCATCGTGTAGCTAATGCTGTAGAAGCTGGTATGGTTTGGATTAATGCACAAAACGTACGTGACCTTCGCATTCCATTTGGAGGCGTAAAGGACAGCGGCATCGGTCGCGAAGGGGGCCACTATGCATTTGAATTTTACACTGAGCCAAAAGTTATCCATGTAGCAATTGGCGATCACCATATTCCACAGTTTGGAAAATAAAGTGAATAATAAAAGCTAGTGAGTTATCCTCTCTAGCTTTTATTGATACAATTTTACAATGAATGTCAAATATACAAATATTTTATACTTTTTTGAAAAAAATGTATAAAAAACCTTGAAATCATATACGATGTGATATATGATTTTAATAGAAGGATTAACAAAGCGGAGGTGACACAATCAAAGGGGACTTATTACTATGGATAAAAAGAAAACTATTCATCGTCGAAAAAAATTAGCTATGAGTAAAACCCAGTATGCTTATGAATACATAAGTACAAAGATACTGGACGGTGTTTATGGTCCGGGACAGCGTATAATCATTGACCAAATCGCTAAAGAACTCGGCACTAGTACAATACCAATCCGCGAAGCTATCCGTAACCTTGAATCAGATGGACTAATACAATATAAGCCCTATAGTGGTGCGATAGTAAGCGCTATCAATGAAACGGAGTACATTGAGATTCTATCTGTCATTTCTGTTTTAGAAGGATATGCGGCAGCCTTAAGTGCTCGAAAGTTTTCTTCTCAAGATATTGAGGAGCTGCAACAATTGAATACCCAAATGCATGAAGCTTTGGAAGATTTTCAATTGGATTTATTTAATCAACTAAATAGAAAGTTTCATTCTATTATATATGAAAAATGCGAAAACGATTTTTTATTAGAAGAAATTCGTCAATCCCAACAACGGTTGGATCGAATTCGAAGCTCTATCTTTACATTAGTACCCGGGCGGACTCGTCAATCAATAGAGGAACATAATACGATCATTCATCTTCTTAAAGAAAAAGCGCCTTTATTTCAAATAGAGGAGGAAATTCGACAGCATCGAATCAATACTATTATTGCTTTTAAAGAGCAGATGAAATCAAGGTCTTAACAAAATTCAGAAAATATACTATTTTTCCAATTGTTACACTTCGAAATGTATGTTTTTTGACAGCGTTTTCAATAGATGAAGCTTTTTATATTAGAGTAAAGAAAAAATATTATTGAAAAGGATGGAATGTATGACTAATTTTCTAAAAAGTAAAAAAGTGTTATCAACGGTTGCTATAGCTTCAGCACTTCTTTTATCTGCTTGTGGTGGAGGTACACAAAATACTGCTTCCAACACTAAAGGTGCGGCAGAAGAACCTGGAAAGTCTCATAATCTAATAATCTCTCATTTCTTACCAGGTAATCATCCTATTCAAACTCAGCTTTTCGAAGAGTTTGGAAAAACATTAAATGAGGGATCAGATGGTAGAATTACACAAGAGCTATACCCGGCAAACTCACTTGGTGATGCTGGTGCACACTATGATATGGCAGTAACCGGTGAAGCTGACATCGCACTTAGTGTTTATGGATATACACCAGGAAGATTTCCTTCAGTTTCTGTATTAGAATTACCTTTCTTAGCTGAATCAGCTGTACATGGTTCAAAAATAGTAGCAACTCTTTATAATGAGTTCCCTGAGATCCAAAAAGAGCATTCTGAAACACATCCGTTATTCGTGTTCACAGCTGAGCCTGCCCAGCTTATAAGTGTAAAGCATCGCATTGAAAAACCGGAAGATTTAAAGGGTCTTCGTGTTCGTACTCCATCTCCAACTGGTAGTGCGGTTCTTGAAGCTCTAGGAGCAACAGCTGTATCAATGCCAATGGGTGATGTATATGAGTCATTACAAAGAGGTGTCGTTGATGCTGCCATGGTTCCATTAGAAACACTACAAAATTACAATTTCCATGAAATTGCTAAATATGTAACAATCGGTAACTTCTCAGCTACACCATTTTATTCTGTTATGAATCAATCAACATATGATAGTTTTTCTGATAGTGATAAAGAGTTGCTTGATAGCTTAGTGGGATTACCGATGTCTGAAAAAGCTGGAGCTATCTTTGATACAGATGGTAAAAATGGATTAGAATTAGCGAAAAAGAATGGTGCGGAAATTATTGAACTTACTGCAGAACAATTAGCGCCTTGGGAAGAAATATTAAAGCCGGTTGCACAAAAATGGATTGATGAGATGTCTGCTAAAGGGTTACCTGCACAGGAAATTTATAACCGTGCAGAAGAACTTAAGGATGAACTAAAGTAGTAAAAAGGAAGTGGTGAACTGGTAATATGGAAGGAATGATCGAGAAGATAACCAAATGGCTACATAATATAGCCGAAGTAATTCTATTGTTGATCATGCTTTGGATTACGTTTGATGTTCTGGGCCGCTGGCTCTTTAATCATCCAATTAAAGGAACAGTGGACTTTACAGAGTTGGGCTTATCCATGGTAGTATTTTTAAGCTTAGCATATACACACTTGCACAAAGTACATGTAACGATTGATTTTGTAGTTGAAAAATTCTCTGAAAAAGTTCAATGGATATTTGAATGTGTTATTAATGTCATCATCGCAGCTGTATTGTCTATTGTTGCTTGGAGTTTAGTAATGAATTCCCAGAGATTGCTGCATTCAAATACGGTAACAGCTGACTTATATTTACCTGTTTATTTGTTTGTAATTATTGCTGCAATTGGAACTGTTGTATTTGCATTGTCTGCTGTTTCGCACATTGTAGCCTATTCAAAGAAAATCATAAATATCAATAAGCCTATTGAAAATAAACATTTAGTTAGCAACGAGTCTCGCATCCAAGAGGTGGTGAATAGCAATGAGTCCTGAGATGATTGGAATATTAGGGATAATTTTATTAATCGTTTTGTTCCTATTAAAAATACCTGTTGGAATTTCGCTATTATTAGTAGGTATGATTGGCACCGGATTAATTAGAGGCTGGGACATAGCTATTCTACAATCCGGAAGGACACCATTTGATACAGCCAGTTCCTATACTCTAAGTGTAATTCCTTTGTTCATCCTAATGGGTATGTTTTTATCATACTCCGGTATAGGCAGTAATCTATACAAAGCCGTTGACAGTTGGATGGGACACTTAAGAGGAGGTTTAGCGATGGCGACAATCGGAACTGCCGCCATCTTCTCCTCCATTTCTGGTTCTTTAAATGCAACAACTGTTACGGTTTCGAAAATTGCACTGCCTGAAATGGATAAATATAAATACAAACCGCAATTATCAACTGCTTGCGTGGCAGCAGGCGGTACTCTTGGGGCCCTAATTCCACCTAGTGTAATTTTAGTATTATACGGAATTATGACAAGGGAACCGATCGGACAACTATTAATTGCTGGGATTTTCCCGGGGATTGTTCAAATCATTCTTTTTTTAATTACGATACTTCTCATAATTAAAGGTAACCCAACACTAGCGCCACAAAAGTTTGAAAAGGCATCCCTTCGTGAAAAACTAGTAACTTTAAAAAATATTTGGCCATTTCTGGTTGTATTCTTGACTTCAATTGGTGGGATTTATTTAGGTGTTTTTACACCAACAGAGGCTGCCGGAGTGGGCGCATTTATTGCACTTGTAGTAACTTTACTAACTAGAACAATCGATTTAAAGAGGCTGAAACAATCGTTTCATGAATCTGTTCGATTGACGGCCTATCTTTTTATTATCATTATTGGGGCAACGATATTTAGCCAGTTTTTAACAGTAAGTAGAATTCCGGTTAAGATTACTAGCTTTGTAGGAAATCTTGACTTAAATGAGTATGTTATCTTAACCCTTATACTACTGGCATTATTTATTCTGGGATGTTTTGTGGAAGGATTATCAATCCTAGTTTTAACATTACCAATTATATATCCGATCGTAACAGAGTTAGGATTTAATGGAGTTTGGTTTGGAGTAATCATGGTTATGATTATTAATATTGGCTCACTTACACCACCGCTTGGCATAAGTGTTTATGATGTTAAAGGGGTAGCGAAGGATGTACCAATCCAGACTATATTTAGGGGAATTACACCGTTTGTTATTGCAATGATTGCATGTGTAGCTGTCTTGGTTATCTTCCCGCAAATAGTTACATTTTTACCAGATTTGATGAAAAAATAATATGTTTTTTAGAGAGGAGTTATCTAAGGATAGCTTCTTTCTGCTTTTTTTGGGATAATTAAAAAAATATAAAAAAGTTATAAATACATAGAAATCTTTATCGGAAGAAGGGGAATGAATGTCCAAAAACCTGTTAAATAGTCTCGATATTAAACAAGAAAATGGTGCAATTTTTCTAGACAACGAACGAATTCTATTAACTCCGTCAGCCGTTTTTGGCACATTGAGGAAGGAACTTATCGAAAATATCGGAATGGCCCGGGTTAAGGGATTTCTATTACGATATGGATGGAATCTTGGTAAATATGATGCAGAAAAAGTGTTGGATGATGAAGATATTCCTTCTATTAAGGATATTCTTAAGCAAGGTCCAATCCAACATATGATTAAAGGATACACAAAGGTTCATACAATTAAGACCGATATTGAATGGGAAAAGAATGGGGAGGTCAAATCTGTATATGTCGAAGGGGAGTGGTTTAATTCCTATGAGGCGGAGGAGCATTTAAACCAATTTGGCATGACAGACCTGCCTATTTGCTATACACTTATTGGTTATGCCAGCGGATTTTACTCAACTATTTGTGGGCATACGGTTATTTTTAAAGAGCTATCCTGCAAAGGGATGGGGATGCATGAGTGTAAATATATTGGGAAATCCATTCATAATTGGAATGGGGAAGCAGATGAAGAATTAAAGTACTATGAAAATTCAACAATTGTTAAAGAGCTGGAAAGAACATATGAAACATTGCTTCAAGAACGAAATAACCTCTCTAAGGCAACTGAAATTAGCAAAAGAATAACCCAAGCATTAATTAATGGCAGTGATTTACAATCTATTGTTAATGATGTTTCTAATACATTAAAGATTCCGATTTTAATAGAAGATGTACATTTTAGGGATTATGTTTCCGCTGGATTATCAAAGGATTCACTAGAAACGATCCAGCAGGATTTCACGGAATGGATGGATAAAAAGCATTCTGATAATAGTGTAATTGCCTATTCAAATATGCGGAAAATTATCGCGTCCCAGCACACTCGCCTTATGACACCTATTATCGTGCAGAAAAAAATGTTCGGCTATTGTTCCTTTCTTTATTTTGAAGCAAAAAACACTTTTCCCGAACTTGATTACATGGTACTCGACAGACTTTCTTTTATAGCATCGTTGCATCTTTTAAATGAAAAGACTAGTTTTGAAGCAATGGAAAGGATGAAGGGCTACTTTTTAGAACAGATTATTAGTGGTCAGTTTGCTTCAAAAAAAGAGATTCTGCAACGAGGACGATTCATTAACGTAGATTTAGAGTTTCCATATCATATTGTGATTTTAAAACATCAGTATCTAGATGATTATCTAAAAAAAGAATTGGTTTTCTATGAGGAACTGCTTGATACAATAGTTCAATATTTTAATAAAAAAAATACAGAGGTCATTATTGGTCAACACGCAGCAAATACCGTATTATTTGTTCAATTTAAAAAGTCAGAAGGAAAAATAGAACAGCTTTGCCATGAATTTATTAGTCAATTAACAACAAAATATCGTGGGGCCATCTTTCAAATTGGAATTAGTACAATAGCTGAAGATATCGTCGATGCTCCAGAATATTATCAAGAAGCATTAAGTGCCCTGGAAATGACTAATCCCAACCAAAAGGTAGTATCCTTTGGTGAACTTGGTCTAGTTGGCATGTTAATGCATTCGAAAGATGAAAAGGCTGTTATCCAAAAAGCGAAGTATCTTTTAAATCCATTAATAAATAATAGCAGCAATAAAGATACGGAACTTGTGAAAACCTTGTATGTATTTTTACAAAATGGCGGGAATTTGGAGCGAACAATGGATGAACTAGCCCTCTCGAAAACAGGTTTACGATACCGCTTACAAAAAATCGAAAGCTGCTTAGATGTTGATATCAGAGACCCCGAAGTGAGTTTTCAGCTTCGTTTAACGTTGCAGGTATTGGTGATCAAGGGTGAAATTAATTTGGGTTAAATAAACATTATAAACATTTAGATACTAAAAGTTTAAAAAAATTACAATATTAGACCCTTAGTGTCGTAGAAAAACATTTTAAAATCATATATGATTTAAACAAGGAAATGAAATATTAAAAATATTTCGATTGTTAAAAAGAAACTAAAGGAGATGTTTTTCATGCCAGCACGTACAGGAGCCCAATATTTAGAAAAGCTGAAAAAAGATAGACGTGAGATTTACCTTGATGGAGAAAGAATCGAAGATATTACGGTACACCCACAGTTGAAAGGTGGAGCAGAATCAATCGCACATTTATATGACCTACAATATCTGCATCCAGAGGTTATGTTAACTGAAAATGAAAATGGCGAAAAAGTTGGAACCGCTTTTATGTTTCCTAAGTCTAAAGATGATCTATGGAAATTACACAAAGCAACTAAACTTTGGTCTGAAGCTTCCGCAGGAATCATGGGGCGCAGTCCGGACTACTTAAACATTACATTTGCTTGCTACGCAAGTAGAACCGATGTATGGGACAAATACGGCGAATCTGAAAAAGGTAAAAATCTAGAAAACTATTTTAAATATATTCGTGACAATGACTTATGTTTAACACACTGTATCGTAAACCCTCAAGTGGACCGTTCAGTACCAGAAGCACAGCAAGGTGAGGGGGATTTAGCCCTTCATAAGGTTGGAGAAACTGAGGATTCAATCATTGTAAGTGGAGCTAGAATGTTAGGTACATTAGCACCATTTGCTGATGAAATGACAATTTATCCTTCAAGAGCAGGTCAAGGAATTCGTCCTGAAGATTCAAAATACGCATTAATGTTTGCGGTTCCAATGGATCATCCAGGTATGATGCTGCTTAACCGTGATTCTTTCAGCAAGCAACGCGATTTATTTGATTATCCACTATCAAGTCGTTTTGATGAGCAAGATGCAATTGTAATTTTTGATAACTGCCATATTCCAAAAGACCGTGTATTCATTGATGGGAATACTGAATTATATCGTGCAGTAACAGCTGAAGTAAACTGGGGTGCCTATATCGTATTCCAAGCAATGACAAGAGCACTTACAAAGCTTGAGTTCTTATTCGGTATTGGTCATATGATTGCTGACATGAACGGTGTTAATGCATTTGATCATATTAAAGAAAAGCTTGGCGAAATCTGGCAATATAAAGAATTAACACGTACTGCGATTGTTTCAGCGATTGAAGGTGCCGAGGAAAATGGAGTGAATGGTGTATTAATACCAGATGGTAGACCATTACAAGCTTTAAGAGGATTAATGCCAAAATGGATTCCAAGATGCATCGAATTAATTCAACTTATCGGCGGCGGTGGTTTCTTATGTACTCCATCGAAAAAAGATATGCAAGGCCATTTAAGACCATTTATCGATAAGTACTATCAAGCTAGAAATAAATCCGCATTAGAAAAAATCAAAGTCAATCGCTTAGCTTGGGATTTCATCGGTTCAGATTTAGCTGGTCGTGGTGAATTATATGAGCGCTTCTATCTAATTGATTCATTCCGTGTAACAATGGATACGTATACAAATGCTGATAAAGAAGTTGAAATGGCTCTAGTTAAGAAATTCTTAGACCAAATGGTGTTGGAAGAAGAAGCAGTAGCTAACGGCAAATAATAAATAGATTGTATGTATGGAAGAAGCAAGGGCTGTGGCCCTTGCTTCTTTTTGGTATTTGGTGTAGAAGAAAAAAGCAAGAGCCCTCTGGCTCTTGCTACCTTATGTTAAACAACATTAATATTCTCCATACCCGGTACATAAATCGATTTTAGCCATTTAACATCAACCAGGCTCCCAATTGATAGATTAAAATCTTCATAGATATAAGCGTATAGAAGTGTGTAATTGTCTCTTATAGAAATTTTTTGAATCGTACCGTGATATAGGATATTATGAACATTTAATTGAATTTGATAGTGGCCTTCTTGAGGTACTAGATAATCGGCATCTACTTTAATAACTAATTCCTGCATATCATTTTTTAACAAGTGTGAGCGGGCAATATAGCCGTTTACTTTATAATAACTACCTAAGTGCTTCGGGATGATTTCCATTTCCCCTTCGGACACTAGTTGCCTAATTTGAGTGGACCCAATTTTTTCTTTATTATAAGAAATTTTATTAACAACCGTTACTTCAAAACGGCCTTGCCCCGACTTTTTAAGCGTTTCTAAATTTCCGTGTCCTTTATAGCCATACGTATAGTCATATCCGGCTACAACGTGAATACATCCATAATAAATAAGATATTGTTCGACAAAATCTTCTGGGCTCAGTTTTGCGAAATTTGGATCAAATTTCACTATAAAAAGTTTATCTACACCCATGTTCCTTAATACCTCTTGCTTTCTATGTAAAGGGGTGAGATATTTTATGGGAGCGTTATTTTTATCGAAAACTTGTCTTGGATGGGGGTAAAAGGTCATTACAGCTAATGGAACCCCTTTTTCTTCAGATATTCTTTTCGCTGTTTGAATTAACCTTTGATGACCAAAATGCACCCCATCGAAAAACCCAAGTGCAAAAACACAAGGTTGTGATTCGATGAATGACAGCCCTGTATTTGAATGTTCTAGATAAATAGTCTCCACTGCAAAAATCCCCTTTACAAAAGAATCAAAAAATCAAATGCGCCTTGGCGTATTTGTCGCCCAGATTTTTTCGAGCTTGCTCGAAAAACTACCTTTAAAAATCTGAGGCATCTGCCGGAGGCGTTAAGTTTATTCAGCCGATTTTTGCTGAATAAACTTAACCGCTTACAACTTTTCCATATTTACCCTCGAAATATGTTAGAGGATCACCATCATTTAAAACCAGATCCGTAACTTCACCAATAAATAATGTATGGTCACCCTCAATATATGAAGTTTTTACATTACAAACAATATTCGCTAATGAATCTTTAATTGTGGGCATGTTGTTAATAGTTTCAAAGTTTACTATAAGATCTTCTCTAACTTGACCGGCAAAATGCATCGATAAATCTTTTTGCTCATCAGATAAAATATTAACGACAAACCGCTTGGAGGTTGTTATTTTTTCCAACATCCTAGCTTTATGGCCAATTGAAATCACAACTAATTTCGGATCCAATGATACGGACATAAATGCGTTAGCTGTCATACCATGTACTACATCATCAGCTTCTGTTGTGATAACTGTAACACCTGTTGCAAATTTGCCCATTGCATTTCTAAACAGACGATCATCCATTTTAGTACCTCCGTATATATTTATTTTTGTTCTATACATCATACTTCAATCTAGTACGCTTTTATTACAAATATATAGGAGTTACTAAAAATTATATATGAAATCATATACGATATCAACATGAATTGAATGCGATTACACAAAGAGGCTGAAAGTTCTGAAAAAACTTTAAAAAACCATTGACTCTCCAGTAACCGGATACTTTATAGTAAAGACATAAATAAATAAATTAATTAATTTTAAACTTTATTAAGTTATTAAATTTAGGAAAAGAAAAAGGGGAGATAAGTAAATGGCAAAGAAAACAGTTGATATCGTTCGTTTTCATCACGCAGAACTTACAGTAACAGATTTGGATCGTGCACGTGAATTTTATTGTAAAGGATTAGGTTTTATTGAAACGGAGTCGGATGCTGAACATATTTATTTAAGGGCTATTGAAGATGCGAACCATCATTGTTTAGTTCTTACTAAAGGAAACCAAGCAAGCTTGAAGCATATTGCTTATCGTGTAGGTAGTGACGAGGATTTAGATGTACTAGATGAATTGTTTACGGAGTTAGGTATGAAAAAAATCTGGATTGGTGCAGGCGAAGAGAAAGGTCAAGGACGCGCATTAAGAATCCAAGATCCAGGTGGCATGCCGGTTGAGTTCTTCTTTGAAATGGATAAAGCAGAAAGAATGCTGCAAAAATACCACTTACAAGGTAATTCTAAAATAAAGCGGATCGACCATGCGAATTGTTTAATTACAAATATTGATGAACTGTATGATTGGTACAGCAAACATTTAGGTTTTAGAACTTCGGAGTTTACTGTAAACGGTTACGAAGAAGATGAGCATATTTGGGCTGCGTGGATGCACCGTAAACCAAGTGTTCACGATTTAGCATTAATTAGTGAAAAAGGTCCAAGATATCACCATACTGGTTTCTGGATGGATGATGCGAAATCAATATTAGATGCTTGTGACCATCTCGCATCATTAGGTTATTATGCACATATTGAGCGCTCTCCTGGTCGTCACGGGACTTCTAATGCATTCTTCGTGTATGTACGTGACCATGATGGAAACAGAATTGAATTATATACAGGTGACTATTTCACAAACGACCCTGACTTTGAACCAATAAAGTGGCATCTTGATGATCCACAACGTGCCACATTCTGGGGTGCTTTGCCTCCAGAAAGCTGGAGAAATGAGGCGGTTCAAGTTGAAGATATTTTAACTGGCCAATTGCTTCCTGTTGAAACTGTGAAAAGATTAGAAAAAGCAGAAAATCAAAATTAATTCCAAATGAACTCCTATCCAATCGGGTGGGAGTTTTTTAATATCATAGAAATGCTCGAAATGTATTACAATAATAACAGAACCGCTTGGTTACTACTTAAATAGTAGGTGTTGTAAATGAGGAATAAGTTTTCAATTGGGCAATTATCAAAACTACATAATATACCTGTAAAAACATTAAGATATTACGACGAAATTGACTTATTTAAACCTATCTATATAAATGAAGAAACTGGCTATCGCTACTATTCCTCCGAACAATTTAAACAACTTGATATTATACATTATTTAAAAACATTAGGAGTTCCTTTGAAAGAGATTAAACAGCAGCTCCAAAGCCGGAATATTATTGAACTTCAAGAGTCATTAAAAAAACATCATGAAACTGTTGAAACTAAAATAAATGAATTAACTCGAATCAAAAAGCGACTTGAAGGAAGAATCAAAGAAATAGATGCAAGTCTAAAAGTAACAAATATAGGTGCACCAACAGTACTAAAAATCCCTGAGAGAACCGTCGTTCAATTACAAGAGAAAATTGGCAGCATCCATGAACTGGAGTTGGCTCTCAGAAAATTGAAAAACGAATTTGGAGTACTTTCCCCTATTTTTCTAGGGAAGGTTGGTTTTACACGGACGATCTTTCAAGTTAAACATTATGATTTTAAAGAATACAACTCCATATTTCTTTTATTAGAAGATGTAGAAGAGCAGGATCTGTTACAAAAAATGAGTAATGTTTTTCCTGAGGGCCATTACGTTTCAATTTTTTATCGAGGAGTTCGGAGTGAAGCTTCTTCTTATTATAAAGTTCTCTTGAATTTCATTAAAGAAAACAATTATGAGATCAAAGGAGAGTTTATCGAGCGGGCGATTATTGACCAATTCCTTTCTAATGATGAGGAAGCCTTTCTTACCGAAATTCAAGTACAGGTAAGTCTTGGGGAGTAAGATTCTTATACTAATCTATAATAATATTACTTGAAATCATATACGATTTGGTATATGATTTACTATATGATTTAGATAAACGATATCAATTTTTTTACAATAATTTAAAAGGAGAGGTAAAAAATGGTCCTTAAGAAAAAGTTGTTTATTAACGGCGAATGGATTGAAGCAAGTTCCTACACTACTTTGACATCTCCATACTCTGAGGAAGTTTTGGCAGAAATTCCTTCCGCAACTGAAAAAGAAGTAAATGATGCGATTGAAGCAGCTTATAATGCTAGAGAAATAATGGCAAAAATGCCTGCTCATAAGCGTGCAGCTATTTTAGAAAAATTAGTTAGCCTGTTCGAAGAGCGTGCTGATGAAGCTGCGAAGATTATTGCTCTTGAAGCAGCGAAACCGATTACAACAGCAAAACAAGAAGTAAGTCGTACAATCGCTACCTATAAATTTGCTGCTGAAGAAGCAAAGAGAATACATGGCGAGACGATTCCATTGGACGCTGCACCTGGTGGAGAAAATCGTATTGCCTACACTGTCCGTGAACCATTAGGCGTAGTTGGAGCGATTACTCCTTTTAATTTCCCTATGAACTTAGTTGCACATAAAGTTGGTCCTGCGATTGCGACTGGAAATCCAATTGTTTTAAAACCGGCTTCACAAACACCGCTTTCTTCCTACTTTTTAGCGGAGTTGCTTGAAGAAGCTGGATTACCTGCGGGAGCATTGAACGTTGTAACCGGAAGCGGTCGTGTGGTAGGAGATAAATTAGTAACAGATGAGCGTGTAAAAGTCATTACCTTTACTGGAAGCCCTGCTGTTGGAATCGGCATTCGTAATAAAGCAGGCTTAAAGCGTGTAACTCTTGAACTTGGCTCTAACGCTGCCTTGATTATTGATAATGGTGTTGATCTAGATAAAGTTATTAATAGAACTGTAGTAGGTGCTTTTTCAAACCAAGGCCAAGTATGTATCTCGTTACAACGAATCTACGTACATGAGAATGTGTATGATGCATTTGTAGAAAAATTTGTTGCAGCAACTAAGAACTTAAAAGTAGGAGATCCGCTTGATCCGCAAACAGATGTATCTGCCTTAATTTCTAAGGGTGATGTAGGACGTACATTAGAGTGGATTGAAGAAGCAAAACAGAACGGTGCAGAAATCGCAACAGGTGGTATTGCAGAAGGGAATGTACTTCTTCCAACTGTCGTATTACATGCCGATAAATCACTAAAGGTTTCATGCCAAGAAGTGTTTGCTCCAATCGTTAATATCAATAAAGTAAGCTCAGTAGCTGAAGCAATTGAACTTGTAAATGATTCACGCTACGGTCTACAAGCAGGTATTTATACCGATAACGTTCACACTGCACTTGATGCTGCAGAGAAGCTCCATGTTGGAGGGGTTATGATCAATGACATCCCAACCTTCCGTGTTGATAACATGCCATATGGTGGCGTTAAGGAAAGTGGAGTAGGACGTGAGGGAATTAAATATGCGGTTGAAGAAATGACTGAAATGAAATTAGTCGTATTTAATAGAAATTAATAGCTGATGAATAAAAAGAGGTGAACGTATTGAGTACTGGAAAAGTGAAATTCAATGGGATTTTACAAGAAGAAACAGTGAACATAGATTATAAGAATCAAATAATTGAAGTAAAAGGAAAAAATGTAAGTTTACAAGAGTTGAACTTGGATGCACCGGTATCGGGTACGATTTATGGTACGTTGTTAAATTATAAAGGTGCGATGGAAGCGTTGGGAGAGG
Source organism: Schinkia azotoformans (assembly GCF_035811335.1). Taxonomy (NCBI): domain Bacteria; kingdom Bacillati; phylum Bacillota; class Bacilli; order Caryophanales; family Bacillaceae; genus Schinkia; species Schinkia azotoformans. Next base: position 87,319 of record NZ_JARSMD010000019.1, read on the forward strand.
CTGTAAATGAAGACCCATATAAAGCCCCGCCAAAGGCACCAATTCTTTATATTAAACCGGTTAATACTGTAATCGGGTATGGCGCATCCATTCCAATGCCTGCTGGTATAGACCAATTAGAGGTTGGTGCAGCCCTTGGATTAGTAATAGGAAGGAAAGCAACAAGAGTTGCGAAAGCTGAAGCCCTTGATTATATTGCCGGATACACAGTAGTAAATGATGTAAGTGTCCCACATGCGAGCGTATATCGTCCAGCTATTAGTCAAAAGTGCCGTGATGGGTTCTGCCCGGTAGGCCCTTGGGTAATTGACCGAAAGGCGGTAGAAAATCCGGATGCATTAACTGTACGTGTATTCATAAATAATGAATTACGTCAAGAAAATACTACAGCTAACTTAATCCGCTCTGTTTCTCAATTAATGGCAGATGTAACAGATTATATGACACTGAATGAAGGTGACATGCTATTGGTTGGTGTTCCTGAGAATGCGCCATTAGCGAAGGCTGGAGATCATGTACGAATCGAAATTTCCGGGGTAGGTATATTGGAAAATACGATTGTTCACGAAAATGAACTACAAGTTGGGGGTGCAAAAAGATGAAAAAAGCGCGTGTAGCTTTTTCTGGTGCAATCCATGAAGCTGTTGAAATAGAAGGCCGTTTGAAACTTGATGATGGCCGCATTGTTGAGGAGCAAGAAGTAGTATGGCTCCCTCCTGTAGAACCGCGTACAGTATTCGCTTTAGGTTTAAACTACGCGGATCATGCTGCAGAATTGGCTTTTAAAGCTCCTACAGAGCCGCTTGTATTTTTAAAAGGTCCTAATACTTTTATTGGACATTTAGGACAAACATTCCGTCCTTCTGAAGTAGCTAATATGCATTATGAATGTGAATTAGCTGTTGTCATTGGAAAACAAGCTAGGAATGTAAAACAAGAAGATGCCTATAATTATGTGGCTGGTTATACTGTTGCCAATGATTATGCTATACGTGATTATTTAGAAAACTATTACCGTCCTAATCTACGAGTGAAAAATCGAGATACATGCACACCGCTTGGACCTTGGCTTGTTGATGCCAAAGATATTGTAGATCCGATGAATTTATCTTTTAGAACATATGTAAACGGTAAAATAACGCAAGAAGGAAATACAAAAGATATGATCTTTAGTATTCCAACCCTAATTGAGTATTTAAGCAGCTTTATGACTCTAGACAAAGGTGACATAATTTTAACTGGAACTCCTGTAGGTGTAGTAAACGTTGAAGTCGGAGATGAAGTCGTTACTGAAATCGATAATATCGGCCGACTAGTCAATACAATTGTTGGTAGGTAACAAAAAGCGCTGGAGCTGGATTATAAAGCGCCAAATTTTATTTACAGCGGTAATTTTCCAGGGATAGGCTGGAAATTACCGCTTGTTTAGTAAGGTGAAATAGTACATAAATAGATAAAAGGAGAGAACAATATGCCTCATATAATCATCGAATATACAAATAATATTAAAGCTGATGCTAATATTCCTGTTTTACTAGAAAGAATTCATGAAGTTATTATTTCAAAAAGCCCTTTATTTCCGATTGGGGGATTACGTTCAAGAGCGATTGAACTCCAAGATTATCGTGTTGCCGACGGCAAGGAAGATGATGCATTTGTTCATGTAATGCTTAAAATTGGAGCAGGCCGCAGTGAGGAAGACAAAAAAGCAATATGTGATGAACTTTTTGAGGTGATAAAGGGTCATTTTACTGAACTTTTTTCGAAACGATATTTGGCCCTATCGATGGAACTAGTGGAGTTTAGCGAATCAGGCACATATAAACATAATAATATTCATAAGCGTTTTAAGTAGTAGAAATGTAGAGTAAAAAATTTAAAAAGGATAAAAAAACACTTGATATCATATACGATTTGTTATATGGTAAAGCCATGGAAAATAATCAAAACACAAACCAAAACCTAAATCCCAATCCTGCCATGAGTAAAACACAATATGCGTACGAGTTTTTACGATCAAAGATTCTGGACGGCGTCTATGTTCCTGGTCAACGAATTGTCATCGACCAATTGGCTAAAGAGCTTGGAACTAGTACAATTCCAATTCGGGAAGCCATTCGCAACCTGGAGTCCGATGGTTTAATCCAATATAAACCATATAGTGGAGCCATCGTAAGCGTAATCAATGAAACAGAATATGTTGAAGTGCTTTCCGTTATTGCCATTTTAGAAGGATATGCGACGTCTTTAAGTGCTAGACATATAACTGTCCAAAATCTAGAGGAACTACAACAGCTTAATAAACTAATGGCTGAGGCACTGAATAATTTTGAGTTTGAAACGATCAGTCATTATAATCGGAAGTTTCATGCGATTATCTTTGAAAAGTGTGGAAATACCTTTTTGATTGATCAGATTGGACAAGCTCAACAACGGCTCGACCGTTTGCGCCGCTCGATTTTTACAATTGTTCCACAGCGGGCACGCCAATCCATCGAAGAACATGATACTATTTTGAACCTTATTAAAGAAAGTGCGCCATTACATGAGATTGAAGAAGTTGTTCGTAATCACAGAATAAATACATTAATAGCTTTTCAAAATCGAAAAGCTATTAAATAGGATATTATTTAAATTATCTAAGTTCAAATAAAATTTATTTGAACTTTATTTTTTTATCGAAAGTAAGAGATCTGTGTTTAAGTAAATGAAAATAGTACAACTGCTCTAGGATTAAAACTATAAGACAGGCCAAATTTGCGCCTGTCTTTTGTATGAAAAGAATGTATTTTTATTTTAAATAGATTTAACCCGGCTATCTTCCATAACGTCTGTCTTTCGATTATTCTTATTATGACCTGCTATGCCAGTACCAAGTGCAATAACTGTAGAGCTTACTAAAAAAATATAAATCAGTCCAATGAGATTAGCCAGTATGCCAAATATGGCTGGTGTAATAACTTGAGTCAAACGATTTACAGTAAGGCGAATACCTAAAGCTTCAGCCACACGGCCATTTATTGCATTATCAATCGTTAAAGAAATGGATAATGGTTGTCCAATGCCTAATCCAATTCCAAGTATAAAGGCTATTATACAGGCAATAACAATTTGCGGAAAGAATGGTAGTGCAATATACGCTACACAACTAATGATCATGGAGCCGATAAAAACATTAAACGTACCGAATCGATTTGTAATTGGAGCTAGATAAAACCTAATAATTACACTGGCAATTCCGTTTATCGCCAATAATAACCCGATGGTAGAATTGCTATAACCGAATTGTAAACCAAGTAGTGGGAAGAAAGTTAAATAAATGTCTTTTGCAAACAAAATCAGGGCACTAAATAATAATGCTAATCTTAAACTTGGTATCTTTAGTAAATCAACAAAAGTTGATTTAGTTTTTGATGTAGGGATAGGGCTTTTTTTACTTTTAATAGGATATTCATTAGGGACAAGATGTATAATTATACAACTGATGAATCCAATACCCGCTAAAATTAAAAAGGTTATCTGGAAACTAAAAAGATCGGCGATAATTCCGCTAAAAAGAGGCCCGGCCAATGTTCCTACCGCTACTCCAAAACTAAACCATGATACATACTGATTTCTATTTTTCTTCGTTGAAATTCTTCCAATATAGTCCTGTGCAGATAAAATTAAAACGGTCTGTGCTGACCCAGCAATAAGCTGTGATAAGTATAAACCCAAAAAGTTCGGAAAGAAACCAGGTAATACTATACCCAAAACTCCTAAATATCCACCCAATAATAAAGTAATCTTAGAGTTTAGATGATCGATTTTTTTACCAAGTGGAATCGCAAAAAGTAAAGGAATTATAGAAAATAGACTAGTAATTAAACCAATATGATTAATCGATGCTCCTAACTCATGAGCAAATAAGGAGACAGTTGGACGTGTCCCCATAATCATCAAAACATAAATAGTACAGATACAAACTACTTTAAAGACTTTCATCTTAACACCACTTTTTACAAAAGGTATTTTTTAAGATAATTGATATGTTCCTCTCTTCTTAAAATACTGTACTAGCCCGCCATCATTAATAATATCAATCATAACTGATGGCATTTCAGTTCCTTTATGTGTTTCTTCAGTAGTTAGGTTCTTCACTTCACCAGTGCTTAAATTAACTTCCAACTTATCTTTATCATTAATAGTGTGATCCTTAATTTCTAGAATCGGTAAACCGATATTGATAGCATTACGAAAAAAAATTCGGGCAAATGACCGTGCTATAACAACTGATACACCTGCATTCTTTAATGCTAAAGGTGCCTGTTCTCTTGATGAACCGCATCCAAAGTTAGTTCCTGCAACTAAAATATCGCCAGGTACGAGTTTTGAACGAAAATCAGGGTCTAAATCTTCAAAAACATGATCCGCTAATTCTTGCATATTTAATGTTTTGGTATATTTTCCTGGTATTATTCTGTCAGTATCAATATCGTTTCCATAAACATGTGATGTTCCAGTAAAAATCATTATTTTATAGCCCCCTCCAATAGTAATTTTGGATTTGTTATTTTTCCATATAGTGCCGACGCAGCAACCGTTGCTGGGGAAGCTAGGTATACATTTGAATTTCGATTTCCCATTCGTCCTCTGAAATTTCGGTTAGTTGAAGAAATAATGCCTTCTTCATTACCAGGCACACCGAGGTGTGTTCCTACGCAAGGGCCACAGCCGGATGGAAGGAAGGTCGCTCCTGAACGCATTAATGTTTCGGCTGTTCCGTCTTGAACAGCCTTAATATGGACATCCATTGAAGCCGCAGCAATGATCATACGTACATTAGGATGAATCTTTTTACCCTTTAATATTTTAGCGGCTTCATGTAAGTCTTCTAATCTACCATTTGTACAACTTCCTAAAAAAGCTTGATTGATGGCAACTCCTTCTACTTCAGTAATTGGTTTTACATTATCAGGTGAATGAGGGATAGCTACTTGAGGTTCTAGTTGAGAAACATCAAATACATGCACAGAATCGTAGATTGCATCATCATCGGCCTTAATATTTTCAAAATCATAAGGTAGTTTTAGACCATTTGTATCTACAAAACCTGCTTTTGCCCCCATTTCGATTGCCATATTAGCTATTGTTAAACGACTGTCCAAACTTAATTCCTTAATTGCTTCACCTGTAAATTCGATAGCTTTATATGTAGCACCATCGATTCCTAAATGGCCTACTATAAATAAAATTAAATCTTTGGCAGAGACACCAGGTTGTAACGTTCCATTTAATTGTATCTTTATTGTTTCGGGAACCTTAATCCAAGTTTTCCCTGTTAATAGTACGGCTGCTAAATCAGTAGATCCTACACCGGTTGCAAAAGCTCCTAATGCCCCATACGTACATGTATGTGAATCAGCCCCAAGTACCAATTGTCCAGGCTTAACATGTTGATTTTCAACCATCAATTGGTGACAAATGCCATCACCAGCATCATAAAGAATAATACTTTGTTTTTTTGCAAAGTCTCTCATTAATGAATGAAGATTCGCAATACGTTCATTAGGAGCAGGTGCCGCGTGATCGATCACAAATACTACTTTCGAACAATCCCAAACATTAATTCCCCCCATTTCTTTAAAACTTTTTATTGTTAAGGGTGCTGTGGTGTCTGATGCCATAACCATATCAACATCAACGATAGCGATTTGATTTTGAGATATATCTTTACCCGCGTGAGAAGAAATAATCTTTTCGATCATTGTTTGACCCATATTAAAACCTCCTTAAATAAAAACTGTAATCCGTATGGTGGATTTTAAATTCATTCTACGGTACAAAAAAGAAACCTGTCAATGATTATTTAGAAAATTTAGAACATGAATTTAAATGAAAAATTCATGTTTAAAGCAAATAGATAAGGATAAGCGCTGTTTTAGGTCGCGTTTTATGAAAAATCTTATAAAATATTGACATAACCTATTTAAATTTTTAGAATTTTTTGTTGACAACCTTGTTGGATTGTTTTAACATGAAAACAACAAATCGCCAGACGGATTATAAATCCACCAAGCGAAACAAATAAATAAATTATTAAATTTCTATTCCACTATGTGGATTTCTTTAGAAAAATACCATAAACTAAATTTTATAATAGAGGAGGGATATATATGAGTGAAACTGTTCGTTCAGTTGAAAGGGCAATCGATATTTTAACCTGCTTTACAGTAAATGAACCAGTTCTAACAGTACCTGAAATCAGTCAGAAGACGGGGTTAACAAAATCTACAATTTTTCGATTGCTAGCTTCTTTAGAATCAAAGGGAATGGTTGAAAAAATTCATTCTACATATGAATATAAACTCGGTCTTAGATTATTAGATCTTGGAAATGTTGTTCAAAGTTCATTAGAATTAATCGATATTGCAAAGCCAATTATGAAAGAGCTTTCAGATAAAACGAAAGAAACTGTAAATATAAACATTGTTCAAGGAAATCACAGAGTATGTATTGAACGCATTGATGGTAACCAAGCATTGAGGAAAGTTTCAGAAATAGGTAGACTCCTTCCCTTGTCAAAAGGTGCATCTGGGAAGCTTCTACTAGCTTTTTGTGATAATGATAAAGTAATAGAGATATTAAATGAAGAAAGAGAAAATATGACAGTAGAAGAGATGAACAAATTAAAGCTGGAGCTTTTTGAAATAAGGGAAAAAGGGTATGCAGCCAGCTTTAGTGAACGATTAGAGGGGACAGCTTCTGTATCAGCACCAATCAGGGATTATACGGGAAATGTAATTGCAGGTGTTACAATTTCTGGTCCTCTTGTGAGATTTACTGAAGAGAAGGTTCAAAATTTTATAAGTGAAGTTCTTGAAGCAAGTTCCAGAATTTCAAGTGATCTAGGATATACAAAGCCGATTAAGAAAGCTCCTATTTCTACTTGATCCATTGCCTTTTAAAGGGTAGTGGATGGTTAAATGCAAACGATTACAATTATTAGCATGATGACAATAGTGAATAAAAACAAAAAGGATGTAGGGAGGAATGGACTTGATTCAATTTAATAATGTTTCAAAACGGTTTACTAGAGAGGGAAAATCATTTTGGGCGGCTCAAAATATTAATTTGGATATTCAAGAAGGAGAATTCATTACCGTTATCGGCCCCAGTGGATGTGGAAAATCTACAGTTTTAAACATGTGTGCTGGGTTGATGAAATCTAATGGTGGTGAAATTTACTATCGAGGCAAGTTGGTTGAAAAAACAAATACGAATGTGGGCTATATGACACAGAAAGATAACTTATTGCCTTGGCGTACAGTCAAGCAAAATGTAGAAATCGGTCTCGAGATCAAAGGTGTTAGTGCGAAAGAACGTGAAATAGAAAGCGCTAAATATATTGAAATGGTTGGTTTGAAAGGGTTCGAAAAGCATTATCCTCAAGAACTATCAGGTGGTATGCGCAAAAGAGTAAGTCTTGCGAAAATACTTGCTTATCATCCTGAGACATTATTGATGGATGAACCTTTTGGAGCACTTGATGCACAATTAAGATTAATACTCCAAGATAAATTACTCCAGATTTGGAAAGAAACCAAAAAAACAATCATATTTGTTACACATGATTTAGAAGAAGCGATAACACTTGGTGACCGGGTAGCAGTTTTTAGTAAAAGACCTGGAACTATTAAGTTAATTCAAGATGTTAATATACCTCGACCACGGGATACTTTTAATGTCCGCTTCACAGATGAGTTTGCAAATGTTCATGCAAAACTTTGGGAGGCTTTAAAAGAAGAATTTATTGAGGAGGGGAATGTTGGATGAGTGCAACAGTAGCTAACACAAAAGAGTCAAATTTATCAAAAGAACATATTAACTTGGACGATGATGTGAAAATGAACCGGACAAAGGAAAAATTAAAACTTGCGGGTATGCGCTTAGCTTTGCTTGTAACAATTCTAGTAATCTGGGAATTAGTTTCTGGTTCAATAGTAGATAAATTTTGGATCAGCGAACCTAGTGATATATTCCAAACACTATATACTTGGGTACTAGCAGGGGAGTTATTTTTCCACATAGGAATTACAACGCAGGAAATGGTAATAGGTTTTATCATTGGAGCATCCGCAGGAGCGATTTTAGGTTTTATTTTAGGACGCTGGGAGTTTGGGGCGAAACTTTTAGACCCTTTCATTATGGCGCTTTATAGTTTACCGAAAGTTGCATTAGCGCCACTATTTATTCTTTGGTTTGGTATTGGAATTGAAATGAAAATAGTGTTTGCTGCAGTCATTGTTTTTTATCTAGTATTCTTTAATACTTATGCAGGAGTAAAAAACGTTGATAGTGATTTAATAGATAGCATTCGTTTAATGGGTGCAACAGAGAGACAAATTTTGATGAAGGTGACTATCCCATCTGCTCTTAATTGGGTTTTTGTAGGTTTTAAGATGTCAGTACCATATGCATTAATTGGCGCAGTAGTGGGAGAAATCACAGCATCAAACCGTGGAGTTGGATACCTTATCAGCTACTCTGCGGGGCAGTTTGATACTGCTGGAACATTTGCCGCAGTATTAATTCTTATGGTAATGGGAGTAACAGTTAACTTTATAATAGGTGCTGCTGAGAAACATTTTCTACGTTGGAAAATAACAAATAATTAATAAAAAATTTTTTTATATAAAAGAGGAGGAGAAGAGTTTATGCGTAAGAAAAATGTTGTTTTAAGTTTAGTAATTGGGTTAATGCTGTTATTCATTACTGCTTGTGGCGGCGGGGGACAAACTAACCAAAGTAGTACAGAGCCAGCAAAAGAAGGGGATCAAGAACAAGCAGCACCATCAGCAGAAAAACAAAAAGTCACGATAGCTCAAACTACTCACGGGTTTTTATTTGCACCAATCTATGTTGCGGAGCAGAAAGGTTTCTTCGCTGATGAGGGCCTTGATGTAGAAGTAATCATAGCCGGTGGAGGCTCTAAGGTAATGGCGGCTGTTATCGGTGGTAGTGTTGAAATCGGGGGTACTACATTAGGGAATGTAATGGATGCCGCTGAAAAGGGACAAGATGTTCAAATTTTTGCTACATTAATGAACCAGTATGCTTCGAACGTTGTAATTCGTAAAGAGATTGCTGAAGAAAAAGGTATTACTGAAAATTCTTCAATCTCTGAAAAAATTAATGCATTAAAGGGACTAAAAATAGCAATAACATCGCCTGGAAGTTCAAGTGACAAATTAGTCCGTTACCTACTTTCAATGGAAAATATTAATCCGGATAAAGATGTACAATTAGTTCCACTTGGTAAGAGTGAAGCAGTAATACCTTCTTTTAAACAAAAACAAATTGATGCTTTTGCATTTTCTTCACCAACTGCTGATATGGGCGTAATGAATGATGGTTTTATGCTAATTAATTTATCTAAAGGCGATATTAAGGAATTAGACGGATTCCTATATACAGGATTAGTAGCAAAAAAAGATAAAATGGAGTCTAATCCTGAACTATTTGAAAAGATGACACGCGCTATAGCCAAGGCAGAAAATTTTATTAAAACTGATAAAGCAGGATCAAAGGAAATTTTGAAAAAGTCTTTTGAAGACATTGAGGCAAATGTGTTTGATATAGCTTTTGAAAATAATTATCCTGCATTTGCAACTAGCCCAATTGTTACAAAAGAAGGATATGATATGAATATTTCCTTCGAGGGTATTGATGTGCCATATGATCAAGTCGTAAACAACAGTTTTGCTGAAAAGGTACAGCAATAGATCTTAATTTGCTAATAAATGTAAAGTAAGCTATTAAACTAGAAAACACTTACAGATTCTCCTCTTATGTTTTGATCCCCAAACATTGTGCCAGGAACTTGTGAGTGTTTTCTTATCCTATAATGGAGGGAACTACTATTATGAAGAAAACAAACTTTGGTCCCTTATCTGGAGTAAGGATTCTTGACTTATCTACAATGATTGCAGCACCTTTTGGAGCTACCTTATTGGGGGATTTTGGTGCAGAAGTGATCAAAGTCGAAATGCCTGGTAAGGGTGATTCTTTAAGAGGTATGGGTCCATTTCATGGTGATGAACCGTTAAGATGGCCGGGTCTTGCCAGAAATAAAAAATCATTAACTCTAGATTTGCATACAAAAGAAGGAAAAGAAATACTTCGTAAATTAGCTAGAGCTTCAGATGTAGTAATTGAAAATTTCAGACCAGGAACGTTGGAAAAATGGGGTATTGGCTACGAACAATTAAAAAAAGAAAATCCAAATCTTATTATGACCCGTGTTACGGGATATGGGCAAACCGGTCCTAATGCCCCAAAGGCTGGATTTGGTACACCTGCAACAGCATATAGTGGATTTACGTATTTGCACGGATACGAAGACCGACCTCCAATTAGTCCTTCTTTTTCATTAACGGATTATATTACAGGGATTTATGTAGCTTTTGCAACTGTTACAGCATTATATTATCGTGATACAAATGAGGAAGGAACAGGGCAGTACATTGATATAGGCCTTTATGAATCAGTTTTCAGATTGATGGAGTTCTTGGTTGCGGAATATGACCAAAACGGAACAATTAAAGAACGTTCACCGGGGTTAAGTGGACATTCCAGTCCTGCTGGTACTTTCCAGACTAAAGATGGATACTGGATAGTACTTGTGACTAGCTCTGACCGAACATTTGAAAGACTTGCACATGCGATGAATAGAGCTGATATGTTGGAGGATGAAAGATTTTATACTAACTCAGTACGATTACAAAATTTTGATTTAACAAATGGAATTGTAGCGGATTGGGTAAAAACTTTTAATCGTGATGATTTGCAAAAGTATTTAGATGAACATGGTGTTCCTATTAGCCCAATTTACAGCATTAAGGATATATTTGAAGATGAACATTATAAACAAAGAGAAAATATCATAGAAGTAGATCATCCACGCCTGGGGAAGGTAAAAATGCCGGGAATTGTACCGAAATTCTCTGAAACGCCAGGAGCGGTTCGTAATGTAGGACCGGATTTGGGTGAGCATAACAATGAAATTTTGTGTGAGTTACTAAATTATAGCGAAGAAGAGATTGCTAAATTAAAAGAATCCAAGATTATTTAAGGAGGAATCTATGAACATTCCTAAAGAAATAATAATAACTGAAGTTTGTCCACGGGATGGTTTTCAAAGTTTGCCTGAAATCATATCAACAGAGGATAAAATAGAAATTATTAATCAATTGATGAATTGTGGTTATAGTCAAATTGAGGTTACATCTTTTGTTCATCCTAAAGCTATCCCTCAGTTAAAGGATGCTTCAGAAGTGTTAAATGGAATCAATCGTAGAAAGGATGTTAAGTTACGAGCTTTGGTTCCGAACCTAAAAGGTTTAGAAAGAGCAATGGAGGCCGGGGTGGATAAGGTGAAGTTAATGTTATCCGCTACTGATTCACACAGTCTCAGTAATGCAAATAGAAAAACTTTCGATGCTATGAAAGAATTTGAACCGCTAGTCACCCGTGCACAGCATTCATCAATCATCGTTTCTGGGTCTATTTCGGTTATATTTGGCTGTCCGTACGAAGGTGATGTTCCAATTGAAAGAATTTCAGAGATTTGTAAGAGATATATTGATCTAGGAATTTACGATATCTCTCTAGCTGATACAACTGGTATGGCAAATCCGGTAAAAGTAAAAAGAATTGTCGGCCAAATTAGGGATCTATATCCTGAACTAAAATTCTCGATGCACCTCCATAATACTCGCGGCATGGCTTTTGCAAATGCTGTGGCAGGTTTTGAAGAAGGAATAACGGATTTTGATAGTTCAGTTGCAGGGCTTGGCGGTTGCCCTTATGCCCCAAATGCAAGTGGAAACATTGCATCTGAAGACATTATTCATGGATTTGAGGAAATGGGGGTCCAAACTGGAATTGATTTAGACAAGGTAATATTAATTGGTAAAGCACTCCAAGAAAGATTTCCGGTATACTCAAATAGCTTTATATTGAAAGCAGGGAAATGTTCAGATCTACATTTAGCACCGAAATGTCAAGAAAAAATTGGTTAAGAAAAGGATAGTTGGTTAATGCCAGCTATCCTTTTCTTATGGGAGTGAAGCCTTCTAATTACTTTCACAAATAAAAAATTATAAAAATATAGAAAAAAATTGAATTAACGACATATCTATTATAAAATTTATAATATTAAGTAAATTGGAAGAGCTTTAAAATAAAGAAAAAATATTTTATGAGGTAGAGTGTATGACTATACAAAAAAAAATATTAGGAATTATTATCACTGCAGTTATCGGATTAGCGTTATTACTAGGTGCCGTCTTTTATGCGTTTAATAGGCTGGGTGTTATGGATGAAAAAATTGAACGCGTTATTCAGGCAGTAGGGTTGGGAAAGGATATTATAATTCACGCTAACCAAGCGCGGGTTAATGAAACGGAATTTTTACAATCATTTGATGAAGAAAATGTAAAACTCGTGGAACAGGAGATTACACAGCTTAAATCAACAGTTGAAACACTTGGTCAATTGAGTGATGAAGAGAAGATTAAGGATAGTACTCGTATGCTGCTTCAATTTTCCACGATGTATGATAGTCGTTTCCGGGAGCTAGTCAATAGGCAACAAGAATTAGGCTATAATCCGACTTCTGGTATGAAAGGAAAACTAAATGAGGCCGCCGGTAAATTAGAGTCGGCGATCAAGGCAAAAGGCGATTCAAAAGCAGTTCAGTTATATCAAGCGCTCCGAATGATTGAAAAAGATTTTATCGCTGATCACATACCTGTAAATGAATATTCTAAACTTTCACAGGAGCTTACTAATCACATCGCAACAAATGCAAATTACTCAAGTAGTGATAAACAGCTACTTGATAACTACCTTTATGCATTTATGGAGGTTCAACGACTAATCATAAGCCAAATCTCTTCATCGAATACATTTCAAACAATAATATCTGATTTGAATAAAGAAGTTCAATCAGTAAACGAAGTGTTGGCTGAAGAGAATAATGAGATTCTTCAATACAAAGAAAAGCAAATGAATTTGCTAATCATTATTATGATTAGTATAAGTGCTGGCGTGCTGTTTATCCTTCTTTTATTAGGTTATCTAATCTTTAAATCGATTTCAAAATCGGTCATGGATCTTCACAGTGGGGCTGAAATTATCGGGAAGGGTGACTTAACCCATCGTGTTGTTGCAACATCTAAGGATGAAATAGGAAAAGTAGCAAACGCATTCAATCAGATGGCGGATAATGTTCAAACATCTTTACAAAAAGTGAAACAGGCAGCTGAACAGCTATCTTCTTCTTCAAATGCATTGTCTACCTTATCTGATCAAACTGCCACACAGACTTATGAGGTAAATGAAGCCATTGAACAAATAGCTTCTGGGGCCCAAAAGCAATCGAATGATATAGATTTAGGCTCAAGATTAATAGAGGAAATTTTAACCCAAATAAATAATGTTAATGATCATGCTGAACAAATTACTCACCAAGCAAAAACAACAAGTGAAAAAGGTCAAATTGGGATTAAAGTTGTAAATGAGCTCGACCATACTTCGAAAGAATATACTGATCTTGCCCAAACCCTAATTAATAGTGTTCAGGAGGTTGCAGATCAGTCGTACCAAATTTCAAAAATTCTAGAGACAATAAGAGAGATTTCAGAAAACTCAGGGTTGCTTGCCCTAAACGCTGCAATAGAGGCTGCTCGGGCTGGGGATGCTGGGAGAGGATTTTCAGTTGTTGCTAATGAAGTAGGCAAACTGGCTGAGAAAACAAAACAAGAAACAAATAATATTCAAGAAGTCATTGCCACCATTAACGAAAAAATTGCCATTTCAACGAGGGAAGCTGAAAAGCTGGAAATCTATAATGCAAAGCAAAAAGATTCGGTTCTTCATACACTTAACTCTTTTGACGACATTGTAAATCAAGTTGCTGTCATTGATGGAAGTACAGTGGAAATCCGTCGAGCCTTGGAAACGGTAAATAAAACTTCGCAAGATTTGTTCTCGGCTATGCAAGAAATAAGCGCTGTTTCCCAAGAATCAGCAGCATTTAGTGAAGAAGTATCGGCAAGCAGCGAAAATCAAATTCAAGCAATCGAAGAGGTTAACCGATCTGCTGCTGATCTGTTAAAACTATCTAAAATTTTATTCGAGGAAGTTAATAAGTTCCAATTAGAGAATAGCAGTTTTGTGAAAGATGAAAATTTAGATGATAATTCAGAAGAAAGTTCGATCGAAATAGAGGAGAAGGAAATTAGAGATTAAATTAGGTATGGGTGGGGAGTCTAAAATGACTCTCTATTTTTTTTTGGACAAAATAATGGAATAAATGTAAAGCTTATGATGTGGGAGTGATATTTTTGTCAAAAAGAAAACTCTGTTTCAAAGCGCTGGTAGGTAGCCATAATTATAATTTGAATAATGAATTTTCAGATAAGGATTATAAAATATTTTTCTATCCTAATTTTGATGATCTTTACGAAGGCGGCCAATATTCGAAAGCCTTTGTTAGTGATGATGAAGATATTGAATACCACGATATCCGAAAACTGCCGAATTTACTATATAAATCAAATGTAAATTTCATGGAAGTTCTTTTTTCAGAAGAATATGAAGTCTACGATCAGGAGCTATATTCCAAAATTATTGTGTTACGAGATGAACTTGCAAAAATGAATTTACCTTACCTTTATGATGCTTGCCTTGGTATGTATATGCAGAAAATGAAAGAATTTAATCGGGATAAAGGAAAGGAGCTTCCTGGTAAAACTTATAAACATGCGATGAGTTCTTATAGAATACTTGATTTTTTAGATCGGTATCAAAAATTCTCATTTAGCTCATTCGAACAAGCGATGCAGTATGACGCAAAAGACCCTGTGCGGGAGTTACTATTAAATATCCGTTTAGGCGAATACGGCTTTGATCAACTTGAAGAGATGATTCGTAAAAAAGAACAAGTGATTAGAGCGCTTGAAGATGTATATAAATCGGTCGAGGTTAATGTGACACTAAAAGAAAAGTTTGAGCAATTGATTAAAGTAAGTGTGAAGACCGTATTGATTGAATCGTTTAATGGGGGCTGATTGGCTATGCCCCCACCCCGAATAGAACCATCTCCATCTTCCAAAAACTCAGCACAAATAGGTACGACAACACCATTTCATCACAATTTCAACACAATTCCAACATAAATTAATTGAAATTTTAACACAATTCTGACAAAAACTGTACAAATTCGACACAGTATTTCGTGATTTGTATCACGGTTGCGGGATACGTCCATTGGTATCGTTGAAATATGCAGAAATTGTGCAGATAATGTGCAAGGTTTGCGAATTTTTACTTTAATGTTTTCTCAAAGAAATTAAAGAGAGAGGGAGGGGAGATTTATGAATAAGGTTTTTCGGTGGATACTCTTTTTAGTGGTTGGAATTGTAGTAGGATTTATGGTTTCTTTATTATTTAATAATGACAAGCAAGTAGCAACAACTGAACCACCGCCACAGACAGAAAGTACAAATTCTTCGGAAGCAGCTGATGTGACAGATAAAACAGCTGAACAAACTACAGAAACGGCACAACCTAATCTAGCAGAGCACACTGATAATATCCTGGTACAAAAAGGATGTATTGCCTGCCATGCTGTAAGCCCGATCGGTGCTAAAGGAAATGGAACAGCGCCAGATTTAGCGATTGCTTATGGTGATGTAAAGAATCGATTTGGTAAATCATTAGAGGAATTTTTAGAAGAACCGGAAGGAACGATGTCAGCGGTTTTTGGAACTACACCGCTAACAGATGAGGAAAAAGAGAAGGTTATTAGTATTGTAAAAGAATACAGTGAGCAATAAAACTACGGAGGAGGAGTATAGGTAATGAAATTTGGTAAATGGTATGTCCCTATGGTTATCGGGATTATTGCAGGTATGGTTGCCGGAAATATTGTGATCCAACCTGATGGCCCTGCCCCAACAATGAGCAGTTCGCAAATTGCATCTGCCCAAAATAAAGCATTTGTGCCGCCAGGGCAGCACGATGAATACTATATGTTTTCATCAGGCGGTCACTCTGGACAAATGTTTGTTATCGGGGTGCCATCATTACGAAGAATTCGTACAATTCCAGTATTTTCCCCAGACTCAGCTACAGGGTATGGATATGATGAACGTACGAAAGAGTTGATGGGTGGCTTTACATGGGGTGATGCCCACCATCCGTCATTAAGTGAGACAAATGGTGATTATGATGGCAGATTTGTTTTTATAAATGATAATGCAAACAATCGTGCAGCGATGATTAACTTAAAAACGTTCCATACAGAACAAATTATTGGACCAATTCCGAATATCATGGGTCCACACTCCGCCGTATTCGTAACACCGAATACTGAATATTTTATGATGGGTACGAGATTCTCTGTCCCAATGGATGGTTCTTATAAAGAGCTTGAACAGTATAAGGAGTCCTATAATGGTGCACTACAGGCAATTAGTGTTGATCAAAAAACAGGTCATATGACACCTGCTTGGCAATTAAAGCTGCCACCATGGAACTTTGACCTATCTGATGCAGGTAAAGGTCCTTCAGACGGATGGGCATTTTTAACAACATATAATACAGAAGAGGCGACCCATTTACTAGAAGTAAATGCTTCGAAAAATGAAACAGACTATATTCTTGCAATCAATTGGAAAGCTGCTGAGCAGGCAGTGAAGGATGGCAAGTTCGAAGAAGTAAACGGCCAAAAAGTCATTGATCCTGAGAAAGCCCCAGGAATCGTTTATGCAGTAGCCGCTGCAAAAAGCCCGCACGGTGTAGACGTTACGCCTGATGGAAAATACTTTGTTGGAAATGGAAAACTGTCACCAATTGTAACAGCGTATGATTTTGAAAAGTTTAAGCAAGCCGTTGAAAATAAAGATTTTACTGACGAGGTAAGAGGTATTCCTGTTGTCAATTATAATTCTGTCATGGCAGCAGAAGTTGAAGCAGGACTCGGACCATTGCATACACAATTTGGAACGGATGGCTATGCCTACACAACAAACTTCGTTGAAAGTACCGTTGCAAAATGGAAAATTGGAGAATGGAAGGTTCTTGATAAGGTAACCGTTCATTACAGCCCTGGACATGGCTCTGCTGCTGAAGGGGATACGGTAAGCCCGGATGGAAAATACTTTGTGGCATTGAATAAGTTAGCTAAGGACCGCCACTTGCCAGTTGGACCATCACATCCTGAAAATATGCAATTAATCGATATTGAGGGTGACAAAATGGAAATTATCAATGAAGCACCAATTGATCCGGAGCCACACTACGCCCAAATTATTAAGGCAGACAAAATTAATCCGGTGAAGATTTATGAAAAAGATGAAAACAATCCTGATGCTATTTGGTCTGAGGAAGATGCAAGAATTGAGAGAAATGGAAATAAAGTGACTGTTTATGGAATTGCCGTGCGCTCACGTTTTTATCCTGATGAAATTAAAGTGAATGAGGGCGATGAAGTTACAATTCATTTAACTAATATCGACCTTGACCAAGACATCACGCATGGATTTGGTATTAACTTATATGACATTAACTTTGAGGTTCAACCAGGTCAAACAAATACAATTAAGTTTAAAGCAGACAAGCCAGGGGTATTCCCATTCTACTGTACAAACTTCTGTTCAGCGCTTCACCAAGAAATGCAAGGTTATATGTTAGTTAAACCAAAAGAATAGTAAGAAAAGCTTAAAGCTAGTTAAGCGAAGTATACGAGTCGCTGGGCGCTGGAGCTAGACAATATTTTAGGGAGGAGACATCCTCCCTTTTACTGATAACTGGAGGAGTCAAAATGAAAACTTCAAAAAAATTATCCATCATAAGCCGAGTATTGATTATTATAGGAGCTGTTCTTTTGGGCATTTCCTCCTTATTGCCATGGTGGGGCTTAGATTTAGAAGCACCACAATATCCAGAAGGTCTCGCAATTATTGTCCATCCATCGAAACTATCTGGTGAAATTGATATTCTGAATAACTTAAATCACTATATTGGCATGGAAGAAATCAGTGAAGAAGGATTTCCTGAACTTCAATATATTCCTTTTATCATTTGGGGAATTGTGATATTAACAGCCTTAACAGCCATTTTGGGATATAAAAAACTAGCCTATCTTGTTTGTCTTTTATTCGTAGTCGGCGGCGCACTAGGTATGTATGATATGTATCATTGGCTTAATACATTTGGAACAAATTTATCTCCAGATGCACCAATTAAAGTAGACCCATTTGTACCACCTGTTGTTGGGGATAATACACTTGCTAACTTTACAACTTATAGTTCATTTCGAAGTGGCTTTTACTTCCTTGTGTTGAGCGCCATTGGTGTGTTCCTCGGCACATGGGGTGAAAAATTATGGGCAAAAAAGTCAGCCTGATTTCTGTATTTTTTTCAATCCTAATTTTTTGCCTCATGGATGGACAAAGCTATGCAGCAGAACTTGAGGTTGGAAAAGATAAATCGTGCGAAACTATTTCTGATGCAGTAGAACAGGCTAAAAATGGCGACATCATTAAAGTCTACCCTGGTAACTATAAGGAAAAGCTAGAAATTATTAAATCTATAACATTGGAATCTATTGAAAAACATAAAGCCATTATTGAAGGCGACAAGCAAAAACATGTCATTACGATTAAAAGTCCAAATGTTGTCATCAACGGTTTTACAATTAAGGGTAGCGGTGATAATTTCCTTGATAATGATGCGGGAATATTAATTGATCAAAAGAATGATGCAAAAATCATGAATAATGTATTTGAAGATGTATTATTCGGCATTTATATTGATAGTTCGGAAGGTAATTTAATAAAAGACAATGAAATACATGGTTTGAAAGATAAGAAGTTTTCGGAACGTGGGAATGGATTTCATTTTTTTAATTCAAAAAATAATACAATTGATGGAAATGTAATTACAGATGTCCGGGATGGTATGTATTTTGACCATTCAGACAAGACCATTGTTACTAATAATAAAATAAGTGGTATCCGTTATGGGTTGCACTATATGTGGTCCAATGACAATAGCTTTAAAAACAATTATTTTAGTAACAATGTTTCCGGTGCCGCTATCATGTTTTCGAAAAGGATTAACATGGAACAAAATATTTTTGAAAACAATCGGGGCTACAGGGCATTTGGGATGTTTTTTCAAACAGTAGAAGATAGCATCGTTGAAAATAATTTGTTTTTTAATAATTCGATTGGCATTAATTCGGATTTATCGAGAGGTAACATCTTCAGGAAAAATACCATCATTCAGAATGATATCGGAATGGAGGTTCTCGGTAGTAACTGGGATGATGTTATCTATGAAAATAGCTTTATTGATAATCTTCAGCAGGTGTTGGTTAATGAAATAACAATAAATGATCAATGGTATTACGGAAATAGAGGAAACTATTGGAGCGATTATTCAGGAATTGATATTGAAAAAGATGGAATTGGCGACAACGCGCATCATTCAGGATCGGCTTTTGAGTTTTTTATGTATAAATACCCTCATTTTCGTTTGTTTGTTGAAAGTCCAACTGCTAAAATGCTGCAGACGGTGGATAAAATGTTTCCGGTCATTGAACGGGCTGAAGTTGTTGATCCTTTTCCACTTTTAGAGGATCTAAACTCTAGAGCATTTTTAGAAGGTATGGAAACTGAAACAAGTAAAAAAGCTGGAATGATTACCTTTTTAGTTTCACTTGTAGTTGTTCTTCTCAGCATTCGTTTATTAGTACGCCTATCTACTCGTTTTGGCAGATGATTTTGAATGGGGTGAATCGCATGGGTAAACACATTTTAAGAAATTTCTTTTCTCTTTTTCTACTCGTTTTGCTGCTTGCTTCTTGCGGACAGGTAGGAACCATTATGCCCGAGGCCATTGATGAGGAGGTAGATATTTGTGAGGCTTGTACAATGATGGTGCAAGATAACCAGTTTAGTACCCAAATTGTCACGCCTAGCGGACAAATTTCTAAATTCGATGATATTGGCTGTATGACCATGTATATAAATGATAACCTGCCAGTTGGACAACCATATGTCAGAGATTTTTATAGCAGAGAATGGGTGCAAGTTGAGGATGCAGCGTTTGTCTTTACAGACGAAGTCGAGACGCCCATGAATTATGGTTTCCTTGCTTTTTCAAGTCATACAAATGCAGAGAAATTTTTAGCGGAATCCAGTGGTGAAAAGATGTTGTGGAATCAAGTGAAAGAGAAAATAAAAGAGCGGAGCAGTCATAATGAGAATGAACATACACACAATTAAAGTGCTCATTGAAAAGGAATTGCTGGATTCCATTCGTAATCGCTGGTTTTATACATTTTTAGTTATTTTTATGGTGCTTTCTTTTTCCATCATTTACATGGGGATTATAAAAAGTACCGGACTAGGGTTTGAAAGCTTTAATAAGACAACGGCCAGTTTACTCAACTTAATTCTCTTTCTAATTCCGATGATTACGCTTTTATTGGGTAGTACGTCTATAAGTGGGGAGCGGGAACACGGAACGATGAACTTAATGCTATCGAAACCAATTAGTGCTGTTGAATTTATAGTTGGGAAATATTGTGGAATGGCCACCGCTTTAATTCTCACCATTACTGTTGGCTTTGGTCTGATGGGGATGGTTGTTGCTTTTAAAGTATCGATTGCAGATGCAAAGTCATATTTAATTTTCGTCATGTTATCGATTCTCCTTGTATTATCGTTTTTAAGCATATCGATGCTAATTTCTGTACTTGCAAAGAAAAGAATAACAGCCATTATTGTAAGTACCATTATTTGGTTTTTCCTTATCCTTATTTACGATTTACTCGTCATGGCAGCCGCTAATCTGTTTGAAGGTACTTCTATGGCGATGTTTCTGCTAATCTCGATTCTATTCAATCCAACTGATTCGGTGAGAACGTTGGCAATTGTAAATTTAGGAGGAGAAACGATCTTTGGACCAAGTTTAGTGGAGTTAACACGGATGATTACCAATGTTTCAAGTGAAATACTGCTTACGGGTGGAATATTCGCATGGATCATCATTCCGCTTCTATTAACAGTGTTTTTCTTTAAAAGGAGCGTGTTGAAATGACAGACCCTATCGTTTGTATTACTAATGTAAAAAAAATATATGGAAAAAAGGAAGTAGTAAAAAATATAAGCTTAAGTATAAATCAGGGTGAAATTTTTGCTTTATTAGGTCATAACGGTGCAGGTAAAAGTACACTGATTAAAATGCTGACGGGTTTAATCCAAAAAAGCTCGGGTCAAATTAGCATAAATGGAATTGATGTAGCCCCATTTCAAAAAAATGCAAAACAACAATTTTCCTATTTGCCGGAAATTATGGCCTTGTACCCACATCTGACAGCAAAAGAAACGCTTCATTTTTTTGCGGAGCTTCAAAAAATTTCGGAGAAAAATGAGGATGAGGTGCTGGAAATAGTCGGTTTAAGTGATTATAAAAATCAGAAAGTAGGCGATTTTTCAAAGGGACTGACACAGAGGATTGGATTTGCCATCGCCCTTTTACCGAAATCACCTTTGTTAATTTTAGATGAACCAACATCAGGGTTGGACCCATTTTGGGCGATTCAATTCAAAAAAGTTATCAAACATCTAAATGAGGAAGGAACAACAATCATTTTCGCATCCCATATTTTAAGTGAAGTAGAGGATTTGGCTGACCGGGTCGGTATTATGAGTGACGGCGAACTAGTTGCACTTGGCAATATTCAAGATTTAAAAAGAAATGCTAAAGATGAAGTGAAAATAAAGGTTTCATTTAAGGGGATACAAGATGTAGCAGAACTAACAAATAAATTGAGTTATCCAATTGAAGTGCAAAAGGATTCCTATGTTTTGTCATGTACTTATGATGAAAAATTAAAAGCCTTGAAAGCTTTACAATCGTTCGAAAATATAAAGGATATTGAAATAAAAGAGGTTACATTAGAGGATATTTATCAAGAAATTTTAACTAAGAGATACACAATGAATGCATAAATTGAAGGTGAAAATAATGAAAATATTAAAATACATTATTTTGTTAATATTTTTAGTCGTTGTGGCTGGCTGTAATAATCAGAGTGGATCAACGGCAACAGCTGAACAAAACAAGAGTATGAGTGAAAAAACGAGTGTGACAACAGCAAAACAAAATGAGAATCAAAATGAAAGTGGTCAGATTTATGCGAGCGTCGGCGGAAAGAAAATAGCGCAGGAAGAAATGGATTATGAGTGTTTTCGTGCTCAACTACAGAATGCACTATCAAATAAGCCAAAAGATGATACATGTCCACCAGAACAAACCCTGATTTCACAGATTGTAGAATTAAGAGCGGTTGATTATTTAGCAGATTTAAAAGGGGTCTCTGCTACAGAGGAGGAAGTGCAACAAAGAATGAAAGCCATCAAGCAGGAATTATCCTCATCAGCAACTTTCAAGGAAATGATTGCTTCCTTTGGCGAAGAGAAATTCTGGAATTACGAGAAACAACGCTACTTTACTATAATAAATTCCGAAAAGGTCAAACAAAAATTAGTAGAGGAAGAGAAAGAAAAATATAATGATCAAAAGGATGATGCAACATTAAAATACAATGCAAAAAAAGAATTTGATGATTTGTTGGTCGAAGCCGTAGGTATGATTGATACAACTATTTTTTACCATTAAAACAGCTTGAAATCTTAACAATTCCTTAATAATTTCCTGACGTTACCTATAAAATGATTTTCTATAATTAAGGTAGAGAAAGAATAATAGAATTATAGAAAGGTGGAATGTGTGATGAAAGGATTTAAGGTGTTTTTAGGCGCAGTGATGGTGGGTACATTGGCATTTGGGATGACTAATCCGACACTGGGGGAAGCTGCGAACGCTCCAGCAAAAGTTCAACCAAATAACAATGTTTCGATGTACGGAAGGATGGGAATGTTCATGGGCTCTTATTTCCAAGGGTCTATGCATGAAATCATTGCTGAAAAGCTGGGAATGACTAGTGATGAGCTTTATAAAGCCTGCTTGGACGGAAAGTCTATTGCAGAGCTAATGAATGAGAAGGATATTAGTGCTGCTGAAGTTGTAAAAGCAGTTATCGCTGAAAGGGAAACCGTGCTCGATGATATGGTAAAGGCGAAAACAATTACTAACGAGCAAAAAGATTTAATGCTGGAAAATATGAAGGCCATGGTTGAGAATATGATTGATGCTGAAGGAGTTGGCCCAGGAGGTGCCGGCTACCATAGAGGTGGAGGATGTTTCATGATGCCGGGTGCAAATCCAGGAATGGGACGAGGACGAATGGGTGCCGGTCCAATGTGGTGGTAAAATAATAGGATTTAAAAGATAAGCCAAGGGCAAAAATTGCCTTTGGCTTTTGTTAATGTTCCCCTAATGTCCACAATCTACCAAGGGAAAATTCATTATAATTAAGATGAAAGAGGTGATTTGATTGGTTAAAAGAGTACTAGTTGTTGATGATGAACACAATCTTCGGGAAATGATATCTTCCTATTTACAAAATGAGGGCTATGAAACTGTAGAGGCGGCAAATGGCGACAGTGCTGTTCAAACTGTAAAAAATGATCAAATTGATCTGGTGCTGTTGGACATCATGATGCCCGAAATGGATGGCTATGAAGCACTTAAAGAAATCCGCTCAATTCAAAAGAAGTTACCTGTCATTATGCTGACCGCAAAGACCGATGAGATTGATAAAATTGTAGGTTTAGAAATGGGAGCAGATGATTATATTACAAAGCCATTTAGTTTGCGGGAACTTTCTGCAAGGATCAAGGCGGTTTTACGAAGAGCTACAAATGAAGATTCAGATGTAGATGAAGATGAAATCCTTGAGCATGGAGAGATCATGATTAATCTATCCACATACGAAGTTTTTGTCAGTGGAAAAAGAGTAAATTTAACCCCGACGGAATTCAAAATTTTGGCCATGTTGGCGCAAAAGCCTGGACGAGTTTATAGTCGCCTGCAATTAATGAATGCTGCCTTTGGTGAAACCTATGCCAATTATGAGCGTTCTATTGATACACATGTAAGCAATTTAAGAAGAAAGGTGGAAAATGACCCGCATAATCCCACATATATCCATACGATGTATGGGATTGGCTATCGGTTTGGTGGAGAACTATGAAGCTTCTCTCAAAATTAATTTTTGCGGTAACGACAATTGTATTATTGATGGGATTATTTCAGTATTTTTATTTTCAAAATCAAATCAAAACGGAATTTCAGCAATTTCTAGTAAATCAGGAAATGGGAATAGTTGATCGATTGGAGATATATTTCGAAAGCTATTACGAATTAAATCATAGCTTTCAAAATGTAGAACAAGTGCTAGAGTCCAATCAAATGATGATGGGGAGAAGGCATGGGGGGATGGTGGGAACACCGATGCTCCTCAATCTGCAAGTATTAATAGCTAACACCAAAGGCGTTATTATTGCTGACTCTAAACAATTATATAATGGAAAACCGGCTTTGGAGGTTCCAGGGATTCATCGTGACTTACTTTTTAATAATAAAAAAGTCGGTGAGCTCATCATAATCCGTGAAGAAGATTTAATCCAGCAAAATCTAGTGAAGCAATTTATCCATTCAACTAATTCTACTATTTTACTAGGTACAATGATTGGCAGCCTGATTGCTGTTGCAGTAGGTTTTATCATTGCTAAAGGTTTGACAAAGCCGGTCGCTAAATTACTCAAAGGAATCGAGAAGGTATCATCCGGTGATACCTCATTTCGCGTTGAGGTGAATAAAAAGGATGAATTCTCCCATCTTGTACAAGCTTTCAATCATATGACAGAACAGTTGGCGCAAAATGAAAGGCTTAGACAAAATCTGATGGCAGATGTGGCCCATGAACTTCGAACACCACTGGCGATTATTCGTGGAAAACTCGAATCTATCCAGGAGGGTGTGATTGAAGCGAACGAAAAAGAAATTATGCTTCTTGTTGATGAAGTTTACCGGCTTTCCCGTTTAGTTAACAATCTTCAACAGTTGTCTTTAGCAGAAGCGGGGAAACTTCCGCTAAACAAAGCGCCTTTAAATGTGAATCAATTCCTTGATAAAGTTATTTCAAACTTCCTTGCTTTAACTGATGACAAAAATATCACACTTAAAAAACGTTTACTGATTAAAGAAATTATACTTCCATTAGATGAGGACAGGATGACGCAGGTCATTGTTAATATATTGGATAATGCGCTTAGACATACACCACGAAACGGTGAAATAACGATTCTTTCGGATTACGATAAAAACACAGGTGAAGTGGTAATTACGATTTCCGATACAGGTTCAGGTATTGATCCGAAAATCTTACCAACAATTTTTGACCGCTTTTCCCGAACTGACTCGTCAAGAAACCGGGATCAAGGTGGGACTGGTTTGGGTCTATCCATTGCAAAAGGATTTGTGGAAGCACATGAGGGAACGATTTCAGTTACTAGTGAAATTGGCAAGGGAACTAGCTTTTCTATCAGATTACCAAGTTTTTTATAAAAAATAGTAGAAAATTGTCATTCGTTGACATGAGAATTATAATATAATAGAATTTGAAAAATAGATTAAAAGGAGTTATAAATAATGAAAAAGCCATTTATCGCATTAACGATAGGGCTGGTACTAACTGGTTGTAGCAATGCTGAAATCATTAATAGTAGTGCGCAAAGTGTAGATGCCGCTGTTCCAATTGAGGAAAAATTAATCGACTCTGAAGTAGCAAAGCAGCCAATAAAAAAAGAAACACCTCAAGAAAATACAGACAGTATTGAAAAGAAAGATGAAGTTATCAAAGTGGTTTCAAACTCAGATGATCTATTAGTTTTAGTAAATAAGAAAAATACACTACCTGAAGATTATGAACCTAGCGATTTAGTTGCACCAAATATTCCTTTTTCTTTTGAAGAGGACATCCCTAAACGCTATGTCCGCAAAGCTGCTGCAGAAGCCCTAGAAGAACTATTTGCTGCGGCAAAAGAGGAGCAAATTGAATTATTAGGTGCTTCTGGATATCGTTCCTATTCAAGACAGGAAGCAATTTTTGCTTCAAATGTTGCCAAAAAAGGGGAAAAGGAAGCCAGAAGAGTGAGTGCCGAGGCTGGACAAAGTGAACATCAAACAGGACTAGCCATGGATGTAACATCCAAGTATGTTGGATATGATTTAATAGAAGAGTTTGGTGAAACAAAAGAAGGAATTTGGTTAAAGAACAACGCTCATAAGTATGGTTTTATTATTCGCTATCCAAAAGAGAAAGAAGACATAACTGGCTATATTTACGAGCCTTGGCATATTCGTTATGTTGGCAAGGATGTGGCAACAGTAATTTATGAAAATGGATATACTTTTGAAGAATATCTAGCACAACGATAACAATCATAATATCAAAACCTCCTAGGCTGCATAAATCCGCCAAGGAGGTTTTCCTTCTTTAATATTATTTAACGATTAAAACTGGTACATTAGATTTTTGAACAACATTGTGGCTGACACTGCCAAGAAAATATTCCTTTATGCCGCTAAGTCCGCGACTGCCTATCAATATAAAATCACATCCTGTCTCATTGGCATGATCCAATAAATTTCTCGCAATATTTCCTTCTTTTAATGTTACATTGAAATTCTTAATTGTACCTGCTACTAATTCTTCGGCTTCAGCTAAGACTTTTTGAGCATTTTCAAGGTAGTTCATAGCAGCCTGGGCGGAAGGGGTATAAACCCCCTCTCCAATTGCAACTGTGGGAATTTGGTAAACATGTACGATTTCGACACCCAAATCAGGATTCTCTTGAGAAAGTTTCATTGCCATTTGTAGAGCCTTTTTTGCTAAATCTGATCCATCATAAGCCACAAGTACTTTTGAGAACATTAGAAATCTCTCCTCTACTATTTATAATACTATTCTACCATTTAAATAGTGATAGACTTTTTAAAGTTGTGTGAATTTTTAAAGCTTGTTATTAGGAACGTTTGTTTGCTATAATAGGTGTAACGATAGGGAAATAGGAAAAAGTTGGAGGCGATGAAGTCTTGTCATTTTCATTTATTCATGCTGCAGATATACATCTTGACAGTCCATTATCAGGACTTGAGCAATATGAAGGAGCACCGGTTGATAGAATCCGTAGTGCAACTAGAGATGCGTTCAGGAATTTAGTAGACACAGCGATTGAGAGACAGGTTTCATTCATCATCATTGCTGGCGATTTATATGATGGTGACTGGAAAGATTACAACACAGGTTTGTTTTTTGCCAGTCAAATGGTCCGTTTGCAAAAAGCTGATATTAAAGTATTCCTTATCCGTGGCAACCATGATGCTGCCAGTTTAATAACGAAGGAATTGAAGCTTCCCGATAATGTCTTCGAATTTTCAACAAAGGAGCCGGAAACTATTATCCTTGACGAACTCGGTGTTGCTATACACGGACAAGGCTTCGCTCATCGATCAATAGAAGAGAATCTAGTAAAAAATTACCCTAATAGAATTGAAGGCTGTGTTAATATTGGTGTTCTTCATACAAGTGCGACAGGGCGGGAAGATCATGAAAACTATGCGCCATGTTCAATCGATGATATGAAGGAAAAAGGGTACGATTATTGGGCGTTGGGTCATATCCATCTACGTGAAGTCCTTCATAAAAATAAACCTGTTATTCTTTTTTCAGGGAATATTCAAGGAAGACATATAAAAGAAACAGGTGACAAAGGATGCACACTTGTGAGGGTGGAAAATGGTGAAATTGAGTCTTATACGCATTTGTCACTGGATGTACTACGCTGGGAACTTTGTGAAATTGATGTAAGCGGTCTTGAAAATTTTGAGGAAATAATGGAAAGAATCCATGAGGAATTAGAAAAAAAGGTTCAAGATGCAGAAGGGCGGTTCTTGGCTGTTCGGTTCCGGATTATTGGTCCAACAAAGGCTCATCAGGAGTTAATTGTTGCTAAAGAGCATTTGACGAATAATATCCGCTCGATAGCCTTAGAAGTTGGTATAGGAGATGTTTGGGTTGAAAAGGTTAAAATTGAAACCTCTCATTTAATTGATGTTCATGCACTAAAGGCCCAGCATACACCAATTGCCGTTATATTAGATTTCATTAATGATATTGAAAATAATGATGAAATGATAAAAGAATTGTTAGCTGAATTTGAAGACGTGCAGCAATCCTTGCCTTATGAACTCAAAAATGGTGAAGATGGATTTGACTTTACCAATCCCGATTTAATAAAGAAAAAATTGGCGGATGTTGAAGATTTAATTCTTTATTATTTAACAAAGACAGGGGTGGAAGTGTAAATGCGATTTAATTATTTAAATTTGCGGGCCTTCGGTCACTTTACTGATTATGAAATTCATTTTGATCCATCGAAAAATTTCCATCTTATCTACGGGTTAAATGAAGCAGGGAAAAGTACGGCATTACGTTCCATTAATCACTTCCTATTCGGCTTTCCACAGCAAACTTTAGACGCATTTTTACATGGGAATACGAAACTAAGGATTGAAGGAGAACTTCAAAATACAGAGGGTGAAACTGTTCGATATATTCGCCGAAAAGGTAAAAAGAACACAATCATTGACACAAATGGAAACGTGCTTAATGAGTCGGTGATTGATGGATTTTTGCATGGAATTTCAGACAACCATTTTACAAATATGTTTGCCCTTAATCATGAAACTCTTCGTGAAGGTGGGGAAAGCCTGCTAGAAAGCGGAGGAAATTTAGGAGAAAGCTTGTTTTCAGCCGCATCAGGAATAAGTGTGCTAAGAAAAGTTTTTGAAGACCTGGAGAAAAAGTCCGCTGACCTATACAAAAAGAGAGGGTCGACACCGGAGTTAAATAAACTATTAAAGGAAGAAAAAGAACTTAGAAAAGAAATAGCCCAATATCAATTAAAGGTCCAAGACTGGAAAGAACTTGAAAGAAAATATAATAATGGTAAGAAAGAAATTGAGAGCCTCATAAGAGAAGTAAAAATATTATCGAGTGAACGGGAAAAGCTTCAACGAATGAAGTTGACATTACCTAAAATAGCAAAATTAAGGGAACTAAGAAATAAGTTGTTGGAACTTGGTGAAGTACCGGCGTTGCCCGATAATATTGAAGAGCTTCGAAAGGAAATGGTACAAAGATTAGAGAGTGCTGGGAAAGAAAAAATGAAAGCTGAAGATGAATGGGAAGAAACAAAAAAGGAGCTTCAAGAAATTACGATCCCTGAAGGTCTATTAGAACAGGCTGCGTTAATTGATGCTCTTTATCGGGAACTGCAAAGCTATCAAAATAATGTAAAACAAGCTCCAATGTTGGAAGCGGAAAGAAAATTGCTTGAGGCAAGAGTCATTAGCTTCATGAAAGAAATAGATTCTGTTCATGCCCGGCTTGATCATATCGAAAAATACCGTCTACGGTTAGCGAAAAAGGAAAAAATTCGTGAGCTGTGTAAAGACAAACCATTGCTTGACCAGGCTCTTGAAACGAATGAAAAAGAGCGACGGGAAATTGAAAGTGACTTAAAAGCGAAGGAAGAGGAATACTTTTCTTTTCCTGTGCCCCCAAACATTGAAGAGTTGGAAAATGTCATCGACATTGTAAAACGGGCCGGTGATATAGAAGAATCGCTAAAATTATGTATCATCGATAACAATCAAACAGAGCAACTTCTTGAGGAAATGGTTAAACAACTGCCGTTATGGAGTGGAACATATAAAGAATTAGTAGAGATATCAGTTCCTGTACTTGCCGAAACAATTAAGAAGTATGAGCAAGAGTATACCGAGATTCTAAAAAACCTAGAAAAAACAAATGAACAATTCATAATTCAAACTGAGTCAATTTCAAATTATGAAGAACAAATCCACCATTTGGAAGCATTAACGGAAATACCGTCCGAGGATAAATTATTATCGATTCGTTCTCATCGTGATCAAGGCTGGAAGTTCATTCGAACCAAGCTTGAACGAGGAGACTTGGATGAACAAGCTTTTAACGAGTTTACGAACGGGAAAAAGATCGAATCAGTTTATGAAAACTTGGTAACTGATGCAGATGCTGTTGCAGACAAAATGAGAAGTGAAGCCGAAAAGGTAGGGGCAAAGAAAAAGCACCTGGATGATATCAAAAGGTGTAAAGACAAAATTATTGAACTTGAACAGAAGAAGGATGAACTAATAAAGGAATTAGCAGACTGGCAAAAATCTTGGGACAAGCTTTGGGAATCAACATCCATTAAGCCATTATCGCCAGAGGAAATGAGGGAATGGGTAGTAAAGTATGGACAAATCAAAGGCATGTTCCATGATTATGAGAAAGAACAAAAAGCTATTCGCGAATTAGAAAACAAGATAGCCCAATATAAGCAATCGTTAATAACAGTGCTTGCTTCACTTGTCGATGTTGATCAGCAAAAAACACTGGCAGAGTTATTGCAAATGGCAGAAAAACAACAGAGAAAAGTGAATGAAGATTGGAATAAGCGCACAAGACTTGATGATAGTATCTCAGGCATAAAGCATAGAATTAATAATCTTTCCTTTAGGAATAAAGAGCTTTATCAAAAATTGGAGAATTGGAAAGACCAATGGTTGGAAGCGATTAACGGTACTAATATAACCGATACGACTTCAGTAGTAGTTGCCGAAAAAATTGTCCATATGTACGAGGAATGTACAAAGGCATACGATGAATTAAA
Source organism: Schinkia azotoformans (assembly GCF_035811335.1). Lineage (NCBI taxonomy): Bacteria > Bacillati > Bacillota > Bacilli > Caryophanales > Bacillaceae > Schinkia > Schinkia azotoformans. Next base: position 118,110 of record NZ_JARSMD010000019.1, read on the forward strand.
TGGAGTTGAGAAAAAACATAATTCGATTCTAGAGCAAATTGCCCATTATGAAGAAAGAGTGCACAATCTCTTAAAATCCACTTCACTTTCCTATGATGAAAAAGCCGTAGATATCGTGGTAAGCGAATTGAACGCGAAACTAGGGCAGGCGAAAGAGGATAAAGTAAGGTCGAAAGAATTAAGCAATCATATAAAGAGACTTGAAAGAGCAATTAGAGAAGCTGTCCTTGAGATTGATGCAGCTGAAAATTATTTAAATGATCTCATGATGCAAGCAAAATGCAGCAGTATTGAGGAATTAGAAAAAGTTGAAGTAAAGTTTATAGGAAAGAAAGACTACGAAAATAGAATCCGTACTTTAGAAGAAGAGCTAATAGATATCGGCGGTGGGCTTTCTCTTCATGAAATTACTAAAGAGGTTGATCAATTTGATCGGGACAGTATCGATGTTGAGTTAGAAGAAATCAATAGAAAACTTAGTGAAATTGAACCTGTTCGCTCAGAGTTGGAGCAATCCCATGGTGTTATTAAAAAGGAATTCGAGGAAAAAATCCAAGGGAACAATACCTCCTCTGTATTGGCTGAACAAAAAAAGGAAAGCATGCATGCGAAATTAGCGGACCTAACAGACCAATATATTCAAATAAAGCTTGCCTCAACCCTTCTTCAAAAAGGGATTGAATATTATCGGAACCAAAATCAGGATCCAATTTTAAAACGTGCAAGCGAGCTTTTTGAAAGGTTAACATTACAATCTTTTTCGGAATTGATCGTAGATTATAATGAAAAGGATCAAAGGGTATTAATGGGTGTTCGCGACAATGGTGAAAAGATATCCATTGACGGTATGAGTGATGGGACAATTGATCAGCTTTATTTATCGCTCAGAATAGCTAGTATAGAAAAATATGGGAACGAAAATGAGCCGATTCCATTTATAGTGGATGATATTCTTGTTCATTTTGATGATGTTCGTTCAAAAGAAACACTTAAAATTTTACTAGAACTGTCAAAAGAGACCCAAATTATCTTCTTTACACACCATTCCCGACTTGTCGAGATTATGAAGGAGCTTGCAACTCAAGATCAATTTCAGTTAACAGAATTGAACAGTAAGGAAGCTGTAAACATTTAGGGGCTGAAGGTATGTCAGCCCCTTATTCCAAAATTTAAGATATTGCATTTTTGTCAAGAAGTGACCGTCCAGTCTTTAAGCCAATAATAAACCAGCCTAAAGCTAATATGCCAATTGCAAAAATGGTATCTCCAATTAGTCGAAGCCATACAAAGGTTTGAACAATGTCCTTTTGTAAAAATTCTGCTGAGCGTGCATACCACATGCCATGCTCAAAGCTGGCCCATGTTTGTAATAAACCAACCGGCAATAAACTTAATAGTGCCATTAACAAAAGTCCAATATTAATAGCCCAAAACGAAAAGCTTAAAAGCTTTGTTTTCCAATGTTTTTGCCTTGTAAGTCCTTTTAAACAGAAGAGCATCAATCCAATCCCGAGCATCCCATATACTCCAAAAAGGGCTGTATGTCCATGGAGCGGTGTTGTATTTAACCCTTGCATGTAATATAGTGAAATCGGCGGGTTAATAAAGAATCCAAACAGTCCTGCTCCAACAAGATTCCAAAAAGCAACAGAAACGAAACAATAGATCGCATATTTGTATTCCTTAACCCATTCCCTTGTACGGCTTAATGTTAAGTTTTCATAGGCTTCAAATCCGATTAATACTAGTGGAACAACCTCTAAAGCACTAAACACCGCTCCGTAGGCAAGAACGCCCATCGGTGTTCCGCTGAAATATAAATGGTGGAATGTTCCGATGATGCCACCGAACAAGAAAATGATCGTCGAGAATAATACAGAAGCTGTCGCTGTTCCTGTACGCAAAAGCCCCATTCTTGTAAAAAGGAAAGCCATAACGACTGTAGCGAACACTTCAAAAAATCCTTCAACCCATAAGTGGACAATCCACCAGCGCCAATACTCTGCCATCGCAAGATGTGATTGTTGTCCCCACAATAAACCGGGAATATAAAATAAAGGAATAGCAGTAGCAGCGAGTAAAAACATTGCCAATAAGTGACGGTCTTCAGATGATTTCTTAAAGGCCGGTAAAAGAGCTCTCCCCATTAAAAATAACCATAAAAACAAACCAACAGTTAAAAAAATTTGCCAAAAACGTCCTAAATCAACATATTCAAAACCTTGATGTCCAAACCAGAAATTTGCTTGGAAATCGAACTTTTGGAATACACCCATCCATTGTCCAGCCATTGAACCTACAACGATAATGAGCAAGCAGATAAACAGGAAATTAACTAATCCGCGTTGCCACTTCGGCTCATAACCAGAAACGGCAGGGGCCATATAAAGACCGGTTGCAAGCCATGCAGTTGCAATCCACAATATACCTAATTGAGTATGCCAAGTTCGTGTTACAGAATACGGAATCCATTCTTGGATTGGGATTCCATAAAAACCGGAACCTTCTACTGCATAGTGGGCAGTTACTGCACCCAGGCCAACTTGAACGACGATCAATGCAGTTACGATCCAAAAATACTTCAATGTAGCCTTCATCGAAGGAGTTGGAGCTAACCCTAATAATGGGTCCTTCTCAGGATACACTTCCGGTAGATGTGGCTCCTTATGACGTTGCACCGCAAAATACCACGCAAGTGCACCAACTCCCGCTAATAGCATAACAAAACTAATGATAGACCAGATAATTAGTTCACTTGTTGGCCGATTTTCAACTAAAACTTCACTTGGCCAATTGTTTGTATATGAAACATTATCCCCAGGTCGATTAGTAACGGTGGCCCACGTACTCCAGAAGAAAAAGGTATTCATTAAATCCATACGCTCTTGACTTTTAATTGTATTCTTTGGTATAGCATATTGATCTCTTAATTCACTAAGCTCAGGATTATCCATGAATAAGCCGCTATAATAGCTGCTTAAATATTGAAAAGCCTCCATGCGGTCATTAGAAATAACCAATTCCTTTGTTGCTTCATCATAAGTGTTCGTTCGCATTTCTTTTGTTAAACGTGCTCGCAGTTGTGCTTGTTGTTCCTCATTTAAATCTATGAAATAGTTTCCGTACTCTGCGTGCCCCCATTTATCCAAAATAAATAATGCTTCGCGATGCAGCCAATCAGCATTCCAGTCAGGTGCAACATAGGCTCCGTGGCCCCAAATGCTACCGAGTTCCTGACCGCCAATCGACTGCCAAACATTCTGTCCGTCCTTAATATCTTGACCGGTAAATAATTCAATGCCATCCTCTGTTACAACTCTTTCAGGAATCGGTGGCATGACCTGATAGATACGACCACCATAATATCCTAAAATACCAAAAGAAATAATAATGACCAGGCTAAGCCAGACCCATAATTTTTTATAGTTCATTAATTAACCCTCCTTTAATGGTAAATTCCCCAATAGTTCACAATATTAGTCATTACTTTCTAATTCTATTTGTAGTTCTTTGAAAAAATAAAAAGGAACAGGTGCAGTCCTGTTCCTTACAAAAAACGCATATGCAATTTTATAATTTAAAAGACGAAACAGTGTGTTGTAATTTCTCAGCCATATCAGCCAGCATTCCGGAAGCTGCAGCGATTTCTTCCATGGATGCATTTTGTTCCTCAGCAGATGCAGCCACATTTTGCGAATAACTTGACTGTTGTTCGGCGATTTTTTGGGCTTCATTGATTACTTGCACTAATTGGTCTGTGCTCGCATTAATTTCCTCAACAGCGGCCGAAACATCCTGAATCTGTGCAGACACATGGTCTACATGATTTGTAATTTGCTTAAATGCCTCACCCGCGTTGTTAACAGAAACAATGCCTTCTTTTACGCGGTTTTGTCCCATTTCCATTGCACGAACGGTTTGATCCACTTCTTTTTGAATTTCAGAAATTAATTGACTAACGTCCTTTGTAGCGTGGCCAGACTGTTCAGCCAATTTTCGAACTTCATCTGCTACAACGGCAAAGCCTTTTCCATGTTCACCTGCTCTAGCAGCCTCAATCGCAGCGTTCAGTGCAAGTAAGTTTGTTTGCTCTGCGATATTTGTAATGAGTGAAATTACTTGACTTATTTCTTGTGACTTAACACCAAGTGATGTTATGACTTTGCTCATCTCTTCAGTTGATTGATGTACTAGACTCATCTGTTCAATCGAGTCTTTTATCGTTTCGTTGCCTGTTTTTGCAGCTTGTGAGGTTTGTAAAGATGTATCGGAAACTTCTTGGATATTTTGAGCAATTTGGTCCATTCCTTTAGAAATTTCAGAGACAACCTCATTTGCCTCGCTTGTTCCTTTTAAACTAGAGTCTGAACCAACCGCAATTTGTTGGATGGATTGAGTAATAAGTTCCGTCGCTTGACTCGTTTGTTCACTACTTGCCATTAGTTCTTCAGAAGTTGAAGCAACCTGCTGAGAGGCTTCATCAATATTTTGAATCATCGCTCTTAAGCTTGTAACCATGTAGTTAAAGCTTTTTGCAAGTTCACCAATTTCATCTTTATTTTTTACATTTAAAATTGCAATTGATAGATCCTTTCCCGCTATTTTTTCAGCATTTTTGGCAATTTCAATAATGGGTTTTGAGAAAGAGTTTGCAAAGTAATAAATGATTATAGCCCCAAGTACAAGTGCAATTCCTAACGAGATGAATAAAGTGCTTAAAATCTTATTTGCACCACTATTAAAATCAATCATGTATGTACCTGCTGAAATATACCAGCCCCATTCGGGAGCTTTCGCTGTGTACGTAATTTTGGATTCAATTTGATTCGGATTATCTGGCAAAGCGAACTTATAAGTTGTGAAGCCACCACCGTTTTCCGCTCTAGAAATTTGTTCTTGAACAAATAGTACGCCATTTTCATCTTTCACATCGATCATGTTCACGCCTTCCTTAGTTGGATGCGCAAGATTCTTGCCAGCTCTATCATATACAACAAAATATCCATATTCCCCCATGTCTATATTCTTGTTGATTGGACGTGTGCCATCTGCCTGCTTTTCTCCTAGAATTGCAACTCTAAATCGTTCTTGGGCTTCCTCAAGGGTTAGATGTCCGTTTTCTATTTCTTCATTAAGAGATTTGATCATTTCCAACGCCATATTGACGTTGTTCTTTAATCCGATTTTCCCTTGGTCTTCAAGGCTTGACTTTGCTGTACTAAAGCCAATGAGTCCTATTACAAGACTTGGTATTGCTAATAACAACAAGGTAACTGTTATAAGTTTTTTTCTAACAGACATTTTAACCATACAATTTCCTCCTATGCAACTAAACTTAATAATTTTAAAAGTAGATTTATTTAAAATATAAAGTAAACTTGAGGAATTAGCTATCCAATTTCTTGTTTTTTTTACAAACTTCAACAAATTAGTTGTATAATTATATTTTAGATACAAGAATGCGACTGGGGGGGAGAGCATGACATCAAAAACGAAGATCGAAAGCAATCATGACTATATTAATCGCTATTCAAAGATTGCTAACATGATAGAGGCGAGGAGAAAAGAGCTTAATTTATCACTTAAAGATATAGAAGAAATGACTGGTTTGTGTTCTCCTGCAATATCACGGTTAACGAGTGTATCCAATCGACCAAGGCTTGATACTTTATATAAAGTATTGGATGCCTTAGATTTAGACATTAAAATTGAACGGAAAGAGAAAGAGGCCAATCTGCAAAATCTACAAGTTTCAACTAGTAAAAATAGCAACCAGTATAATGTTTGGGTAAAAAAAGGGGCAACTATAGATTTATTAAAAGTAAAAGCAAAAACGAAGTATGAGGTAAGACAAATTTTAAGTGAGACTAACCCGGAATGGGAAATTTGTACAATAGAGTTATATAGAAAAGGAAATTAAAAGCCGCTTATCCAAGTTTAAAAGGATAAGCGGCTTTCATTTTAATCCACAATCTCAAATATTTTTGTTAATCTAGTAAGTACAAATAGTTCCTTTACTTGTCCATTTAGTCCTTTAATAATAACCTTTCCACCATTCGACATTGCTCGCTTTTGGATGCCGATTAAAACACCTAAACCAGAGCTGTCAATGTAGGTTAAGGAACTGACGTCTAAGGTGAAGTTTTTATATCCATTATTAAGATAGGGCATAAGCGCTTCTCTAAAATTAGAGGCTTGTTCAACATATACTTCTTTTTCTAAGGTCACGAACACTTCATCAGCTTTGGCATTTATTTGAAAAGACATATTACCACTCCTTTAATCAGTAAGCTTGAATTTCTCGATTGAAGTTTTAAGTTGCAGTGCCATTGCATTTATTTGTTCAGTACTTGATGCAATAGTTTCCATTGCTGCTGAAGTTTCTTCTGTCGAAGCAGAAACCTCTTCAGCACTTGCAGCCGTGGTCTCGATAAAGGTTGCCAATGAATTGATAAGTTCTACGATTTTCTCAGAAGTAGCAACCTCATTATCGGTAACAGATACAATTCCGTTAACATCAGTGACTGTTTTCAAGACCGCCTCTACTATTTTTTCTAAAGCATCTCCAGCCTTTGTAACCGCCTCAACTCCTTCTTCAACCTGTTTACTGCTTTGATCGGTTGCAATAACTGTATTTGCGGTTGTTTCTGTTACTTTTCTAATTAGATTCGCCACCTCTGTAGCCCCACTGTTAGATTGCTCTGCCAATTTACGGACTTCGTTAGCTACAACCGCAAAGCCTTTTCCAGCTTCACCGGCACGGGCCGCTTCAATGGCGGCATTTAATGCTAATAGATTTGTTTGTTCTGCTAAATTTGTAATTGTATCGGTAATGGACGTTATTTCCTTTGAATATTGTTCTAAAGATGAAATATGAGTCTTTGTTTCTTCCATTTTTGCTTTAATATGTTCCATTCTTGTAATAACATCTAAGACGGTTTCTTTACCATCATTTGCCGTTCTTAAAGTAAATTGCGAGCTTTGGTCAGCGGATGTCGCTTTATTTTTGGCAATTTGAATTAATGATGATAATTCCAACAATGCTTTTGAAGTATCAATGATCGCAAAATTTCCATTTTCAGCTTCGATTGCAAGTCGATGTGTACTTTCGGCAACTTCAGTTGAGGAAGTCGATACTTGTTCAGTTGATGCAGCCATTTCTTCCGATGCTGCAGCTAATTCATCTGACGCAGCATAAACTTGTTTAATGATTTTCACTTGATTATCAATCATTGTATTAAAGGAATTACTAAGATCCTCCAGTTCGTCCTTAGATTGGATTGATGTTTGGATTGTTAAGTCTCCACTGCCGCCCAACTCCATAGCCGTTTGAAGCTTCCTAATCGAATTAACAATTCTAGCTGAAATAAAGTAAGCAGCAAGAATCGCAAGAATGATGGCCACCGTTGAAATAATTATACTACTTTTTCTTATTTTATAAGCGGGGGCCATATAATCATCATAATTTGCTGTTACAGCAATGCTCCACTTAGCGGCAGGTTGGAAGGTAACAAATTTATAAATTCCTTCGTATGTATAATAGCCGCTCCCAGTTTCTCCTGCATTCATTTTTCTTACATATTCCTTTAGTTCAGTAGAACCTGTGTTCAGTACATTTTCTTTTAAAACCTTGTCTTTTACCGGGTGGGAAACTAAAAGTCCATCTTTATCTACCATATAGGCATATCCAGATTTACCAATTTTGATTTGTTCGGCTTTTTCAGTAATTTTATCGAATTTGACCGTACCAATTAGAAGGCCGTTAACCTTCTGATTATCTGTTAACAATGGGAAGGCAATCGCTATAACAGGTTCTTTCGTAACTTTTGAAGTTATAACATCACTAATAGAATATTTCCCATTTAGTGCATCCTTCACATATTGTCTATCTGATAAGTCTGTCACCTCATTGGTGCTGGAACTGTTCATATAAGCGATGCCGTTTTCATCCGTAATTAGGATCATTTCGATTAAATCTTTATTATCACTTACAAAATTTTGAAGCATGTTTAGTACAATGTTTTTATTCTCCGAATCACTTTCCCTCGTCATTTTACGTATAAGTTCAGTTTTACTTTGCAGCTGTATGAGTGATGTGGTGGATTGTACGGTTTGATTAATTGATTCTGCTGTTAATCTAGTTGTTTCAACTAATTCCTTTTCAATCGTTTCTTGCATTGAATCGGCTGTCATATTGTACGATAAAACGGCTAAAGCAATAATCGGCAAGGTTATTAGCACAACGAAGCTGCCTAATAATTTAACTTTCAGACTCATTTTCATTCAATCACTCCATCGATTTTAATAGGAATATATTATCATGTTATTTAATATTTATACATAGTCCAGATGCATCATCTGTGATAATAGTACTATTACTTAAGGCTACTAGCATTTCATATGAAGCTTGAAAGCTGCTTGGAAATTTATATTGATCTACATGTAAGTGGTCGAGTAAGCCATCCGTTAAGAAGTTGAAATAATCACCTGACTTAAACGGCATTTCATATTCTTCGAAGGGCATTGCTCCCATTATTCCTAAAAAAGCCCCTTCGACAGTAATCATTCCTTTTTGCTCCTTTGTCATTGCAATAAAGTGATTAATCCCACAAGAAACATACTTTAATGAAGATGTTAGAAAGTTAAATTCAAAGCAGATACCTGTTGCAAACGTCTCATTTGTTAAAAATTTAATAGATTCATGATTGACCCACTTAACTTTTTCTGCTAGTGATAAATCATGTTTATGGGCAGCTTGTTCAAATAAAACGTGAATATGCGAAGTGTGAAGAGCTGTATCCAAACCATGTCCCATAATATCGATTAAGTACCCATACAATGTATTTCTTTCCTTATCCCAAATATAATGATAAAAATCGCCGCTAACATATTCAGATGGTTTATATATACTTTTGATTTCAAAGTTTTCGTTGTTCAGCTCAGGTGGCAGAAAATCGACCTGGACTTTACCGGTTAAAACGAGATGCTTCAAGTTGGAAACCATCTGATTGAATGATTGGGCAAGATGCCCAACTTCATCACTGCGTTCAATGGTTAGCTTTTTAACATTGATATCTCCGTCTGCAACTCTTTTCATTAGCTGAATGACATCCGTAATTGGATGAATAATATGATGGATGCTTGCCCATGTGGCGAAAAGGAAAATGAATACATTTACAAGCATAATTGAAATCTGGATATTTTTAATAATTTCTACCTTGTGCTCTGAATTTTGCTCAATTTGATTCGTTACATTATTAACTTTTCTTAGTAACAAGAAGCTATCTTGTTGTATTTCAGCCGCTATTTGTCTCTTTTCAGATGGATCATCTGACTTAATAAGCCTGTCCAATTTCTGTGAAAAAGGCTGCCATTCATGTAATACCTCTACAAGGTGGGCTGTAATATTTGGCGCCTTTATTCCATGGATACCGGAGCTATTATTACCGAAAATAAGATCCTCTTGATTTTTCTCAAACTTTTTGGCTGTTACACGAAGTTGAGTGTAATAGATGGGATTGCTTTCTGCCACATGGTAAGCCTCGTTAACCATTTGTATCGTTAACATTCTTTGGGAACCCGCTAGATTAATTAGATGACTATCATGTTTATGTTCATCCAGAAAATTAATCATTACATAAAATCCAAAAAAGTTTAAAAGTAAGGCAATTGTAAAAATTGAACCAAGCTTTACTTTCAAACTCAAATCCTGAATCCGCATTTTTATCACCTATTGAATTTGTTTTCTGCGTTGTATATTTTTCACCAGCAACACATCATTTCCCTTCTTATTATAAATGACTTTATCCATTACCTGCTGCATAATAAATAAGCCTCTGCCTGATTCTTTTAAAGTTGTATAATTTATATCTTTCATCATATTAGTTTCATTTACCTTTTGAATAGTTTCATCTACTGCAAAGCCTTTGCCTCTATCTTTTACCCTAATAACTAGGAATCCATTTTTTTGAATTTTAACCCGTACCAGCACTTTTTTATTTCTTCCATGCTTAATAGCATTATTAACCGCTTCATTTAGGACGACCTCAACAAGAGTAGAATCATCCGCGACCATGTCTTTAATAAAATCGCTGATCCCATTGCGGAGGTACCTATAGCAAGTAAAATCATTAAAAGTAAGTGTAAATGTTTTCATTCATTAATCTCCTGTATGAAAAGTTTAAATTAATTATAATTTATAAGCCTTGGTTAATGTTTTCTTAATTATGAAACTTTTGTGTAATTAGTAACTTAACAAAGATAAAAAGTATTGATATACTAAATTAAGATTCATATAAATACTGAAAGATTAGCTAGGGGTGCCGTATGGCTGAGAGGACGATTGTCTAACCCTTGAACCTGATTTGGTTAGTACCAACGTAGGGAATGCGACTAATTCTGTTTTAAAACAGAAGGCCAACCTATTTTGGTTGGCTTTTTGTGTTGTATAAAAAGAAATGGAGTGAGTATCTAATGAAAGTTTTCAAGGCACTTACTATTGCTGGCTCAGATTCCGGTGGGGGAGCGGGAATCCAGGCAGATGTAAAAACGTTTCAAGAACTTGGTGTATATGGAATGACGGCTATTACGGCAATTACAGCACAAAATACAACTGGTGTACAAGGGGTATATCCGCTAAGTGTTGAAGGTATTGCAAAGCAAATTGATTCAATCGGTACAGACTTAACACCAGATGCAGTAAAGACAGGCATGCTTTTTAACAGTGAAATTATTAAGGTTGTCGCGGAAAAAATCACGCAATATCAATGGTCTAATCTTGTAATAGACCCGGTGATGATTGCAAAAGGAGGATCACCATTATTACAAGCGGAAGCAATCGAAGCCCTAAAAGATTATTTATTGCCAATAGCAACAGTTATAACTCCTAATATCCCTGAAGCAGAGGTGATATCTGGCATTAAAATTACAAATCTTAGTGAACGAAAAGAAGCTGCCAAACTTATTTATAATCTAGGTGCAAAAAATGTAATGATTAAAGGCGGACACGAAGAAACCGATCAAATGATTGATCTCTTATATGATGGAAACCGCTTTTTCCAATTTGAAAGCAAGAGAATTGCTACAAAGAATACTCATGGAACGGGATGTACGTTTTCTGCAGCGATTACGGCTGAATTAGCGAAAGGGAAAAACATCGTGGATTCGATATCAGTTGCTAAACACTTTATTCAAGCTGCCATTGAAGATGATTTGCGAATCGGCACAGGCCACGGTCCAACGAATCATTGGGCCTATAATAAAAGGGGAGCATTATGTAAATGAGATATTCCGAAGAAGAGCTAAGAAAAAAGCTTCAGCTTTATTTTGTGATGGGGAGCAATAATTGTTTGAAGGATCCTGAAATTGTACTACAGGAAGCGATTGAAGGAGGTATTACTTTTTTTCAATTCAGAGAAAAGGGGACCCATGCCAAAAAGGGCTCTGAAAAAATAAAGTTGGCAAAAAAATTACAGGCTATTTGTAAACAAAATGGAATTCCTTTTATCGTCAATGATGATCTTGAATTGGCACTTGAAATTGATGCAGATGGCATTCACATTGGTCAAGAAGATGAAGACCCGCTAAAAGTGAGAAAAATGATTGGTGACAAACTACTCGGTATTTCCGTCCATAACCTGAATGAGGCTAATCAAGCACTAGCACAAGGGGCAAATTATTTGGGAGTTGGACCGATGTACGAAACGACCACAAAAAAGGATATTCGTGAAGTGAAGGGACCTGAAGTTATCGTTGAATTAAGAGAAAATAACCTTACTGTTCCAATCGTAGGAATTGGCGGCATTCAAAAAGGGTTAATCAAACCGGTCATCGAGGCGGGGGCGGATGGAGTTGCAGTTATTTCAGCTATTAGCAATAGTGAGAATCCAAGGGAAGCTGTGAAGGATCTACTAGAAGAAATGAAATAAAAAAATTATAATGGAATTGGCTGTCTTACTTATGTCACTAGGCATTGGAAGACAGTCTTTTTTACACCTATTTCCGAATCAAAAGGCATATACATGTAGCATGTCCGTTACATGAAGGAGATGCAGAATGTCTTTTGTTAAAAAAGCAAGTGCAATTATCGCTGGGAGTATATCTGTTGCCATCGGAGTTAATTTATTCCTTTTTCCAAATGAATTATTGGATGGAGGAATGATTGGTATTGGATTAATTGTAAATTATTTGTGGGGATTTGAAACGGGACTTACGATTATTTTTTGCAGTATTCCGATTTTTATATTAGCTTGGTTTCGTTATCGATCTTATTTTTATAATAGTATTCATGGGTTTTTAGTTTCCTCATTTTTTATAGATGTCCTTTCACCGTTAAGGCATGTTCAATTATCGGAAATTCTTCAATCCCCATTAATAAGCTCTATTCTAGGTGGTCTGCTTGTTGGTATTGGAATTGGTACGATGCTTAAATTTGAGACGAGTACGGGCGGTACTGACTTGTTGGCGCAGTTTCTTTCAGATATGTTCAGGATGAATGTAGGGGTAATCATATTGCTCATCGATGCACTTGTTGTAATTATTGGCGGCTTCTTAATATCACCGGAAACACTATTGCTATCATTAATAACAATTTTTGTTGTCGGTATTTCAACCAGCTTATTGACATTGAAAATAATTCATTATTAGGCAGTTGGCGATTATCGCTAACTGTCTTTTTCGATCATTCACTTTTTAACATCGAAATAATCTACCTATTAAATAAAAATAGGAGCTTATCGGGGTAGATAAGCTCCTAAGGGGGTGGGGACAGGGGGCTGATAGTGAGAATTTGCTACTATCAACTGTTTATATAAGTATAATATGAATAACTAATAAAATCAACAAAAAATTATAATTATTTTACATTTTTTTGTTATTCGTATCTAGGTAGTTCTATATTGATTACATATTGCAGCTATGTTATAATTTAGCTAAATTAATATTTTGCGTGATTAGGAGGAGTCTGTCACCAAGGGTGTATTATGCCGTTGGTTCGACAAGGCTCCTTTTTGTCTGCAATTTAGGGGAGGGGTCTGTCAAAGTACAGGCCCCTTTTTATATTTTATTTCACTATTTCAATAGGAGGAGATGAATTTGAAAAAGGAAAAATTGACATTTGTAGAGGTATTAATTATGGCTGCCGCCATTGTAGCCGGGTTATTCATGGCAGCTGGGGTTGGCATGTTGTTCTCTTAATCTGATCATAAGGACCATTACGGAAAATGTAATGGTCCTTTAGCCATATTATAGAGTTGTCAAAAGTTAATATTGATTACCGGATAATTCAGCTTGTGCCTGCTTAACTAAACGTTTTGTAATTTCTCCGCCAACGGATCCGTTAGCACGAGAAACCGAATCAGCAGAAAGCTTTACTCCGAATTCTTGGGCAATTTCTTCTTTATATTGATCCAACATTTGTTGTACGCCTGGTACTACTAATGAATTGCGGTTTGCCATAGATGACACCTCCTTATAATATAGTTTGTAAAAAAAATACGCCATTTATGACAAGAAAAGCTATCCATTACTAAAGAATTTGTCCAAAAAATTTTTAGAGCGTAAAATATGAGTATTACAAAATGGGAGTGGTTGCATTGAATAAAGAGGAAATTGAAGAGATCATTGAGAAATTAAGAAATGGTGAAATAAAGCAGTATGAAGTAACAAAAGAAGAGTTTATGGAATTCCGTGAGGTTTTAATAAAGCAAAAGGATAAGGAGCAAATTCGCGGTGAGGCCAAAAAAGGAGGAGGGGTTGTTTATACACATGTTAATGAGTAAAGGCATATATAAATAAAGTGTAAATTTATTCAGTAGAAGTTTAAGGGGGGGGCAAGTTGAATTATTTTCAACGAAATCCGGCCTATTATCATACACCCTATGGAACATACAACTATTGGCAATACCCTAATGACCAATATCCAAACCGACAAAATAATGTTGATGTTACGATTTTTAGTGAGTCATTAGGAGCCTATAGACAACTGCTTAAGGATGCCAGTAATGTTTTAAATCATTTGGCGGATTCTAAGACATTTGCAGCACAGGTCATGGGAGCTGCACAAGTTTCAAATCAAAAGGAAGTGGATCATCTCATTAAATCACTGGGAGTTAAATCTGATTTCGAAGTATCCTACAATCCTGATGGAATTCATTTGAAGTTTTGGGCACATGTAAAAGGGAGTGAATGCTGCAAGTTGGATATGGCAATTCGCTGGAGATAAATATGTCAATAAAAGAAGGAAACACGGTATGCAATTTCCGCTTATCGTGTTTTTTTACGTTCCAAATAATTTTCGAAATATTTCCATGCAGTTATCATATATATACTTGGTAAAAAGGTTAAAATCTAGTAAAGTTAATGTATGAAAGGTAGAAAGGGAGATTAAGAGTATTATGAGATTTTTAAAGATGTGGCTTCTGATTCCACTTATCATTTTTGGCTTAATACTGTCAAGTACGACAACAATCCATGCAGGTTCTTCTGCTGTATTGTATGCTAATGCGTCTACTAATACATATAAAGCCAGTTTATTAAAGGATATTGAAAAGATTATTCAGGAAGCAATGGGAAAACGGCAAAATACGATTGTGATCCAATATAAAGGATCTACAAATAAACTGTTAGATGTGATAAGTGGATATATTGATAAGGCAATTGAAAATGATGAATATTTGAACTATTCTTTTCGCAGTGTAAATATGTCCTATAAAGCATATGGAACCGATATTACGATAACCCTTAAATTCACATATTATGAAACAGCAGCTGAAATGAAGTATGTTGATCAACAAGTAAATGCCATTTTGTCTAAGATCATAAAGCCTGAAATGAATAACCATGAAAAAGTAAAAGCTGTCCATGATTATCTTGTGTTGAATCTAGGGTATGATACTACCTTGATTAGCAATTCTCCCTATACGGCTTTAACAAAAGGAATAACAGCATGTAATGGTTATGCTATGCTCGCCTATAAAATGTTGAAGAAATTAGGTTTTGACGTTCGTTTAATTAGTGGTACTGCCAGTAGCCAAGCATATAAAACCCAAAACCATGCGTGGAATTTAGTGAAGCTGGACGATAAATGGTATCATCTTGATGTAACATGGGATGATCCCGTTCCCGATGAAGCAGGACGGATTTTTTATGATTATTACTTACTAACGGATAAAGAAATTTCAAAAAATCATAGTTGGAAACAGGGAGGAATAAATGGTGAAGAAAAGCCATACCCTGCTGCAACTACAGCTTATTTAGACCTTCTACAATCAAAGCTTTCTTCAACAAATGAAGCGGAGCGTTATCAAGAATTAATGGTAACAATAGGTTTACACTACTTGCTTCCGGAAAATACTGCAAGTCGTTTAATTGAATTGAGCGATATGATTGGCAATCAATTTGCAAGCTATAACAATGAATTTAACCTTCGCTATATTGATAACAAAGGTGATTTAAGCACAAACCTTAGACAAATCATTTATGATAATGCTGTTAAACATAAGGTAAAATCATGGAGTTTTGTCACTCTTCCTTATATAAGGGGGACGACATCTTTTGACCAACTGGTTATGATTTCGGATATTGTATACCAAAATGATCCGCCGAAAGATTAAGAATTTAAGAATTAATGAAAAATGATTGCAACGATTATAATAATGTGTTAAACCTAATATAGATGAAAATTTAATATTCTAGCGTTACTACTAGGGGTGCTGAAAAGGCTGAGAAAGACGATTGTCTTAACCCTTAAACCTGATCTAGATAATTCTAGCGTAGGGAAGTGGTGCTTGGTGTCTGTAATTATTTTTATTATTGGCATCATTCATGTTGAATACAACCACTTCTATTTAATAGAGGTGGTTTTTTTATTTGGAAAAAGGAGGGATTTCTAATAAAAGGGCATACTACGCTGCAATTTACAGATGTTGATTTTACATATAGTGGAAAGGAGCCTGTCATTGTAGAAAAATTAAATTTCACCGTAAAAGAAGGTGAATTTGTAAGTATTATTGGGCCAAGCGGCTCTGGTAAAACGACACTATTTCGGCTGATTACAGGTCTAGAAAATCCCACCTCTGGGAACGTAATAATCGATGGTTCAGCCTCCAGCCAACGTTTAGGCAGTGTGGGTTATATGCCCCAACAAGACTTGCTTTTACCTTGGCGAACTGTCTTGGAAAATGTAACTTTACCGTTGGAAATGGAGGCATCGAAACAAATAGTCCCAAAGGTGGAAGTGTATGACCTACTACAGGAATTTGGTTTGAAGGGGTTTGAACACTCCTATCCAGCACAATTGTCTGGTGGAATGAAGCAGCGCGTCTCGTTCCTTAGAACAATTATTACTGGATCTAACATTTTATTATTGGACGAACCATTTAGTGCGCTAGATGCCATTACAAGATTAACGATGCAAGAGTGGCTTTTAGAGCAATGGGAAAAAATGCAAAAGACCATTTTATTTATTACACATGATGTAGATGAAGCTCTTTTCTTGTCCGATCGAATTTTTCTAATCAATAGAACTCCGATAGAGGAATTTACGGAAGTTATAGTTCCATTATCAAGGCCCAGAAAAATAAGAGATCTTGCCGGGCAAGAAATTGTAAACATAAAGGAACAATTAATAGACCGGCTTCGAATGAAGGTGTACAATGGATAAATTTAAATATTATTTTTCTTCTATAACGATTATTTTATGTGTTTTTATTTTCTGGGAAATAGGAGCCGCGATTGTTAACAAGAAGTATATATTACCTTCTCCAACACAAATATTGCTTAAGCTGTGGGACTTAAAAGGTGTTCTGTTTTTAAATCATTTACCAGCAACGATGTTGATTATTATCGTAGGATTGTTGACTTCAATCATTATTGGTGTTGGATTAGCGGTTTGGATGAATATGAATAAGTCGGTGGAAAAAGCTTTTTATCCTCTGTTGATAGCATCACAAACAGTTCCTATTATTGCGTTGGCACCGATTTTCGTTCTTTGGTTTGGTTATTCAATCTGGGGTAAGGTTGTAGTCACCGTTTTGATTACATTTTTCCCGATTACAGTGAGTACATTTGATGGCTTACGGTCAATTAAAAGCGAGCTTGAAGAATTATTTTTGACAATGGGTGCGTCGAAAAAAGAAATCTTTTTTAAATTAAGTATTCCAACCGCCTTGCCGTTCTTTTATTCGGGATTAAAGGTGGCTGTTACCTTAAGTGTAATCGGGGCCGCAATAGGAGAATGGTTAGGGGCAAAAGCTGGCTTGGGGTATTTTAGTCGCAGGATGATGACTCAATTTGATGGCGCAGGTGTATTTGCACCAATCATTTTATTGTCTTTTATCGGTATTCTTTTATTTTTATTAGTAACATATTTAGAAAAAATATCTTTTAAGTGGAGGAAAATAAAGTGAAAAAATGGTTGTCTGTAATTTTTTTAGCCGTATTGCTATTTTCTGTTGCAGCTTGCGGTTCAGGTAATAGTAGTAAAGAGACGTCAACTCAATTAAAAGATGTGGGCATCATGTTGGATTGGTATCCAAACGCATTACATACATTTCTTTATGTAGCAAAGGAGAAAGGGTATTTTGCTGAAGAAGGAGTTAATCTTGAAATTCAATTTCCGGCTAATCCAACGGATCCACTTAATTTAGCCGCTGCAGGAAAGGTTACTTTAGGTTTATATTATCAGCCAGATGTCATTATTGCACGTGCCAATGAAAATATTCCGGTTAAATCTGTTGCATCGATCGTTCGGGCACCATTAAATCATATCGTTTTTATGGAAAATAGCCGGATAAAGTCTCCAAAGGATTTAGAAGGGAAAACAGTTGGTTATCCGGGAATTGCTTTAAATGAATCATTGTTAAAAACAATGGTCGAAAATGACGGAGGTGATCCCAGTCAAGTCGAATTGGTCGATGTTGGTTTTGACTTAGGAGCATCCATTGCAGCAGAGAAAGTTGATGCAGTTATCGGTGCTTTTATTAATCATGAGGTTCCCGTCCTAAAGCAAAAAGGGTATGAAACTCGAAATTTTAATCCTGTTGAATATGGTGTACCCGCTTATAGTGAAGTTGTCTTAGTAACAAGTGATGAAACTTTAGAGAATCATAAACAAGAAATAGAAGCATTTTGGAGGGCCGCTGTTAAGGGATATGAGTTTACGAAAGCAAATCCTGAGGAAGCCTTACAAATTTTATTAACAAATCAAGATGAGGCAAACTTTCCGTTAGTAGCTGAGGTAGAGAAAGAAAGCTTAAGCATATTAATGTCAATGATGGAGTCCGATCAGGAACCTTTTGGCAGCCAAACAGCCCAATCATGGGAAGAAGTAACGGATTGGCTTAAAGAATCTGGCTTGGTGAAATCAGATCCAAATATAGAAGAAATGTTTACGACACTTACAAAATAACAGAAAAATCAGAAAATATGTTGTGCTCGAAAAAAAGATAAAATATAATAATTTTAGGGTAATATCCCGAATACATTTGCGAGAGGGTGTTAAAATGGAATTTGTTTTAAGTTGTAAAGGCAGTGCTGAACCTTGTGAGGTTACTTTTGATCATGATAACGGCCGTTATATGCTTAGGAAAGCAGACCGAAGCGGTGAGTTTTTTAACACCCCACAGCAATTAGTCGAATGGATCGAAGAAAACTGGACGATAAAGGATTTCTATGATCCGGAGGAGTTTATTAAAATGGTGAATGAAATAAAAAACAATCTTTAATTACTCTCCCAAACTAAAAAGCAAAACCCTTGCAAGGGTTTTGCTTTTTATTGTCTAGCTCCAGCGACCAGCGACTCGTAAATTTCACTCATCTCCCTACGATAAGTCAACAACAGAGGAATCGCTTCGCTCATCGCCGGATATCCTTTATCTCAGTCGATGCGATCCAGTTTATACGTCGCTAAACGGTCGCTTTCGCTTTTCTAATTAATATCCCCAAGAAGCACCAACGATAATTAAAAGGATGAATAGTACAACGATTAACGCAAAGCCACGTCCGTAGCCGAAGCCGCAGCCGCCATAACCAAAGCCTCCGTATCCGCAGCATCCGCCACCAAATCCACCGTATCCGAACATATAATTCAACTCCTTTCTGAGAATGTAAACCATCAAAGAATGAGTGTTGCTCTACAGAGTGCCCTTTGAGCAATCTGTACATTAATAACATATGGAAAACAAAATTAATCCGTATAGTTATTTGCCCTGTTTCTGATAAAATAGGCGTTTATTATTTTTGTCTCTATTTTTTAGATAATAGGGGATATGCCTATAACATTTATGAACATTTGTCATAGGTTAATAGTGTGTTAGTTACAGTAATTTAAAGGAGGAGAATAAATATGGCATATGGATTTGGATATGGGTATGGTGCTTGCGGTTGTGGATGTGGTGGATTCGGTTATGGTGCAA
Source organism: Schinkia azotoformans (assembly GCF_035811335.1). Taxonomy (NCBI): domain Bacteria; kingdom Bacillati; phylum Bacillota; class Bacilli; order Caryophanales; family Bacillaceae; genus Schinkia; species Schinkia azotoformans. Next base: position 137,522 of record NZ_JARSMD010000019.1, read on the forward strand.
ACGCCTTCGCTTTAATTGTAGTTTTATTTATTCTTTTAATTATAGTAGGTGCCGCCTGGAGATGCTAATACCCATTTGATTCGCTCACAATTAAACAGTAGTCCTATTCTCTTAATGAGTGGGGCTACCTTTTTTTATTGATGAAAATAAAAGAACCCGCTTTAGCGTCCAAGCGGGCTATATAAAAAAAGGAGGTAGAAGATAATAGTGGAAAAAGTTAAAACCTAGTAGACGAAACTGGTGCCTACAATTATCAACAAAATAAATAGGACGACAATTAACGCAAAGTTATTGCCATATCCGCCGTGCCCGCCGCTCATAATGATCACCTCCTTGTTGTGTTTACTTATAAATTATGTCTGTTCATCTTTTTATGTATAGTTGCATGTCCTCCACAAATAAAAAAGGGCAAATTTGTTTGTAGCAAATAATAAAAAAACCGGGGATCCCGGTTTTTGTTGATTACCTTATTTTAATCAGTACCTTTACTTACATCTTTGGTTGGATGCATAAACGGGGCAGCTTGTGGTGGTTTTTGCTTTTCAACAAGATCGATATTTTCATCTGTATTCCAACCAATATCATTCGTCGGATGAACCCATTCGTCCCCGGCCATAACAGAAGGGTCTGTTTCTTTCGTCCATTGATTTAATGGTGAGTTCGGAGAATCGTAAAAGCTATCGCCTATAACAACCCCATGTTCATTCACAAAAGGTGGTTCAATTTTAATCCCGCTATCTTTAAAATTAGGGGATGAAATTTGATGTGGCATTGTTCCATCAATTAATGGAGATTTTAAATTTTCTTTTTTCTCATTTTTACTCATATGTATCACCTCTTTAGCACTATTGTTGTTAGTATGTCTTGGACAAGTTGTCGATATACAAAAACTACCTTCCACAAGGAAAGGTAGTTTAAATCGAAATCCTGTTTCGGTCATAAATTGATATAAATACAAGTCCGAGCAAAAATAGTGGAAGCCAACTGAAGATGAGAATAGTAAATTGTCCAAATGTTTTCATTCCTGTATTCGGGGTCAGGCAAAGAATCAAGCTTATAATAAGCCCCATAAAAAGATATAAAAATAAGGCCATTTGGCATCAACTCCACTTTTTAAGATAGAGTATTGTATGCAATTTATGATGATTTGGTGAATGAGTAACTTAAATTTGCAGCATTCTATATATAGTAACGTCATTTCAGAAAATGGAGGAATTTATTATGAAACGAAAAGTCAAGCACGATGCAGCGAAAACGAATAACAAGACACCTGTTGAAAGTATGCCACAGGTAGAATTTGATAATGAATTTACTGATCTGAAAGCCTTTAAAACAGCTGAAAATGCTAGAATTTCTAACAGAATTGAAGATGAAGGAAAACGATAAAGGGAGGAATCATTAAATGGGTAAAAAAAATCCAAGGCATAATAACCCAGAAGTAAAAAGCCAACAAACTCCGAGAGGGAATAGCAAAGAAGAGTTTGGTCTGGAATTCAGTGATGTAAATGCCAGTAAACAATTTGAAATTGCAGCTGCTAAAAAATATGCGCAAGCAGAAAAGGAAAAATCGGAAGGAGCGCGCCGAAATTCGGAATAGTAAAAAGGCTGATTGTATCAGCCTTCAATGTTTTTTAATGACGCTGTAAAAAGGGCGCTCTTTTTTAGGGTAGGATTATAAAAAATTAGCATTAATGTTGATTCATTATTGATAGACCCGGTTTGAAGATAATGACCGATATCAAATGGGATGACTTCCATAATCGTATGCTTGTGTAAATCCTTTTCAGATAATGAAAGCTGCACAAATTCCTCACCTAATATGGAAGGAGTTTCACTAAGTGTTTTTAAATACTCAGAACGTAAATCCTTATCAAATTTATCTTGCCACCATGGCTTACGTGGCTTATGAGATTTGCTGATTAAATAATCATATTTCATCATTGCTTCAATCACAATTAAAGGCAATTGCTCTTTCGTACTTAAAAACATAAACAATCTTTCAAATAAATCTTCAAGTTGATGCCCAATCCGACTCCAGCCTTTCTTGTCCCAATAGGCACCAAACTCCTGAAAGAAATCGAATGGTGAATCAAAAACATTCCATACCAAATATAGTAAAGTAGTATCCATGCGATGGGCATTCCAATATTTTTCAAGTACATCTTCTACTTGTTTTATTCTTAAGATATCGTTAAACGGTAAAACATTATTCCCTAAAATCTCATATGGGGAATGGTCTTCATATATATATCCGTACTTTTCAGCCTCTCTTCTAAGGCCTGTTCCCCGCAGCATTTTCAGAAAACCAAGCTGTAATTCCTCCGGTTCGAATGCAAAAACATCATTAAACGTCTTTCTGAATGAATCATAGTCCTCTTCAGGTAAACCGGCAATTAAATCTAAATGCTGGGCAATTTTACCGCCTTCCTTGACCATTTGTACAGTCCTTGTTAGTTTTTCAAAGTTTTGCTTTCTTTTGACTAGCGCATTTGTATAATCGTTGGTTGATTGAATCCCTATTTCAAATCGAAATAATCCTTCCGGGGCATGATCATTTAAAAATTGAAGGACTTCTGGCCGCATAATGTCAGCTGTTATTTCAAATTGAAAGACAGTACCAGGATAGTGGTGATCAATTAAAAATTGAAACATTTCCATTGCATAGCTGCGGCTAATATTAAAGGTTCTGTCTACAAATTTCAATGTTTTGGCGCCATGCTCCATTAAAAATAAAATATCTTCTTTTATTTTATCACGATTGAAATAGCGAACCCCAACTTCGATTGATGAAAGACAAAATTGACATGTAAAAGGGCAGCCACGACTTGTCTCTATGTACACAACGCGCTTTGATAAATTTGGAAAATCCTCCGGAAATCGATAAGGAGAAGGGATTGTTGCTAAATCAAGTTTTTCACGCTGTGGGTTAATAACCACTTCTTCATTTCTTCGGTAAGCAATACCGGCAACATTGCGATAGTCCTGCGTTGAAGACATTTCAGTAAGCAATGACTTAAACGTACTTTCGCCTTCGCCGATCGCAATAAAATCTACTTCGTTAATCTTCTCCATCCATTCAAACGTATCATAGGTTACCTCCGGGCCACCTAAAACGATGATGAGCTTCGGTTGAATTTTTTTTAGCATTTTAATTACTTTTATCGTTTCTTCAATGTTCCAAATGTAACAGCTAAATCCTATTACATCTGGGCCTTTTGAGTATAAGTCAGATACAATATTCATGACCGGGTCATTAATCGTGTATTCTGCTAGTTGAATATGAAATTCAGGTTCTGCATAAGCCTTTAAATATCGTAAAGCAAGGCTTGTATGGATAAACTTTGCATTTAATGTAGAACAAATAATATTCATAAATTTACTCCTTTATTCCCTAATCTTACTATTCTATCACAATTTACCAAATTTAAATCAAAACGAACCGGAAAGTTCCGGTTCGCTGTTATAATCTAAATCGTCCAACAGAGTGTTTTAATTCTTGAGTTAAATCATGCAGTCTTGAGGAGATTTCCTTTACTTTTTGAACTGAATCCATTTGTTCATCCGTTGTGCCTGTTACCTCTTCAACGCCGGCTGTTGTTGTTTGACTTACATTGGTTACCCGTTCAATCGAAATAAATATATCATTACTGCGCTTTGAAATTTCATCGGCTGTTTGTGCGATATTTTCAATATTATTTGATAGGTCATCAATATAGGTTACAATCTGATGGAAATTCCTTTCACTATCATTCACTACTTCGGAACCTTCTTCAACTGATTTTTTACTTTGGTCAATATTGATTAAGGCCTTTGTAGAATCACTTTGAATTTCAGAAATTAAAGTCGACACTTTTTCAACGGATTTGCTTGATTGCTCCGCTAATTTTTTTACCTCCTGGGCCACTACAGCAAAGCCTTTGCCTTGTTCACCTGCTCTTGCCGCCTCAATTGATGCATTTAAGGAAAGTAAATTTGTCTGTTCAGAAATATCATGGATTAATTTTGTAATATCGCTAATTTGTTGTAATCTCATATCGAGTGTTTTCATTATATTACTCGACTCAACTGATTGTTTAACAATAATGTCCATATTTGATTTCATTTTTTCCATTGCCATTTTACCTTCTGAAGAAACTTCTTTTGTTTTTCGGGCTTGTCCGGCAATAGTTGAAATATTTTCTGACATAGACTGCATTGAATTGGCATTGTGCTCAACATTGTTAGCAACACTGAACATATCTGTGCTCAGCTTATCAGCACCTAAAGAAACTTCACCCATAGCGTCATTTATAATTTTAGCAACTGAGCTTGAAACTTCGGCTTGTTCATTCAATATGTTTGAGCTTTGATCGACTTCATGGGCGAGGTTGTTAATTTTTTTAACCATGTCTCGTAAACTGTCTATCGTTCTATTTACCGAATGGAGCAGCATGCCGATTTCGTCCTTTGACTTCACTTGTAACTTACTTGAAAGGTCACCATTACTAACAGCCTCCATTAAAGAAGATACGCTATTAATCGGTTGAACAAAATATCTGGCGATGAGCCAGCTTATGACAATGGAAATAGCGATTAACAGAATGATAACAATCACCTGGATGGATACTAATTTTGATAGGCTACTCTCAGTCATTGTATTGGCTTCTGTTATTTTATTGCTCATATTTGTACCAATTGTTTTTGTAAACGATGATACCTCTTCCTGTGGGATTACAGATAAAACGGTCCAACCTGTTTTTTCATGGACAAGAGGAAGATAGGTTACTTGATTAATGTCTAATAAAATTCTTCCATCACTAATTTCTTTAAAAAACGGTAAGTCGTTTACCTTCTTAGCCTCCTTAACAAGCTCCAGGTCTTTATGTCCGATAATAGAGCGATCAGCACCTATTAAAGCTATAAAACCAGTTTCACCGACTTTAATTTGTGAAATATATTCACTTAAAAGAGTGGCATTTAGGTCAGCAGATATTACGCCAGAAAATTGATTGTTAGTGTATATAGGTGTGCTGATTGTAATGAATGATTTGCCGCTTTTACCTTTTTGCATATTTGAGATGTAGATTTGATCATTCTTTAATGCTTTTGCTTTTTGGTACCACTCTTCGCTAATTTGTTTTGGTTCCATTTGATCTTTTGAATAAGTGGCAAGGATTCCGTTATTGGACGCTATATACATGGATGAAATATACTCATTTTTGTTTACAAATCCTTGAAACAGCTGCTTTAGGATAGCAGGGTTGGTAATGCTTTTGCTGGCGTTTAAAGGATATTCAATCGACTGGATTATATTATCTAATTTTTCAACCACATTTTTTCCTTCAAGATAGGTGAGGGTACCCGCATAATGGCCTGAAAATCCGCTAACATCTCTTTCAACGACTTCTGACAGTCCATTTGTTAAATTATCTACATTATTGGAAAAGTTTTTTATTGAAATGTAAGTAAATAATGAACAAATTAATATAATAATAGATGATAAGCCTGCAACGCCGGCAATTAATTTTGCTTTTAACTTCATCGTAATTCCTCCGTTATACCGTAAATTATCTCTAACCTATAAAGCGAGTTGATATTCATCATTAACCGTTAATAGCAATTTTACTATTTCTTCGCTCGGTAAAGCCCTACTTAAATAAAATCCTTGTGCATAATCGCAGTTGTGATTATCCAAAAATTCCAGTTGTTCTTTCGTTTCAACACCTTCGGCCACAACGGTTAATTGTAATTCATGAGCCATCGCGATCATGGCCTTCGTTAAAGCAATATTATTTTTATTCTGTGGAATATCAGAGATAAAAGAACGATCAATTTTTATTGAATCAATTGGTAGTTGCTGAATGTAGCTTAAATTTGAGTGACCTTTTCCGAAATCATCTATTAAGATTTTAAAACCTTGTTTTTTAAGACTAGTAATAATATGGATCACAGATTCCTTTTGAAATAGACTAATATTTTCAGTGATTTCAAGCCCTATTAGAGTTGGGTCTATGTTTGTTTTATCGATTATATGTTTTGTCATCTTTAACAAATTGGCATTCATCAATTGTATAGGAGACAAATTTACAGCGATCTTTGGAATTTTGATACCCGCCAAGCGCCATTTCTGTATTTGTAAACAAACGGTTTCGAGGACCCACTCCCCAATATCTAATATTAACCCCGTTTCCTCAGCTAAAGGTATAAATTCAGAAGGGGAGATCATTCCAAGTGTAGAGTGATTCCAACGAATTAATGCTTCAAGTCCGATAAGATTCCGGGTTTTAATATTTATTTGGGGTTGGTAATATAGTTGTAATTCATTCATCTCAATGGCTTTTATTAAATGTTTTTCAAGTAAGACCTTTCTCCTGACTTTCGCAAGAAGCTCATCCCCAAAAAGCTGGAATTGGTAGCCAACCTCTTTAGCTGCTGTTTTTGCAAGAGTAGCATTTTTGTATAACTCGTCCGCAGTCATTCCGTGATCCGGATAAATGCCAATGCCGATTGTTGCTGATAGGAAATACTCATCTCCATCAAAATAGAAAGGCTGTTCAATTTCTTGCAGAAGGTTTTCAGCTTCTTTTTGGACTGCCTCAGCCTCATATAAATTCGGGTTAATGATAGCAAATTCTTTAGAATTTATTCTCCCGATGAATAGACCCTTGTACCTTGTTTGGATTCGGATAGCTAAAATCTGCAATAATTCATCGCCAACCTTATGTCCATACATTGCATTCAGGGTTTTTAATTTTGCCGTATCAACTATAAATAAAGAAAATTTCTTTTTATTTGCTATCTGGTCATTCAGGAAATTACTAAGATGCTTCATAAATAAGCTGAATTTCGGGAGTCTAGTATAAGAATCATAATGTGTTAGAAATTCTATTTTTCCTTCTGCTTTTCGTTGGGATGAAATATCTGTAAAAACACCTATATAATTTGTAACCACCCCATTCATATTCCTGATCTCGGAAATACTGAGTTGTTCAGGAAAAATTTGTCCGTTTTTTCGTTGATTTATTATTTCTCCATGCCACCGTCCGTTTTTCTTTAATTCTTTTTTTAAATTTGAATAAAATTCGCGAGAATGTAATCCAGAACTTAAAATAGACGGAGTTTTGCCTATCACTTCATTTTCCTTGTAGCCTGTCATTTCTGTAAAAGAAGGATTAATAGTAATGATCTCTTCTTTATCGTTAGTAATGACAAGGCCTTCATGCATTTGATCAAATATTGATTTATATATGGTAAGCTCTAATTGTTGGTCTACCAATGTTCTAATTTGTTCACGGTCTCGGTATATAAATCGTAAAGATATATAAAACATGATGGCCGTAGTAATTAGCAGGAAAACCCATTCTTTATGTGTCGGAACAAATATATTTGCGATAGAGATTCCAACTATTCCGATAACAATATAGGTAGTTGTGAAAACAATAGCAAATTTTAAACCATCTCTTAAATAAGTTTTATCCCTTGTCTTTGGCATTCCACCACAACCTTTCATAGATGATCGACAAGGCTTACGTCTTTATAACAATTACACTATGACATTAGTCACATTATATAATATATTACAGTAAATTTTTACAAGATTTTTTAAAAGTTTCATGAATCTTCATGAATATTTGTTGAATATATGTCATGACTTCTAATTCATGCTATTTGCTATAATAAGGGAAGTACATAATAACTAGAAAAGAATGGTAGGAGGAAATTATATAATGAAGAGAGCTTTCTTCGTGATGGTAACAATTCTGTCGATACTGCTATTAGTTTCATGTAGCGGTGCTCAGATTGGAAATCTTCAATCTGAAAAATCTAGTATAAATATTCAAAATGAAAAAGCGTTGGATGTTTCGATTCGACTTGGTGCAGGCGACCTTACGCTAAGCGGCAACACTGCTAAAGCAGCTGAAGTCGATTTTTCATACAATGTTGAAGAGCTTAAACCGGTTATCGACTACAAAATAGCAGAAGGGGAAGGACAGCTGTCTATTATTCAAAGCAATATGAATAAACCAATGGGGAATTTGGAAGGGCTTGAATACAAAGGCGATGTTGTATTAAATAATACTTTACCAGTAACCCTATATGTGAAAACAGGTGCAGGTAAGAATGTAATAGATCTAAGGGAAGTACAATTGCAAAATGCTGAAATTTATAGTGGTGTTGGAGAAACTACGATTAATTTTGCTGGCGATTATAAAAAGGGATTTGATGCCAATATTGAGTCAGGGATGGGTAAGACTGAGATCATTGTTCCGAAAAATATAGGGGTCAAAATATTAATCGAAAACGGGATTGGAAAAGTGGAAACAGAAGGTCTTAAATCTGTGGATAATGATCAGTATGTTAACGATAGTTATGAAAAAGCAAAAATAAAAACAAATATAAAAATAAAAATGGGTGTCGGTGACCTGAAAATTAAAGTGGAAGAATAAATGAATAGGGCTTAATGGCCCCATTCATTTATTCTTTTGTACCGGATTGTGCACCGCCTTCATTATATTTGTTAGCTTGGGTACTACCAAATTCATTTCCAAATTCAGTATCATGTTGTTTCTGGAATTGTCCTTGTTTGTTTTTCTGATCTGCGTCATTTTTCTTTGAACGTTTTGTCAAATGAATCATCTCCATTCATAATTTTTCTTCCTTAGTTTAAATCGATCTCTACTTTCTATACTTATTTGTGGAAAATTTTAATAATGTTGAAAAATTGTCAAAAAGTAATCGCTTTGAAAGTAGATCGAACTGATAAAATTAACTTAGGTGATGTAGATTTAAATGGGGGTGTGTTAAATGGCAGAATGGTCAGTTGTAATGAATATTACTTTTGTAGTGGTTGGAATTACCTTTATTTTGTTCAGCCTTGCGGATGTAAATGCTTCACAAAAGAACTAATTAACGCATTTTTTTACTTATGAAAAGGGGTTGCACTAATTTGGGCAGCCCTTTTTATTTTTTATTATTGACTATTCAGATTTATTTATATATAATCCTAATTACTAATTAAATAGAAACATACTTATCGAGAGTGACGGAGGGAACAGGCCCTTTGAAGTCCGGCAACCATCAAGCATGCTTGAAAGGTGCTAAATCCTGCAGGTTTTTACCTGAAAGATAAGGTTGAGTGGCGAATAAACCCTTCTTCCTTATTGGAAGAAGGGTTTTTTAACTTTATTTATTTTTATGTTGAGTTTTCGAATGTGATTAGGGGGAATTGGAAATGGCAGAAAAATTTAGCACTTATGATTTAGAAACAGTATTATTACACGGGGGACAATCACCAGATCCAACAACAGGATCTCGTGCAGTTCCTATCTATCAAACTACTTCATACGTTTTCCATAATACAGATCATGCTCAAAGCTTATTTTCATTGGATGAGGCTGGGAATATTTACACTAGACTCGGGAACCCAACAGTTGATGTCTTAGAAAAAAGGATCGCATTATTGGAAGATGGGGTAGCTGCTGTCGCAACATCGTCCGGAATGTCAGCAATTGCCTTAGCCGTTATGAATATTGCCCATGCAGGAGATGAAATTGTTGCAGCTACCAATTTATATGGTGGAACATATAATTTATTTGCTAATACATTGCCTAAATACGGAATTAAAGTCGTGTTTGTTGATCCAACAGATCCTGAAAATTTCCGTCATGCAATAACAGAAAGAACGAAAGCCGTTTATGGTGAAATAATTGGAAATCCAAGTCTTCATGTCCTTGACGTGGAAGCTGTTGCAGATATTGCTCATGAAGCGGGTATTCCGTTAATTGTTGACAGCACTTTTGCAACACCATACCTTTGTAAGCCAATTAAATGGGGGGCCGACATAGTCGTCCATTCGGTAACGAAGTGGATCGGAGGTCATGGCACTTCTATTGGCGGCATTGTCGTTGATGGTGGACGCTTTAACTGGAATAGTCCGAAATTCCCTGGATTTACTGAACCGGACCCAAGCTACAATGGGATCATATATGCGAATGAATTTGGAACATTAGCTTATAGTACGAAGCTTAGAGTCCAATTGCTTCGTGACTTCGGTTCATGTTTAAGTCCCCAAAATGCTTTTCAATTAATTATTGGACTTGAAACACTGCATTTAAGAATGGAAAAGCATACAAAAAATGCGGCTGAGCTTGCGGAATACCTTAAAAATCATCCAGCAGTTGAATGGGTTTCTTACCCTGGACTTCCGGAACATCCTGCACATGAATTAGCCAAGAAATACTTGCAAAACGGTTTCGGTTCAATGGTAAACTTCGGAATAAAAGGTGGACGTGACGCTGGTAAAAAGGTTATTGATAATATTTCGCTATGGTCGCATGTAGCCAATGTCGGAGATGCAAAATCGCTTATCATTCATCCTGCATCAACAACACATCAGCAGCTTTCCGCTGAAGAGCTTATACAAACGGGTGTTACAGAAGATCTTATTCGTTTATCGGTTGGGATTGAATCGCTTAGAGATTTAACAGCTGATCTTGATCGCGCATTTTTTGAAGCAACAGGCATATCACTTAATGGAAATGGAAAAGGTGAGGTTGCTGTAAACGATGAAGGTGTCATTCGTTGGTTACTACAATCACCATTTGTTCAGGAGGAGATTGATGGGAAGGTTGTCCAACGTCCGAAAAGATTAGCAGTTGTGGGCTTAAGTGGCAAGCCTGGTCGCCCAAGCTACCGTTTAACAAGAAAAATGCAGCGCTTAGGATATCAAATTGTACCGGTAAATCCAAAAGAAACAGAGATTCTAGGCGAAAAGGTTTACCCTGATTTAAAATCAATTCCATTTAAAGTTGATGTAGTTCAAGTATTTAGAAGCCCGGAAGCCGCTATAGAAGTGGCTAAAGAAGCACTTGAAATCAATCCAAAAATTTTCTGGCTGCAGGAAGGCGTTATTTCGCCAAAAGCTGTTGAAATTGCGACAAAGGGCGGATTAGAGGTTATCCATAATCGCTGTACTTATAAAGAAGCACAACGCCTTAGAGGAAGTATCGTAACATTTGCCTGTGAGCTTTAAAGGATGTGGGAAAATGTCAACGATTAATATTGCCCTGCTAGGGTATGGTACAGTTGGAAAAGGCGTCTATGAAATTATCAACTCAAATCAGGAGCGGTTTTTAACGCTATTAGAACAAAACGTTAAAGTTGTTGCTATATTAGTTAAAGATATCGACAAACATATCCCCCCGAAGGAAGGCATCTTATTAACAGATCATTTCGAGGATATTATTCAGTTGCCTAAACTTGATGTTGTTATAGAAGCAACTGTTGGAGTGGAACCAAGCTTTTCGCATATTACAAGGGCGATACAGAGAAGATGCCATGTAATAACTGCCAATAAAGAAATGTTTGCCCACCATGGACAAGAAATTATCGAATTAGCTAAAACCTATGGAACAACAGTCGGCTTTGAGGCGACTGTTGCCGGTGGAATTCCGATTATCCAAACATTAAATAAGCTATTAAATATTAATCAAGTTCAAAAAATTGAGGGCATTTTGAACGGCACAACTAATTTTATCTTAACAAAGATGAGAGAAGAGGGTTTATCGTTTGAAGAAGCCCTATCCTTGGCACAGGAATTGGGATATGCGGAAGCTGATCCTACGAATGATGTCGAGGGGTATGACGCTTTTTATAAAATGATGATATTAAGCCAAGTATGTTTTGGTCAGCAGCCAGATTGGAAAGCTGTTTTCCGCAAAGGAATTACCGGGATTACACCCGATCAAATAAAACATCATGATACTACTAATTTGAGAATAAAACATATTGCCTCCATAACAAAAACAGAGCAAGGAATAGAGGCTATCCTAAAACCGACTATTGTTCAATCTTCACATCCTTTTTATAATGTAGAGGGAGTTGAAAACGCGGTATCTATTCATGCGAATATTGTAGGTAATATTAGTTTAAGCGGACCAGGGGCGGGGATGTATCCTACTGCCAGTGCAATCGTTGAAGATTTAATTCATGCCTGCCGTACAGATGTTAATGAATGGCATACAAGTGCTGTTTCACAAACAAGTATTGTTTAAATAGAATTTTTTATTAGAGTGAGATTTTGTAGAATTTTATCTGCAGGTCTTGCTCTTTTTTATTGGGAAAATTATAATGGATGGATTTTAAAACTGACCAACCGCTCAATTTCATTGTGAAGAAATGGTAGGTTAAAAAGAGGTTAAAAAAAATTAGTTTTGTTGATCGAAGTATTTTTTTAGTTCAAAAAAAGCATTTTCAATTTGAGGTAACCGGCTTTTCACATTATCAACATACTGTGTATCATAAATATTAGTGTTTCCCCTCAAAGAATTTGACAAGTCCTGTAGAAGTTTAACTACTTTAAATGTATCGTTATTATTCATTTTATACCTCCTGTTAGTACCAGATAATAAATATCCCCTATGTCCTATTTTATAGAAAATATTACTACAATTCAATAGAAAAAAATTTGTTGTGAAATATTTTACAAGAAACTTTCGAAAAATAATTGTATGCTCAAATGTAAACATTTTCATAAATGAAATTTTCTTATTCTACAGGATTTTGTAAGATATTAAATGTAAGCGCATTAAAAATCGTCAAAGTTTTGAAAAACATTTTTCGACTATTTTCAACCATTTTAGGGTATAATAAAATTAAATAATAAAAGAATGGTAAGTTAAAGGAGTTCATATTCATGAATGAGTTATTTACAGTTGGCCAAGAAGTAATAACGAATGATTTGTATTTTTCTCGTTATGGTCAGGTGATAGCTGGAGAAGTAGTCAAGGTTGAAAGAGATAAAATCTGGGTGAAAAACCAATATAACACGATTTCGGTTATCAACAATATGTGTCTTGAGTGCAAAGTAAATGAAGAAGAAATGGTAGGGCTACTAATTTAATGTTAGTAGTCTTTTTGTTTTCTTGAAAACTTTTTTAGATTTTTACAAGGAATTTAGTTTCTATGTCGAACTAATAATATAGCAGCTTTTTTTCTAGGGTGTATATTGATGAAAGGTGTGATGTAGTTGATTATTAGGAAAAAGTTGGATGCAATGCAATTTCTTGAGAAATTTACAGACATTGCTTCATATGACTATGAAAATGAAAAGCATTATTTTGTATTTAAAGACAAGGAACGCGGTGGACAATATACATTAATGAAAAAGGACGAAAGATGGTCCATTCACGGTAAGGGTGAAAACTATTGTGATGATGGTGAAACGATGATGGATGATATCGATGGTTTGCTTGTCTTCATATGGAAACATAGGAGCAAAATTAATCATGTATTAAAAGAAATTCTCAATTCAAGTGTGATCGCATGAATCAGTAATGGCCGGAGGAACCCCGGCCACTGCTTTTTTTATTTCACAATGATTTTGTTGTCTTCAATGGCAACTTTTATTTCAGTGATGTTCCCATTGTCTAACAGTAAATCCGATATTTGATCTTCAAGCTGCTCTTGGATAATACGGCGTAATGGACGTGCACCAAAGGCAGGATGGTAACCGAGCTCAGCTAATTTTTCTTTTGCTTCAGTTGAAACATCAATTGAAATGTTTTGTTCGTTTAATAGAGCTTTTAAGTCATCCAACATAATATCAACGATTTGTAAAATATGCTCTTTTTTCAAGCTCTTAAATTCAATGATGCTATCGAAACGGTTTAAAAATTCCGGCTTGAAGAAAGCGCCAAGTGAATCTAAAATAGTGCCTTCAGTTGAATCCTCCGATTGTTGCTTATCAAAGCCTACTGTTACTTTCTTAGCACCGACTCCGGCATTACTTGTCATAATAATAACGGTATCCTTAAAGCTAACTGTTCTGCCTTGGCTGTCTGTTAGGCGGCCATCCTCTAAGATTTGCAGGAACATATGCTGTACGTCGAGGTGCGCTTTTTCAATTTCATCCAAAAGAATGATGCAATAAGGATTTCTGCGCACTTTCTCGGTTAATTGTCCTGCTTCATCATGTCCAATATATCCTGGAGGTGCACCGATAATTTTAGAGACTGAATGCTTCTCCATATATTCACTCATATCTAGACGGACTAGGCTGTCCTTTGTTCCAAATAACTCCTCCGCAAGTCGCTTCGTTAATTCAGTCTTACCAACACCCGTTGGTCCAACAAATAGGAAGGACCCAATTGGACGATTTTTATCCTTTAACCCTGCACGGCTACGCTTAATTGCTTTTGAAACTTTTTGAACGGCTTCTTCTTGGCCGATAATTTTCGCTGAAAGATTGGCAGCGAGTTTTTTCATTTTTACTTGTTCATCCTGTTGAAGTTTTCCAACCGGGATCCCAGTTTTTTCTTCAATTATTTTTTGAATTTCACTTACTCCAACGATTGCTTGTTTAGTATTGTTTCCAGCTTCTAGCTGCTTTTCAAGCTTGATTTCCTCGTGACGCAATTTTGCTGCTAATTCATAATTTTCTTCGCTTGCTGCTTTATCCTTCTCCTTTGCTATTTTAGCGAGGCGTTCATTAAGTTCTGTTGTATCTTGGCCTGCATGCTGCAAATTAACTTTTGAACCAGCTTCATCTAATAAGTCGATCGCTTTATCTGGAAGGAAGCGATCTTGAATATAGCGATGTGAAAGAGTGACACAGGCTTCAATCGCTTCGTCCATATATTTTACATCATGGAAGCTTTCATATTTTGCCTGAATTCCTTTTAAAATTTCAATTGCTTGTTCCACTGTTGGTTCATTTACGATAACGGGTTGGAACCGACGTTCAAGGGCTGCATCTTTTTCAATATGACGGTATTCTTTTAAGGTTGTTGCCCCAATAAGCTGCAATTCACCTCGAGCTAAGGCAGGCTTTAAGATATTACCAGCATCCATAGATCCTTCAGCAGAGCCAGCTCCTACTAATAAATGGATTTCATCAATAAATAAAATGATGTTTTTTCGTTTTTGAAGCTCAGAAATCAATTGTTTCATTCGTTCTTCAAATTGGCCGCGAATTCCGGTATTGGCAACTAGACCGGCCACATCTAGCAAGTATAATTCTTTATTTAAAAGCTTAGCCGGCACATTTCCTTCAGCAATTTTTAAGGCTAAGCCTTCGGCGATTGCTGTTTTACCAACACCAGGTTCACCAATTAAAACTGGATTATTTTTATTGCGTCGATTTAAGATTTCAATCACACGATTTACTTCTTTATCTCTGCCAATGACAGGGTCTATAATGCCGGCTTTTGCGGCATTTGTTAGGTTTCGACCGAATTGATCAAGAAATCCGTTGCCGCGACTAGCTTGGCCAGTCATTTGTTGCCCATGAAGGTTTGTGTAAAGATCTTGGTCTTGTTGTCCAAAATTCATTCCATTAAATACATTCTGGAATGGTGTTGGTCCTCCGAATGGGCTAAAGCCACTTGGAATTTTAAAATTTGCTTTTTCTTTGTTATAGCATTCAGAACATAGATGTAATTGTTTCTTTTGTTGGTTTAATTGGATATTTAAATGCACTGTAGCTTCGTTTGTATGACAAATTTGACAATACATAAAAGTTCCTCCTTTAGTAATTGGTAATGTTTGACCTTAATTGACTTTGATCTTTCTTGACTATAATTAAATCAAAAAGGTCAAAAAAGGTCAAGAAAAAAATAAAAAAATAAAGCCAGCAGATTATTCTGCTGACTTAAGTTCATCTAAAATTGGAAAGAGCTCTTCAAGATGTTTAATTTCATAAGTAGGGGTAACGTCAGGAAGTCTTTCTTTATTATGACGATTAATCCATACTGATTTAATGCCGGCCCGTGTTGCCCCAAGAATATCAGTCATTAAATTATCGCCAACCATAATAGCGTCTTCTTTGTTTATTTCCATAAGTTTTAAGGCATGTTCAAAAATGGATGGGTCAGGTTTGCCTCGTCCAAAATCGCCGGAAATAACGATTTGATCAAAGTACGGAGCAATTTCTGGTGTAATCGTTAATTTTGTATTTTGTAAATCGGGTGAGCCATTTGTTAATAATAATAATTTATAATTACCCTTTAATTGATCAAGTACTTGAAATGATTCATCGTACACAAATGGTTTCTCCCGGCGTATAGCGGGGAATAGCTCACCCAACTCATACCCGAAATCAGGATCTTTAATGCCTAAAGCAGCTAAACCTCGTGTCCATGCTTCTTTACGGTAGGTTGGTACAATTTTGCTCATTTTCATAAAGTCTTCTTGATCATCTGAAAAATTTCCCCATAGACCTTCAAATGGATTGATTCCAATCATCTGTGTAAATGAGTAGGTCTCATAGGAGCTGTATAGTTCTCTTGCTTCTTTGCGGACAGCTTCCTCAAGTTTTTCGGGGTCAACATTATATTTTTCTTTTGCTTTTTGACATGTTGCAACAAACGCTTCTTTTACGCTTTTTTGATCCCATAGTAAAGTATCATCTAGATCGAAAAATATTGCTTTAACCATTATTATTTACTCCTCTTCCTTTTATATATATAAAGACTACAATTGAAAAACTATTTTGTATATAAGAAAATATAAATAAAGTTAATTGATATTTTCAAGAAATTCATTCAGCATTCTTGCCGTCATCCCCCAGATGACTTTGTCTTCGTAGCAATAAAAATATTCTTTCATGTTTCTTGGTCGCCAATTATAATCTTTTCCATCTGGGATAAGATGATAAGGGAAATTATCTTCTGGCTCAATTCTATAATGAATTTGATAAATTTTAGGTTCTGTATTTAAAAGAAAAGAAACAGGAACAGTGAAGATTTCACTTACTTCATCAGGATTGGGAGAAATCTCCGCAAATTCTTTTTCAATCCATCCGACAAAAGGATAGATGATGGAGTCAGAGGATGAAACGAAAAAGTCAAGTGGCCCAACGAGATTGATATCTTCTTCAGTAATTCGCAATTCTTCTGTAGCTTCACGAAGAGCTGCGGTTTGACTGTCTTCTTGTCCTTTTTCAATGCGGCCGCCTGGGAAACAAATTTCACCGGGTTGGCGTCTTAAATGTTCGGCACGTTTTTCAAAAATAATATGAATATCATCATTGATTTTAATTAAAGGTAATAAAACAGAATAACTTTGGAAGTGTTTATGACCTAAAACATGCGGCCGATTATTGGTTACTTTTTGAATACGTGCCATTAAATCGTCCTTCATATGGGATCTCCCTCCTCTTTTTTTTAGTTTTACTATAATTCTAGCACATAAGGATGAATAACGTGTCTATATACAAAAAAACATTTCTTCTTATATTATTTATCATAATTACGTATTTAGGGATTAGTTTAAGGATTGGTTCGGAGGGACTTGAACGATTCGATCAGGTAATTAGTACATTCATTCAACAATTTAGATCTGATGATTTGACAGTAATTATGATTGTCTTAACAACAATTGGTTCTTATAAAGTGGAATTTCCGATATTATTTTTGGTTGCGATTGTTTTTTGGTTTTTACGAAGAAAACTCATTTTTCCTGTTTTACTAGTTATTAATTTATTTGGAGTAAGGTTTTTAAATCACTTTTTAAAAGCTGTTATTGAACGTCCGCGCCCAACGAGTGAACGTTTAGTAGAAGTTACCGGATATAGCTTTCCAAGTGGACATGCTATGATTTCGATTGGCTTTTATGGCTTTATATCTTTTTTACTTTACCAAGAACTAAAAAATAAAACGAACAAAGCCTTATTCATACCATGGCTCTTGGGTATTATGATTTTATGTATTGGTTTAAGTCGAATTTATTTAGGAGTTCACTATCCAAGTGATGTTATTGCGGGATTCTTAAGCGGGGGATTGTGGTTGACTTTATGTATCATTCTATCTTATCGAATAAAAATAAGTGAAAAAAGTGTCTGACATCATGATGTCAGACACTTTTTTGACAAAAATCAATGCTTGTTATTTGCGAGTTGCTGTTCAGCCATTCTTACCATTTCCTTTACCATATTTCCACCAATTGCTCCGCCTATTTTACCAGCATGACTTGCTGTTATATTGCCGTTATATCCCTTATTTAAAGGGATCCCGAGCTCATTTGCTATTTCATATTTGCCTTTATTTTGGTTTGGCATAAGACTCCTCCTTTTATCCTATTTTTCCCCCGAAATTTAGTTTTGTTCCTTCCTAAAAAAGGAAAATTATCCAGTGACCTACTAATGAAGTGTTATACCATCCAATGCTAAACTCTAAAGTATTAGAAAAAGAGGTGAGAATATGAAAGTATTAAGACCATTGCTCATTTTATTTGGGCTGCTGATCTTATTGCCAACCTTCGCACACGCTCATTCTAGTCCTAGTTGTCAAATCTTTGTTAATGATCACAAAGTGTCTTTTCAAGAGCCGCTTTTTGTTGAAAGTGGGCGCCTGTTTGTTCCAATTAGATTTATTAGCGAACAACTAGGAGCGGCTGTTGAATGGAATGGTGCAGAACGAAAAGTTCTGATTAAATCGCCAATAAATGATCAAATCCTATTTTTTGCAGGTTCTAGAGGAGTACAAATTAATGGTTCTAAATACATAATGGATGTTTCCCCTTTAATGCGGAATGACAGAATGTATCTACCAATTCGCCATGTATCGGAACTGTTACACTTGAAAGTTAAATGGATGGATAATACTGTTCAATTAAATCAAGTGCCACTTTATGAAGTGCAAGAAGGGGACAGTTTATCTTCAATCAGTGCGAAATTTAATACAACTGAACAACTAATTAAGGTTAGAAATAGCCTACAATCAAGTACTGTCTCTCCGAAAACAAAGCTGAAAGTTGTCATTCCATCGGTCATGAAGAATGAGAATCAGGATGATCTACTTTTACTTGCAACATTAATTGAAGCAGAAGCAGGGGATGAACCTTTTATCGGCCAAGTTGCAGTTGGAAATGTAATCGTCAACCGTATCAACGATAGTCGCTTTCCTGACACGATTGAAGCCATTATTAATGAACCGGGACAGTTTACACCGGTGTCGACTGGGAGAATTAATTCTGTAAAGCCGAGCCAAAG
Organism: Schinkia azotoformans; assembly: GCF_035811335.1. Lineage (NCBI taxonomy): Bacteria > Bacillati > Bacillota > Bacilli > Caryophanales > Bacillaceae > Schinkia > Schinkia azotoformans. The sequence goes on from NZ_JARSMD010000019.1 coordinate 156,489, forward strand.
CTCAATTGAGGCCGCTAAAAAAGCTCTCCAGGGAGAAAAACCAGTTAAAAATGCAGTTTATTTTTTTAACAAAGCAAATACGACAAATCAGTTTTTATTAGCTAGAGAAGTTGTATTAGATATTGGGAATCATCGCTTTACAATGTAATATGCAAAATCCTCCATTTCTGGAGGGAGGATTTTAATCTTGACTTTTCATGACTCCTAAAATTGTGGGCATATTAAAGTTGTACGAAAAACAATTTTTATGGAGGGACAAGCATGAAAAAATCATTGATTTTCGTTACATCTTCTTTACTTTCTGTTGGGCTTTTAGCAGGTTGTGGTGCTAATGACAATAATAACGACAATAATGGCAATGGTACTACAGGTGTAAATTATAAAAATCGTGGTGTTAATACAGAAAACGTTCGTTATAATTGGAACGACAGGCTGGCTCCTGATGATGTCCGTTATGATTATCGAAATAATAATAACGGTATCTTCGATAATAATCGAAATGGTAATAATGGCTTTGGCACGTATAATAATAATTACCGGAATGGTGATCCGGATCTTGTTGACGTCGATTACGATAACGCCGAGCCAGACCCTGGTGAAGAACCAAATGAGGATCGCAACCCATTAATTAAGGGTCGAAATGATGATAACGATGGTGTGTTTAACAATAATCGCGGTATAAACGGCAACGGAAACGGCGTCGGCGGTAATATGAGAACTCGATAGGTAAATAAAAGACTGAGGTTTTTTACCTCAGTCTTTTTACATTCTTTCTTACCTATTCTCATTGCAATAAACTAATGTTGCACTTCCTAATGTTTTCGCAGCTATGAGCATGGCACGCTCGTCTATATTGAATCTAGGATGGTGATGTGGATACACAGTTTCCCATTCCGGATTCATGGCACCTGTAAGGAAAAATGCTCCTTTTACGTGCTGCATATAGTAGGCAAAATCTTCACCGATCATTAATGGAGCTATTTGGCGCACATTTTTAACACCGGGAACCGTTTTTGCGACACGAGCCAAAAATTCTGTTTCCTGTTCATGGTTTACAACAGGTGGATAGCCTTTTTTATAACTGTATGAATAAGTAACATCAGCACTTAGAGCAACACCCTTTAGGATGCGTTCAATTTCTTTTTCGATAACGATACGTGTTTGTTCACTTAAAGTTCTAACCGTACCTGAGATCCGTGCCGTATCTGCAATAATATTGTTAGCGTTTTGGGCCGCAAAGGAACCGATGCTGAGTACGGCAGGTTCTAAAGGATCTACTCTACGACTGACAATTTGTTGAAGATTCAATACTAATTGTGAACCAATGACAATTGAATCTTTAGACAGATGGGGAAGGGCGCCATGTCCACCTTTGCCTTGAATTTTAATTTCAAATCGATCGGCTGCAGCCATGAATGGTCCTGGGCAATATGTAATATCCTCCAAAGGAATGGTAGACCATAAATGTGTACCGAAGATCACATCTACACCTTCTAAGCAGCCGTCTTCTATCATCGCAATCGCCCCGCCGGGAGCAAGTTCTTCAGCGTGCTGATGAATAAACACGATATTCCCGTTTAGTTCCTCTTTCATAGTATTTAACGCTTTTGCCAATACTAATAATGTTGCTGTATGCCCATCATGCCCGCATGCATGCATTTTTCCATCGTATTTTGATTTGTAAGGAACTTCATTTTCTTCTTGAATAGGCAAAGCATCAAAATCAGCACGAAGCGCTACTGTTGGGCCAGGTTTTCCACCTTCAAGGTAGGCAACTACGCCGCGTTTGCCAACTTCTGTTCGAACTTCATGACCGAGTTTCCTATGATACTCAGCAATATATTTAGGTGTTTCGACTTCCTCAAATGATAACTCAGGATTCTGATGTAGGTATCTGCGAATTTCTACCATTTCCGAAAATAATGAATCTAATTTATCATATAACGCTTCCATTTCAGCGCCCCCTTGCAAAGTTTTCTACTACATTATATGGGTGAATTTTGAGATAATTTCATTATAACAAAGAAGTGAAAAAGTAAAGACAGGAATGTGTTATTAACTTGTAGAATGTATTAAAGGGACTATAAATATTTCTTTTGGAGACTTTAAAATGAAACAAACTGAAAACTTTTCCGATTTACAAAAACAGCTGGAAACGCTAAATGAAGTTTTGCGGACTTCAAATAAACGGCATTATGAGCTATTAGAAAGTATTTCTGATGGTTTCTGTGCGATTAATCGTGAATGGTGCTTCACTTTTATTAATAATTCGCTCGAAAGTATTTTTAAAAAACAACGGCAGGAGCTTCTTGGTGAAAGCCTCTGGTCGGTTTTTCCTATCGATTCACATCCAGGAATTTACAATAATATTCATCAAGCTATGAAAGAGTTAAGGGTTGTAAGGTTTCAAGAGTATACACCGAACTTCAATAAATATTTGCAGTTTAGTGCCTACCCAACTAAAGAAGGGCTTTCTATTTTTGCCCAGGATGTAACAGAACAGGTTCGAATGATAGAGGCCTTAATTGAAAGTGAAGAACGTTTTCATATGCTTGCCAATAATATTGGTGAAATTTTTTGGATTGCCTCACCTGATATGGAGGAATGGTATTATGTCAGCCCGGCAACAAAACATGTTCTGGGATTTCTTAGTGAGGAGTTTGAAGAAAAATTAGATGAAGTTTGGAAACGGGTTAATCGAGATGATCTTCATAAGGTAAAGGAAGCTTGTGAAGAAATGCGGGAGAGAGAATCCATTGTTGAGTTTCGCTATCAGCAGCCGAATCAACCGATGCAATGGATGCGATTAAAGGGCTTACCTGTTTTTAAAGATGGCACTTTAGAGGTAATTGTAGGGATTACAGAGGATATTACAAAGATTATTGAAAGGGAAGAACTACTTACACGGTCAGAAAAATTATCAACAGTAGGTCAGCTTGCTGCAGGTATTGCCCATGAAATTCGTAATCCTTTAACGTCTATTAAGGGCTTTTTACAAATTATTCAGTCAGAAGGGACTGTTCCCCCTACTTATACATCAATTATGCTGGATGAATTGGATCGAATCGAATCAATTATAAACGAGTTTCTATTCCTTGCGAAACCACAGCAAGAGATAAAATTTGAGGTCCAGCCATTCAGACCGATATTAGAGCAGGTCATTGGTCTAATGCAAGGGGAGGCCAATCTTAAGGGGATAGAAATCATAGTTGAGCTTAATGACCTTTCTTTATTAAAAGTAAAAGGTAATGCCAATCATTTGAAGCAGGTCTTCGTTAATATTATTAAAAACGCAATGGAGGCTATACAAGCCAAGGGAAAAATTAAGATTATCGGGGAAGTAAATAGAGAAAAATCAATGCTTACAGTGGCTGTAATAGATGATGGACCGGGAATAACACAGGAGCGTCTAAAAAAACTTGGCGAACCTTTTTATTCAACAAAAGAAAAGGGAACAGGTCTCGGATTAATGATTACTAGAAAACTGTTGGAAGACCATGAAGGTGAGCTTCTTTTTGACAGTGAAATTGGTAAAGGGACCAGTGTATATGTTAAACTGCCGTTTATAGAGTAAAAAAGTGTTTTTTGTAGAAGATTGTTTTTTTGTGGTTTATAATAAAAAATAAATTTCTGCTTTTGATTAGGATATCTTATATGGAAATGGATGATAAAGGTGGAGCATTTAATTAATCCGAATGTAAAGGATATTCAATTTTCTGGAATACGACAATTTTTTAATATGGTTTCCGAATATGAAGACGTTATTTCATTGACAATTGGCCAACCTGATTTTTCCACACCGGAAGGGGTAAAGGAAGCAGCAAAACTGGCGATTGACGAAGATTTGACCACTTATACTCATAATGCGGGCTTACTTAGTTTGCGGGAGGCTGTAGCTCATTTTATAAAAAGTAAATATGGTCTAAACTATAACCCTGAGGATGAAATTATTGTAACAGCTGGTGCGAGCCAAGCTATCGATATTGCGATTCGGACAATCATTGAAAGTGGCTCGGAGGTCATTTTACCAGGCCCTGCCTATCCAAGCTATGAAGCATTAATAAAATTGGCTGGAGGGGTTCCTGTATTCGTTGATACAAGGGAAACAGGCTTCAAATTGACGGCTGAACAAATCAAAGACCATTTAACCGAGAAAACTCGATGCATTATCCTGCCATATCCATCTAATCCGACAGGATGTACGCTCACTAAACAGGATTTAAAAGAGATTGTTGATGTTCTAAAGGATGAAGAAGTTTTTGTATTATCTGATGAAGTCTATAGTGAATTAGTATTTAAAGGGAGTCATCAGTCGATTGCCAGCTTTCCTGAAATGAAAGAAAAGACAATCGTTGTGAATGGAATTTCAAAATCTCATTCAATGACCGGTTGGCGGATCGGTTTTGTGTGCGCTCCTGCTTTTATTGCTAAGTACATGTTGAAGGTTCACCAATATAGTGTTGCTTGCGCCTCTAGTATTTCGCAATATGCAGCACTCGAAGCACTAACAAAGGGTATTAATAGTGCCTTGACAATGAAGCACGAATACATGAAGCGTATGCACTATGGTTTAAAAAGGTTAAGGTTTTTAGGATTTGATGTTAATGAACCAACTGGTGCTTTTTATATGTTTCCTTCCATTAGTCGTTTCAATATGTCTTCCTTGGAATTTGCAACTAAATTAGTCAAGGAAGCCGGTGTTGCTGTTGTTCCCGGCAGTGCATTTTCAAAATATGGTGAAGGCTATGTAAGGCTGTCATTCGCTTATTCAATGGAAACGCTTGAAGAGGCCTTAAATCGAATTGAACAATTTGTTAATAATTAATAATATATAAGTTTAAATCCAAGAAAGCCACCACATCAACATGCGGTGGCTTTCCTAAATGTCTAGCTCCAGCACCCAGCGACTAGTGGACTTCGCTAAACGGGTGCTTCCGCTTTTCTACCTATTCTTTTTCCGTTGCTAATTCTTTAAACGATTTAATTTTTCCATGGGAATTTTGTGCGTTTTTTCGTTTTCTAAATTGACGCTCTTTTTGTCCTTTTGATTGAGTCAATCTAATTCATCTCCTTACCATAAAGTCATCTTTTAGTATTTGTGGCATGGAGGGGATTTATTCTATTCAGTCGGTTCTACATCTACAATACGATTGATCTGTATTTTTAACTTCTGACCTTGAGGAGTAAGCAGGCTGAGTATACTTGTATACGGATCTATTTCTCTTATATGCCCAAGCTTTTCTATGTAGGTTCTGCCTTCATAAAAGGTAATTTTCACCTCCATGTGGGAAGTCAGTGCACTTTTAATCGCATAATCGATTAATTCTATTTTCTGTTCATCAATTGTCCGCTCGGCCACTTCTTTATCTTTTTCCCACAGCTCTCTTAATTCATGAACATGCTCAGGGAGCATCATTGCTGCCCATTTAATCGTGCCACGATCTTTTATCAAATGGACTTCCACCTTTCGTTTTTTTGATTTAGTTCTATTATATACGAAAGTTTGTTCCTGTAAAAGAGCGTATGTTCTTGTTTTGAGCAAAGTCACATTGACATTTTCGGCGGACATTGTAAACTAAGGACTATGGTTTTGATCATTAATAAGGAGAAACTTATGTCAATATTGTTAGAAAAAAAACGCAAGAAAAATTTATTGAAGCTGACATCAGTTCAGTTAATTGTTCTATATTATTTAAGTTCGATTCTTTTTTCAACGTTATTATTATCCCTCCCGGTTGCTCACAAGCCAGGAGTTACCTTAAGGTTTATTGATGCGTTATTTACTGCCGTAAGTGCTATTAGTGTAACAGGATTAACGGTTGTGCCGATCGTTGATACGTTCAGTGTCACCGGGTATTTTCTTTTAATGTTTGTCATGCAGTTTGGCGGTATCGGCATCATGACTTTAGGAACATTTATTTGGCTTATTATCGGAAAGAAAATTGGTTTTAAGGAACGACTTTTAATTAAAATTGACCATAATCAATCAACATTTTCCGGGCTTGTCTATTTGGCTAAACAAATACTATATTTAATTCTAATGATTGAGGCAGCAGGTGCGGTAATTTTAGGTACATATTTTTTAAAATACTTTTCAACATGGCGGGAGGCCTTTTTAAATGGCCTATTTGTATCAATAAGTGCAACAACAAACGCTGGTTTCGATATCACGGGAGCATCATTTACGCCATTTGCCCATGATTATTTTGTTCAATTCATTACGATGCTTCTCATTATGTTGGGTGCGATTGGTTTTCCTGTATTAATCGAAGTAAAGCACTATTTAACCCATAAAGGGAAATATCCTTTTCATTTTTCATTATTTACAAAGATCACAGCCACTACCTTTTTTGCTTTAGTTATTTTTGGTACTTTAGTATTCTTGATGCTTGAATGGAACCATTTTTACGTAGGGAAAAGTTGGCATGAGGCCCTCTTTTATTCATTGTTCCAATCTGTGACAACCCGAAGTGCGGGCTTGGCAACATTGGATATAACACAATTTAGAGAACCGACAGTATTAATAATGGCAATATTGATGTTTATTGGTGCATCTCCTTCAAGTGTTGGCGGAGGAATTCGCACGACAACATTTGCAATTATGTGTTTAAGTATCATCTTTTACGCAAAGGGAAGAAATACAATAAAAGTATTTAATAGAGAAATTGATCCGTTGGATATTACAAAGGCTTTTGTTGTGATATCTACAGCGCTTATCCTTTGTGGAACAGCTGTTACGATATTATCCTATCTTGAATCATTTCCGATTTTACCAATCATATTTGAAGTGGCATCGGCTTTTGGGACATGCGGTTTATCAATGGGGATCACACCTGACCTTAGCATCCTTGGAAAATTAGTAATTATTGCTTTAATGTTCATTGGAAGAATTGGCATCTTTTCATTCCTATTTTTAATTCGTGGTCAAGAAAAGGAAGAGAAATACCATTTTCCGAAAGAAAAGATTATTATTGGGTAATGAAAGCAGGGCTGGAATTTTAGCCCTGCTTTCAATTTGTTAACAAAATTTTGCTAATTAGGTAAAAAATATTTGATATAATTAACTTTAGTGTTCGTAGAGGAGGATGATTTAATGAGCTTCTTTAAACGGTTTTCTAATGATGATGTCATCGTGGATGGGGAATGGTTAAGTAAAGCTAAGGATATGGAAGTTTTAATCAATATTTCAGATATAGAAATTAAAAAGCAAATGGACTTGATCCATTTAGATGTCAATCATTTGAAATTAATCAAAGCCCTTCAGCCATTAATTAAAAAAAATATTGATGTAATTATAGACTCATTTTATGCCTCAATATTAACGGTGGAGGATTTAAAACAAATCATCGAGAAATATTCGACGATTGAGCATTTGAAAAATACTCTCGAGAAGTATTTGATCCAAATGTTTAGCGGTAGAATAGATGATTCTTTTATTGAAAGTCGAAAAAGGGTTGCAAAAGTTCATTATGATATTGAGCTTGAATCAAAGTGGTATATGGCAGCCTTGCAAAATATTCAAATCTCAGTAATGAACTTAATATTCGAGAATATTGGCGGACGCCATTCCATCCGTGAATTTATCATTGCCTTTACAATTCTCCTAAACTTTGAAATACAGCTTGTTCTTGATGAATATCACAAGGAAAATATGCTAGAAAAAGAAAAGCAATATGAAGAGGTTAAATGTGATTTAAAGAATAGAGTCAGGTATGTCAGTGAGGAAGTTGCCGCACTTTCGGAAGAAACAAGCGCCTCAGTTCAACAATTAATCGCCAGCAGTCAGGAAGTTAACTTTAATGTAGTGAACAGTACAAACAAGTCAAAAATGACGAGGGAAGCAGCAAGGGAAGGACAAACCAGAATGCTTGCCCTTAAAAATCAAATCCAATCGATTACAGAAAGTACAGCCCATATGAAGTCGATCATCTTACAGCTTAATGATTCCAGTGAACAAATTAAAAAGGTTGTTTCCATTGTCCAGGATATAGCTGAACAAACCAATTTGCTGGCATTAAATTCAGCGATTGAAGCGGCAAGGGCAGGGGAATATGGAAAAGGATTTGCTGTTGTAGCGGATGAGGTACGGAAGCTCGCGGATGAGACAAAAAAATCAGTTTCTGAAATAAGTACATTAATTGGTAAATCTAATGAATATACAATAGAAGTAGTGAATTCGATTAATGAAGTGCAAGCAATGGTTGTCCAGGGAGAGAACGAGTCCAATTTTACGAGCGAAGCGTTTGAAAATATTTCGAAGTCCATTAATGAATCAATACAAGAAATTCAAAGTGTAGAGGATAAAGTAGATGGATTAGTAAAGGTGATCGAGCAGATTGGGACCGCAACTGAGAAAGTAGCTGCTTCAGCTGAACATTTGGATGAGACAGTAAGATATATTTAGGATAAGTGAGCAATTGCCTATTTCTGTATTTGCCTAAATCTATTATAATTTAATTAGGGGAAACTCCAATCTATTTAAAGGAGGTTTGTCAAGATGCTTAAAGTTGTAGTTGAAAATGACGAATTTGATAAGCAAGACGAACAATCCGATCATAAAAAGCTTCCTTTAGGAAAAAATGTGAAAAAGGCGCTAAAGGAATATTTACGCGACTATAAAGGTCACGGTGACCGGCCTTTATTTCCTTCTCCTAAAAATGAGAAGCTGCCGATAAGAGATTAATAATTTAAATTTAAGTGATGGCTGCCAGTCATATCGGCAGCCTTTTTTATATACTTTTTACAATATTCGGATATTCCTTGGTTTTATGATATTGCTTTCGCAAAAATGACACAAATTTCTAGGAAAAATTATTGATTATGGTGTTGACTAAATGAGCATTCGGGTTTAAAATTATCAGAAAATATTGATAAATTTAAAAACCAAAATAGCAGGAAGGAAGATTTTAAATGCCAAATACAGTTGAGGTAAAGCCGGAAGATAAAAAGCAAACAAAAACAGAAGACCAATCTGTAATTCAATATATTTGTGATCTTTATAATGATAACTAATATGATTAGTTAGTTTCTATTTTTGACTCTCTATTTTGTAGAGGGTCCTTTATCTAGCAGCGATTGAAAGCGCTTAAACCGAAGTTGTCGATATAAATAATTATAACACTTTTCATATTAGTAGAATCTGATTTTTTGTTTTGTAACAAAATGTTTTATATTTTTTGCCATAAATGTGAAATTATTCACAAACTTATGGTATAAAAAATAGACAGGCGTATAATGAGAAATATAGAGAACAAAAATGGTGAGAGAAAATGAAAGGTGGCGCATTGAATTATGGCGGGTACAGCTGTACTTTACCGTAATCAACAGGAGGTTATCGTTTTAGAGGATATTAAGAAGGAAACTTTGGAGGAAATTAAGCAACAATGCGGCGATGAAAATTGTACTTGTACTCTTAACAATCACAAAGTGGATTTAGGAAATGTAATGGTTATTGGCTTCAAAGAGGACGTTGTTGACTGGGATTATGGATATTAATTCTAGACATGGGGTGACTCATGTCTATTAATTTTTTCAAACATTGTCTAGCTTCAGCGCCCAGCGACTCGTAAACTTCGCTGAACGGGCGCTTACGCTTTTCTTATTACTTATTCAAATAACGTGGGAATAAGATGTTATTTTCTTTATGAACATGGATAAACATATCAGACTCAAGTGCTTCTAATCTTTGGAATGTAGTTGTATAAGTCATACAAGCATCCACTGGTAATTCGTAATCATTGGTAATTTCGCGGATAAGCTTCAATAAATCTCCAGCATGATCATGTTCTTTCTCAAGCTCAGTAATAGCTGCTTTAACTTCTTCAAGTTTTTCTGAAGTAGGGCCAGCTTCATATGCTTTTATTAGAGGGAAAATAACTTCGTCTTCTTTAATGATGTGTTCCATTAATTCCTTGCTTAAATCATGAAAATGATTGTACACTTCGCCTAGTTCAGAATGGTTTGAACCATGTACACGATAAATTTTTGTAACGAATTGTCCAAGCATTGGAAGCTCGTCGGTTAAATAGGCATGATGTGTTTGCATTACATGATCGATTAGGTCTGCACTTGAAACTTCTTGCCAGTTCGTAGTTTCAGTGTTCATTGCTTGCATTTTCTCATAGCCTTCATTTAACGCCTGTACAATTTCATCTTCGTTTAAGTTTTTTTCAAGAATGGCATCATGTAGAGGTCGATTTCCACCGCAGCAAAAATCAATTTTGTATTTTTTAAATAAGTCAGCAGCCTGTGGATATTGTGTAACGATATCTCCAACATTCATTGTGCTTGTTATTATTAATGACATAAATCATGTACCTCCTAATAGTAGTTTATATTAAATATATAATAACTTTTACACCATGTGAGTGATGTAAATCACAGATGGATTTAACGTTTTTTATTTGTCTAAAAAAATGTTCGAAAAATGTTTTTAAAAAATTTGCAAATTTGTCAAAATTACTCTTTAAAAAGTTTGTGAACAATTGTACAATTGAAAATATATATAACAACATAGGTTAATGTAACTACGGTGGGAATAGTGTTATTGGATTATTAAAACATTGAAAACGTTTGCTTTAATTTTTTTAGATTGTGGTTATTTAGAGAATAGAAATAGTATTCTTGTTTCTAAACTCTTTTAATATAACATTTAACTTTATTCAGCAGAAGTTCGCTACTGAATAAAGTTAAGCCTCCGGCGAGCCTTGCGATTTTCAGAGGTAGTTTTTCGAGCAAGCTCGAAAAAATCTGGGCGCAAATACGCCAAGGTGTATTTGATTTACGGTTTTCTAAAAAAAGTGTGGTTTATTCGAGAGGAGTGTGTTTCTTTTGCACATCGTTGTTTGTGTAAAACAAGTTCCAGACACAAAAATCATCAAGGTTAATCCAAAAACGAACACATTGGACCGCCGTGGAGTTCCTGCGATATTGAATCCTTATGATGGTCATGCCGTGGAAGAGGCAGTTCGTATTAAAGAGCAGGTAGGTGGAAAGGTTACCGTTTTATCGATGGGGCCACCACAAGCTACAGAGGTTATTAAGAAGTGTATCGAAATTGGAGCAGATGCAGGCTATCTGATTACCGACCGCAGGTTTGCCGGTGCGGATACATTGGCTACCAGCTATGCATTGTACAATGCTCTCGATAAAATATCAAAAAATGATCCAATTGATTTAGTGATTTGCGGTTTACATGCCATTGATGGGGATACAGGACAGGTTGGACCTGGAATAGCAAGACGGTTAAATATTCCACCTGTTACAAAAGTCATAAAAATTGATGAAGTGAATGAAAGCGAAAAGTATATTAAAATTCACCGTAAAATTGAAGATGGCTACGAAGTGATCCAATCGCAGCTGCCATGTTTAATTACTGTCGAAAAAGAAATCAACGAAGTTTCATATTCACCAATGCCAAATATGATTAAAGCAGCAAGGTATCAACCGGTTATTTGGACAGTTGACGATTTTGAAGGAGTAGATATTGCACAACTTGGCTTAAAAGGTTCACCAACGATTGTTGGAAAGATGTGGGCACCACAGCCGCCTGAAAAGGCTAAAATTTTAGAAGGCAGCCCAAATGAACAGGTTAAGGAAATCGTATCAACTATCTTTGCTGAAAAGAGCGAACTTTTCGGGCAGTAAATAGGGGGATGTAATATGATCGAAGAATATAAAGGCGTCTGGGTATTTATTGAAGAGCGTGAAGGCGAAATTGCTGGAGTATCACTTGAGCTTTTAGGTGCCGGGCGTGATTTAGCGAATAAACTAGAGGTGCCGCTGGCAGGTTTCCTTTTGGGAAATAATATTAAAGGTTTGGCGAATACTTGTTTTGAATATGGTGCTGACGAAGTGTATCTAATCGATGATCCCATTCTTCAAAACTATCGGACAGAGCCATTTATGCATGGTGCAAGTCATTTAATAAGAAAATATAAACCGGAAATCATTCTTTATGGTGCAACGTCTAACGGGAAGGATTTAGCAAGTGCGATAGCTACAGATATTAGCACCGGATTGACGGCGGATACGACGATGCTCGACGTAGATGTAGAGAAACGTCTATTTGAAGCAAGTCGTCCTGCATTTGGTGGAAATATCATGGCGACCATTCTTTGTAAAAAACACCGCCCGCAAATGGCAACAGTAAGACCTAAGGTTATGAAGGCATTGCCTCCTGAAAAAGGCCGCAACGGAACTGTTATTGAGGAAAAGCTAGGTTTAGAGGAAAAGAGTCTTCGAACAAAAGTTTTAGAGATTGTTAGGGATACAACGAAAAAAGCAAGCTTGGCCGATGCCCATATTATTGTGGCCGGCGGTAAAGGTATGGGGGATGAAAAGAACTTCCAGTTGCTATATGAATTTGCTGATGTGATTGGTGCAACAGTAGGCGGTACTCGTGATGTAGTTGAGGCTGGCTGGCTTGATCACCACCTGCAAATTGGCCAGACAGGTGAAACGGTATCACCAAAAATTTATTTTGCATTTGGAATTTCCGGTGCTATTCAGCATGTTGTTGGAATGAAAAACTCTGAACTTATTATTGCTGTAAACAAAGACCCTAATGCAGCCATCTTTGATGCATCGCATTATGGAATTGTTGGGGATGCGATGGAGATTCTTCCGTTACTCATTCAAGAATTCAAAGCAGCACTAGAAAAGTCCGGAGGTGTAATGGAGCATGTCTGAGAAATTTGATGTTATTATTGTAGGTGCGGGACCCGCGGGTTCTGCATGTGCTTATACAAGTGCCAAAGCAGGATTAAAAGTCTTATTAATTGAACGTGGTGAATACCCTGGTGCTAAAAACGTAATGGGTGGTATTCTATACAGAAAGCAGTTGGAAGACATTATTCCCGAGTTTTGGAAGGATGCACCGCTTGAAAGACCGATCATTGAACAAAGAGCATGGTTGATGGATAAAAAGTCATGTGTGACATCAAGCGTCAAAAATGAAGAGTGGGGTGAAGCTCCATACAATTGCTTCTCAGTTCTTCGTGCTAAGTTTGACCAATGGTTTGCAAATAAGGCTGTAGAAGCTGGTGCTCTTCTTATTAATGAAACCGTGGTCCTTGAATGTATCGTTGAAAACGGAAAAGTCGTAGGGGTTCGCACTGACCGCCCGGACGGGGATGTATATGCTGATGTTGTAGTTTTGGCTGATGGAGTTAACTCTCTTTTAGCAAAACAGCTTGGCTTTCATAGAGAGCTTCGCCCGGATGAGGTTGCTCTTTGTGCAATGGAGGTTATTAATCTACCAAAAGATGTGATCAATGACCGATTTAATGTCGGTGATAACCAAGGGGTTGCCATTGAAATCTTTGGTGATGGTACAAAAGGTAATCTAGGTACCTGCTTCATTTATACAAACAAGGAAAGTATAAACATTGGTGTTGGTGCAACTTTATCAAGTATGGTGAAAGAAAAAATTAAACCATATGAGCTGTTGGAATATGTGAAAAACCACCCAATGGTTAAGCCGCTAATTAAGGATGGTGAATCAGCTGAATATTTAGCTCACTTAATTCCAGAAGGCGGATATAATTCAATTCCGAAATTATACGGTGATGGCGTGTTAGTCGTTGGTGATGCTGCTCAATTTGTAAACGGAATACACCGTGAAGGATCAAATATGGCGATGACATCAGGAAGATTAGCTGCTGAAACGATTATAGAAGCAAAACAAAAAGGCGATATTTCTGAATCTGCATTATCAAGATACCGTGAAAAGGTAATGAACAGCTTTATTGGAAAAGACCTTGAAAAGTATAAGGATGCAACACACACATTTGAGACAAATCCACAGTACTTTAAGGAATATATCCCATTAATGAATAAAGCAGCAAGCAGCTTCTTGTCTGTAGATGGAACGCCGAAGCGTGACAAACAGAAAGCAGCAATCCAAACTATGATTGGCAACAAAGGAAAACTTGCTGTTGCGAAAGATTTATACCGTGCATGGAAGGTGATGAAATAATGGCTAAAGACGCAAAGACAATTGAGGAAAAACAGTATTTAGTCCGTTATAAAGCCGATTCAAAATCTCATTTAACTGTGTTAGACTTTGATATTTGTGCAACGAAATGCCCTGATAAAATTTGCACCGTATTTTGTCCAGGTGAAGTGTATAAATGGGAAAAAGAAGGTCGCATGTTTGTAGGTTATGAAGGCTGTCATGAATGTGGAAGCTGTCGCATTGGATGCCCACATCAAAACATTAAATGGGAATATCCAAAAGGCGGACATGGTATTATTTTTAGATTGGCATAGAATGCGTATTGGTGTCGCCTGAAAATTCAGTTTCCGCTCCAAGAATCTGACTTAATTTAAGTGAATGTAACCATAATGGTAACCAAAAAAAGAGGGATAAAATCCCTCTTTTTTGGTTTGTTTGGTTTTTTTTCATCAAATTTTCAGTTTCATAGACTATAATAAGATTTAACTACTTAAAAGGTTGCTAATTAATTGGAAAATTTTGTGGAGGATAATTAATGTGTGGATTTGTTGGGGCTCTTCAACCCCATCCTGATGTATTAAAAATAAATGAATTTATGAGTATGAATCATACGATTTACCATCGAGGTCCTGATGATGAAGGGTATTATATTGAAGACAATATTTTAATGGGTTTTCGAAGGTTGAGCATTATTGACCTAGAAGGTGGACATCAGCCAATGTCATATAACAATCAGAAGTATTGGATTGTATTCAATGGGGAGATTTATAATTTTATACCTGAAATATTCATAGCTCACAAAACTTAAATAAGTTCAACGATGAATCGCCTAAATTTCTTGAACCTTTGGCAAAGGGGAACAATTTACCGGTTTAAAATCCAACTATTTGAATTTTACTCCATATTTAGTCTGATTTTGAGCAGACTTCACCCTTGACTGAAAAATTTCATTTTTTTCAGTTAGAATAACCCTAATGTTTGAAGTTATTCAATCTGGAGTTTTTGAATTTGGTCCAATACGTTCCAAAAGAACTTCTGATATACAAAGCTCGATGATAACTTAAAATAAAGGGATCTGCCTGATTTCACTAGTTTACTTGCGACTTTGATTAGCCGAGTACGAATCGTGTCAATCTGCATTGTCTTTTGTCCTTCTGGAAAACAAAGTGTTCGTAACCAATTGGTTAAATTATAGGCAAGAAGAGTCAACATCATCTTAACCTCGTTAACCAGATAAGTATGGCTGTTCATTTTGTCAAAATAAAACCCATTTTTAGCTTCCTTGATATAGTTCTCCATCGTTCCTCTTTTTTGATAAGCAAGAACGATATCTTTAGAGGAAGCCAATTCAAAATTGGTCACAAAGAAGGAATGAGTAAAAAACAATTCGCCCGCAGGGCGTACAGATTGGATGATTACCTTTCTAGGTTTTGACCAAGATTTTGCTTGGTAAATGGTTTCTTCAAAATAGCGCTCTGTTTTGGAAACATCTTCAGGTACAGAAGCAGGATGGTACTCTTCCGCCAGACTTTTTAATTGCGCATTAGATTTTAAACGAATAATGTAATAAACCGATTCTTTCTCACACAGTTCATACAAGGCAGGGACGGCAAATCCACTGTCCCCACGAAGAAACAAACTCGTTTCCGGAAATGTTTCGTTGTAATGTTCAATCAGGGGCTGAATAAATTCGACCACACCATTGGAGGTGTAGACGTTTCCTGGGCGGAGGTTCGCTTTCAAAAAGTCGCCAGTAGCACCATCAAAGGCTACTAAAGGATGAAATCCCATCGTTCCATAATGAGCATTGAAAGATGATGACTCTTGGTCACCATACGTATCAGAATGGGTAGAATCTAAATCAATAAATAGAGCTTGTGATTTTCTAAAAGCATGAATCTTATCACATAATTCCTGATTCGCTTGATTTAAATGATCAATCGATTCTTGATTAAATCGAGTGTAAAAGCGGGATAAACTTGGTTGAGAAGCGAGAGTTGGTGTATCAATAACTTGAGTAAAAACAGGATCACTTGTTAATTGATCGGCAGCATCGTCTTCAGAATACCCTGCAATGATTTGATAGATCTTTTGGCGTAACAAGTTTTCATTTGAATGAAAGAAATAGGCTCTTGGATCATCCAGCTTTAAATGGTTTTCCAAAGTCTTTGAAAATCCAATTTTTTCATCAAACTCTCTAAAAAGAAGTTCACCCGTATCTGAGGAAAGAGACCCTCCATCATTTGACAATTTAATTTTTCGATTGAAATCAAGCGTCTTTTTCGTTAAAGTAACCATATAAAGAATCCTTTCTGTGGTTTTTGTGTGGTTACTTAAACTTTAACAGAAATGGATTCTTTTTTGCATTTATTTAGTGTATGACTAAATAAACTAGACTACTTGGTAAATAAGCATTCAGCAGCTTGTTAATAAGTTTTTATGAATAATTCAGGTTATAGAATTAAGGGACGAATTAATTTTAGATGGATACAATTTTCAGACAGGTTCAGATACAGAGGTGATATTAGCGCTTTATCAAAAAATGGGACAGGACATTGTCGATAAACTGAGAGGAATGTTTGCATTTGTTATTTATGATAAAGTAAACCAATTAATTTTTGGTGCTAGAGATCATTTTGGAATTAAGCCTTTCTTCTATTTGGAAGAAGAGCACGGATTTTATTTTGCTTCGGAAAAGAAAAGTATTTTAAAAACAATAAAGGATGTAAACGTTGATGCATTGCAACATTATTTTACCTTTCAATTTGTTCCAGAACCTTTAACCCTTTCAGGTAATATCAAAAAGCTAGAGCCTGGCCATTGTTTTATTAAACGAATAGGTGCACCGATTATTATAAAAAAATATTGGAATGCTACTTTTGAACCAAAGCACTATACAAAAGAACAATTAATTAAAAAAGTTAGAGATGTATTATTTGATTCGGTAGAAATGCATATGAGAAGTGATGTCCCCGTCGGTTCCTTTTTATCGGGTGGAATAGATTCATCGTCCATTGTTTCGATTGCTAAAGAGTTAAACCCGTCTCTTTTAACCTTTTCTGTAGGATTTGAACAACAAGGGTATAGTGAAATAGATGTTGCCAAGGAGACCGCAGCAAGTTTAAATGTAACAAATATTCATTTTTATATTTCACCAGAAGAATATGTAAGGGAGCTTCCGAAAATTGTCTGGCATATGGATGACCCATTAGCAGATCCAGCGGCTATTCCGTTATATTTCGTTGCCCGTGAGGCCAGAAAGTATGTAAAAGTAGTTCTTTCAGGAGAAGGGGCCGATGAGTTATTCGGTGGGTATAATATTTATCGTGAACCAAATTCCTTAAGGTATTTTAGTTACATTCCACCTTTTATGAAGAAGTTGATGAAGAAGTCAATAAGTGTGCTGGCTGATGGAACAAAAGGAAAAAACTTTGTTATTCGTGGTTGTACCCCGCTTGAAGAACGGTATATTGGGAACGCAAAAATGTTTGATGAGCTGGAAAAACAGCATTTTTTGAAAACGTATAATAGTTCGATTAAATATCATCAAATTACAAGTCCACTTTATGACCACGTATTAAATTATGATTTAGTGAGTAAAATGCAATACATCGATATTCATACTTGGTTAAGGGGAGATATTTTACTAAAAGCGGATCGTATGACTATGGCACATTCTATAGAATTGCGCGTTCCTTTTTTAGATAAAGAGGTCTTTCAAGTAGCCTCTGAAATTGTCCCATCTATGAAAATTGCTAATCAAACAACAAAATATATTTTAAGAGAAGCGTTGAAGGACATTGTCCCTGAACATGTACTACATAGGCGTAAATTAGGATTTCCGGTACCTATTCGCGTATGGCTGAAAAATGAACTTTACGATTGGGCTGTTAATATTATTCAAACTAGCCAAACAGATGAGTGGATTGACAAACAATATATTTTGAATTTACTGGAAGATCATTGTCGAGGAAAGGCTGATTACAGCAGAAAAATATGGACAGTGTTAATTTTTATGATTTGGCACCAAGTTTTTATAGAAAAAATTTATGATTTTGACGCTAAGACTGATGAAATAAAAGAAATGGATGAAGTACTAGTCTAAGTGGAAGGAAGTTATTGCCCGAGCCGTATTTTGAACAAGCATTTTTCCAGACATTTTGAGCCAGTGGTTGACCTATACTATCATACATTTTTTGGGGATCTATTTAATCAGAAGAAATGGAAAATATTATGAGTTGACACTGTTTATATTTCTAATATTATGGAATTCAAATTTTTCAAATACATGGCATTGACACAAACAAAATCATATCGCATAATAATAGAAAATCATTTGAAATAGAGCATTGAAGGGGACCAGTAGCTTGATATTCACCCGAGAAGAGATTGAAATCCGTAGGCTGAAAGATTTCAACGGGACCGAGACAAACGAACCTACCCCAGAGCTGTTAGGTTAAAACCTAACCGACCTATCCACGTTACGGATTTAAGAGGGCTATGATGCACTTGCATCTATTTGCCAAAAAAGGTGGTACCGCGAAAGATAAGACTCTTCCGTCCTTTTCACAGGATGAGGAAGGGTCTTTTTCTGTTAGAAAAAAGTTGTCGGTTGGTATGCCAAACGACTATTCTTATACTGGGTTAGGAGCAATCGCTCATGAGTGTTTTTATTTTATTACTTTTCTTAGGATGAAGGGAGTATTTAGTGTGGCTAGGCAACGAATTGTTGTAAAAATTGGAAGTAGCTCTTTAACAAATACCAATGGTGGCTTATCGATCGAAAAGCTGGCCGAACACGTTGAGGCTTTGGCTATGCTCAAAAAGCAGGGACATGAGGTTATTTTAATTTCATCCGGAGCTGTGGCAGCTGGTTTTAAAGGTTTAGGCTATCCAACGAGACCTGTTACGATAGCGGGAAAGCAAGCAGCCGCAGCTGTCGGTCAAGGGTTATTAATGCAGGGTTATACAGAGCATTTTAGAAATCATAATATTGTCACTGCTCAGCTGTTGTTGACAAGGTCCAGTTTTATGAATAAAGAGCAATATAGTAACTCCTATGCAACGTTATCGGAGTTATTAAAGCGTGATGTTTTACCAATTATTAATGAAAATGATTCAGTTTCAATTGATGAGTTAACATTCGGGGATAACGATATGCTTTCAGCTCTTGTCAGTGGACTTGTACATGCTGATTTTCTCATTATTTTAACGGATGTGAATGGTCTTTATGACCAAAATCCGAATGAAAATTCAAATGCTAAAAAATATAATTTCCTACCTGAAATTACGGATGAGCTTCTGCAAATGGCATCTTCTTCCGGTTCCAAAATGGGAACAGGCGGCATGAGGTCTAAAATCGAAGCGGCAAAAACCGCCCTTCCACTGGGGGTTAATGTCTTCATTGGAACGGGTTCTGGCCAGGACAAACTTACCGATATTTTAGCGGGTAAAGGTGATGGAACGTATATAGGAAATTCCAATCAACCTGGTGTGAAAAATTCAAAGCAATGGATTGCACTGCATTCAAATGTAGCTGGTGAAATTGAAATAGATAATGGAGCCATTGATGCACTTCTTCATAAAGGGAAAAGTCTTTTAGCTGCAGGCATTATTAATGTAAAAGGTGATTTTCGTGTAGGTGACGTTGTTGAGGTTACGAACCATAAAGCTGAAGTCATCGGCAGGGGTGAAGTGAATTTCCCTTCGAATGAATTAATTAAAATAAAGGGTTTATCAAGCAAGGAAGCGAAGGAAATATTACAAAGTGATCAGACGGAAGTTATTCATCGGGATCGCTGGGTGCCATTAAAAAAAGAGAAGGTGATGAAATGAGTGAATTATTAGAAAAAGCCAAAAAAGCAAAAGCGATCACTAGTGAATTAGCAGTTAAAACGTCCGAACAGAAGAATGATGCATTACGTAGAATCAGCATGCAGCTTCTATTGGAAAAAGATTATATTATTTCAGAGAATGAAAAGGATATTGAAGTTGGTAAAAAGAACGGATTTAACGAATCTTTAATAGATCGGTTAAGGCTAACGGAAGATCGAATTAAAGATATGGCGGAGGCTCTGATCCTGCTGGTAGAGTTAAATGACCCGGTTGGTGAAGTATTAGCTTCATGGGCTAGACCAAATGGATTAAAAATGAAGCAGATCCGCGTTCCATTGGGTGTGGTTGGCATGGTCTATGAGGCTAGACCAAATGTTACCGTGGATGCTTCAAGCTTATGTTTAAAAACTGGAAATGCCGTCATCCTACGTGGAAGCTCAAGTGCGATTCATTCCAACATAGCAATTGTAAACGTCATTCACCATGCATTAGAACAATCTGAGATTCCGGTTGATGCTGTCCAATTGCTTGAAGATACAAGCAGGGAAACAGCGGCAGAAATGTTTAAGCTAAATGAGTATTTCGATGTCTTAATTCCACGCGGCGGAGCAGGGCTCATTAAAACCGTTGTTGAGAATTCGACAATCCCTGTATTAGAAACAGGTGTTGGCAATTGTCATATTTACATTGATGGTTCAGCTTCGAAAGATATGGCTATTAATATAGCTATTAATGCGAAAACACAGCGTCCATCTGTATGCAATGCGGCTGAAACTATTCTCCTCCATGAAGGATGGGCAAAAGAGAATTTAGAAGATTTAGTTAAGGCATTACTAGATAAAAATGTTGAAATCCGCGGCGATGAAAAAGTTAGAACTATCCATCCTGTGATAAAGGAAGCAAACGAAGCGGATTGGGGAACAGAATTTTTAGATTTAATCGTGGCAATTAAGATTGTTGCAAATGTTAATGAGGCCATTGCCCATATTAATAAATATGGTTCGTTGCACTCAGAGGCTATTATTTCTGAAACTGCTGAAAATGTAGAAAGATTTTTCAATTACGTTGATGCAGCAGCTCTATACCATAATGCTTCTACTAGGTTTACCGATGGCTTCGAATTTGGTTTTGGTGCAGAAATTGGAATTAGTACGCAAAAGCTTCATGCAAGAGGTCCAATGGGATTGCCAACTCTCACATCTACAAAATATATTGTCACTGGAACAGGTCAAATTAGAGGTTAGGAGACAAAAATATGATAATTCGCAAAGCAAGCATTCAAGATGTAGACGCCATATTTGATCTTATTGATTCGTATGCGAAGGAAGATCTCCTATTACCAAGAACACATCTATCTTTATATGAAAATATTCAATGTATGCGGGTTGCTGAACAAGATGGAAAAATTATCGGTGCAGGTAGTTTACATGTTTTAGGAAGAGATTTAGCGGAAATTCGCTCCTTGGTAATCTCCCCTGAGTGTAAAGGTTTAGGTACCGGCAGAAAACTCGTGTATAATCTAATAGAAGATGCAGAGCAGCTTGGGGTTGAAAATGTATTTGCAATGACCTATCAGGTGGACTTTTTCCATAAATGCGGTTTTACAATTGTTGATAAGCAGGAATTGCCGCAAAAAATTTGGAAAGACTGTATGAGTTGTCCAAAATTCTTAAATTGTGATGAGACGGCGATGCTTATAAAAGTAGCAGATTATAAGAAGACTTCATTACATTAAGGTTGAAATTATCTTTAATAATAAAAATGGGCACATTTCCTATCAAATTAGCATATGTTTGATTATTATCTGCTCTGCAGAATAGGTTTAATTGAATATGATCCCAGTGGGAGGATAGAAGGAAATGCTCGAATTTATATCCCAATTTAGTCCTGCCATGCAGGCACTTATTGCCACCTTGTTTACATGGCTGATGACTGCGGTTGGGGCAGCGTCAGTTTTTACAGCAAAAAATTTTAACCAAAAGGTGCTTGATGGAATGCTCGGGTTGGCTGGGGGAGTTATGATTGCTGCCAGCTTCTGGTCACTTCTGTCTCCGGCTATTGAAATGGCGGAAGCAAGCGGAAAGATTGCTTGGATTCCGGCAGCAATTGGATTTTTATGTGGTGGCCTTTTCATTATGTTGTTTGACAAAATATTGCCACATTTGCACCCAATGTCGCCAATGGAACAGGCTGAGGGAATTCACCCGGAAAGAAAAAGAAGAAGTACATTATTGGTTCTTGCGATAACAATGCATAATATTCCTGAAGGTCTCGCCATTGGTGTTGCCTTTGGTTCGGTTGCTGCAGGCTATTCATCAGCGTCTTTAGCGGGTGCTTTGGCATTAGCCATTGGAATTGGAATCCAAAACCTTCCTGAAGGTGTTGCGGTATCTGTTCCGCTTCGAAGAGAAGGGATGTCCCGCTTGAAAAGCTTTTGGTACGGACAGCTTTCAGGAATGGTGGAACCTTTTGCAGCGGTGATCGGTGCATTAGCTGTCGTTTTTGTGCAGCCATTACTTCCATATGCATTAAGTTTTGCAGCAGGTGCGATGATTTTCGTAGTGGCAGAAGAAGTTATTCCAAGTTCCCATGAAAACGGAAATCATGACTTAGCTTCAATGGCTGTAATGATCGGCTTTACAATCATGATGATATTGGATGTTGCCCTGGGATAGCAAAAACCATAGGAAAAAGGCTTTCTCAAACAATTTCGTGTTTGAAAAGCCTTTTTAAATTAATACTGGGCTATTTTCTATGTTACTTATTAATGAATATGTGTTTGGGGCGACTTGCTTTACCACTTCTCTTGTATTGGAGCCGTAATAATACATTGCAAAGGCTTCGGCGAAAAATTCATCTTGATAGTCTGAGAAATAATCTCGTCCTGGCATCAACTTTGGAGCTTCCTCTTTCCAAATCTGAATATATTCCATATTATCTCTAAGTTTCTGATAATTTCGTTCGAATAAATGACCGACTTCATGCAGCTCCAAATTGACTGAACTATGTCCCATCCCTGTTTGACTTGCCCCTATTTTTGCGAGAGCAAGCGTAGGACCACAACCCCCGGGGACATCATCCCATGTTAATCCATTATTCCAACCTCTCGGAACCGTACCTTTTAAATTTTGAAAGCTTGGCTCATCCGTTAATTTTCCATTAAATAGTTTTACCTTTAGATTGTTTTCAGTTAAGAAGTTTAAGATTGTTGGGTTAATTTGCGAAAGCGTGTTAATCATTTCTAATGCATTTGTTTTATCATAATTATTATCATCAGGAAGAAGAATTAATTCTCCCAATAGCATCCCAACATACTTATCATTGGTTTCAATTTTGAGATTTTCATCAACCAAGGAAACTCCTAATGTCTTGCCTTCTGCATAATCCTGTATAGACAAAATCAGAGTAATTGAAATAAAGAGTATAAATATCTTTTTCATAATATCTTTCCTCCAAGTTCTTTTGCTAATTAGAATATAATCCCAAATTCTGAAAGTTATCTGAAATTTTTAATCCTTTTAAATCAGTTAAAAAATGTTAATACTATTTGGGAGTTATAACGTTCAATGGAGGAATAAAATGAAAAAGATGTTGTGGATCGTCCTTGCGTTTATTTTTATCGCTGGATGCAAAGAAAATAATGTTGAAGCTCCATCAACAACTAAAGAAGAAAAACAAGCGCTCAAACAAATATCAAATAACACCAAACAAAAGAATGCTGAATTTCAAAAAAGCCCGGAAATTAACAGAGCTGAAAATTTGGTGAGGCAGTATCTTGAATTAGGAGACAGCCCTAATACCGCAGTTGAGTTTGACCATAAAGCGGAAAATGGATACGTTATTCATGTCTATGATGTCATTAAGCAAGTCAATCAAACAGAACATTCAATAACAAGAGGCTGGTTTTTAGTAACATTAGAACCGGAAAATATAAAAGTACTAAAGTAAGAGTTTTTGTTCATAAATTCTTACTTTTTTTCTATTTATGTGCATTTGTAGAAATGTTAATATATGGTTAGTCTGAGCAAAAATAAAGGAGTCGTGATTTTTTGATTAAGAACAAGGAAAAAAAACCTGAAGAAATTTTATCCTATATTCATGATGGTGATGATATAATTTTACCGATTGCGAATGGGGAGCCACAAGTACTGTTAGATGTTCTTGAAGCAAATGCAACAATGTTAAAAAACGTTCGAATTCATCAAATGCATACAATAAAAGAAAGGGATTATATTTGGGGGAAATATTCAGGTCATCTTGATCATGTCTCTTATTTTTTAAGTCATGCGACGCGAAAGGCTTTTTTAGAAGGAAAATGTTCTCTAGTTCCTAATAATTTTCATGAAGTGCCTAGATTGCTTGAAAAAACAACGAAAATGTCAATAATATTAGCCACCGCGTCACCTATGGATGAGCATGGTTACTTTTCGTTAGGGGTTTCAGCCGATTATGTAGCTCCATTTATCGGTAAGGTTCCGTTTTTCTTGGAAGTGAATCAACAAATGCCAAGAACATTTGGAAGCAATCAGATCCATATTAGCCAAATTTCTGGATACATAAATGTAGATTATCCCCTGTTTGAAGTCCAGCCGGCAAAAATTACTGAAGCCGATCAGAAAATTGCGGCATTTATAGCGGAGCGAATCGAAAATGGCTCAACCATCCAATCTGGAATAGGTGCCATTCCAAATGCGACCGTATCGATGTTGACTAACCATAAAAATCTTGGAATTCATACGGAATTGTTAGCTGATGGGGTAATGGAGTTGATAGAAAAAGGGGTTGTAACGAATACTGAAAAAAAACTATTACCTGGTAAAACTCTGGCAACATTCGCTTTAGGTACCAAGAATCTATATAACTTTCTTCATAATAATCTCGGGACCCAGATGATGCCTGTAAACTATGTTAACGATCCCAGAATAATAGCCCAAGAGGATAATATCGTATCTATTAATGCCACTACTGAGGTTGACTTTTTAGGACAATGTGCATCTGAAACCATACAAGGCCGTTACTATAGTTCATCTGGTGGTCAAGCCGATTTTGCAAGAGGTGCTATGTTTGCGAAAAATGGCAAAGGATTTATTTGTTTACATTCAACTGCTAAGAATGGCACAGTTTCACGTATTCAGCCACAGTTAACACCAAGGTCTGTCGTTACAACATCTAAGAATGATGTAGATCATATTGTTACAGAATTTGGTGTCGCAAAATTAAGAGGAAAAAGCATTTCCGAGAGGGCCAAGGAGTTAATCAATATAGCCCATCCAGATTTTCGTGATGAATTACGCTTTACAGCAAAGCAATGGGGCTTACTATGATAGAAAAGGCAGGAATGACCTGCCTTTATTAAAAAAATAATATAATAGGTGAAAAGTCGCAAAAATTGGCGTAATATATAGATGTATATAATATTTTTAATTTTCAGAACAGGGGTTAGATAGGGGGGCTAAAATGAGTAGATTATTAAAAACAAAATCTGCGAAACAAGCATTACAAAAGGTAGAAAATGTTGCGGCTATGATTAAGAAAAACTGGAAAACAGAGATTCCTATTCATGAACAGATTGAACACCTACGTTCCGTACTAGATAGAGAGCTAAAGAGTGACGAATTCTTTGTTATTGTTGACCAAACTGGAAAAAGCTATATTCATACAAACCGTTTGCGTGAGGGTGGGCATTTTGGGGATGAAGTGGGTTTAAGGGCGGCAAAATCTAATATACCTTTATTACAATTATATCCGAGAAACACGGGAGAAGTATTAGTAGATGCTTGTTGCCCAATTTTACAAGACCAAAATGGTAATCACTATGTTTTAAGAATGGGGAGACTAATCCACAGGCCCTTTATTGGTTTGATGTTTACAATTTTAAGTTTAGTTCCAGGGCTTGTGGCAACGCTTACAGCAATGATGTTCGGGCTAAAGTTGGCACAGTCTTTAGGTGTATTTTTAATGACATCAGGATTAACCTTTCTAGTAAGCTTTTATTTCTACTTTACGATAAGGAATCGGTTGAAAAATTGGTATGGGGTTACAAAAACGATTTCTTCCGGAGACTTAAGCGCTGAAGTGAAAACGAAAGGTGCCAGAAATGAGTTTCATCAAATAGGATACGAGATTAATAAAGTGATATTAGGATTCCGCTCAATCATTAAAAATTTTGAAGAAGCGACGGATTCCGTTGGGACAATTAGTGAGCACCAGGCACAATCGGCTAAAATGCTATCTTCTACGTTTGATCAAGTATCAGCAACAATGCAATCCTTTCGTGGTGGCGCAGAACAACAAAGTAACTCTGTCATTTTAGCGCAAGAAATGGTTGATAAAATGATGGGGCTAGTTGAGACGATGCAAAATGAAGTAGAAAAAGCTGTTCATGGAGCAGATGAAGCTTTGCACACTTCCGAGGAAGGTGAAAAGGCTGTTCTATCTACCCAAAAACAGATGAGAGATATTCAAGCAAATGTCGTTGAAACCGCGAAAAGGATAAGGGCGATATCGAATGATGCGGATCTTGTTATGAAAAAGGTTTCCTCGATCACGGATATTGCAAAACAAACAAATCTACTTGCACTAAATGCATCGATAGAGGCTGCACGCGCAGGAGAAAGCGGTAAGGGATTTGCAGTCGTAGCTACTGAAGTAAGAAAGCTAGCGGAAGGGACGAATCTATTTGCTCATGATATTCTAGCTTCATTACAGCAAACAAGAGATGAATTACAGGATGCTGTTGATCAAGTAGAGATTAATGTAAAATCAATTGGTGACGGTGTTGAACTTGTTGCAGAAGCGGGTAAGGCTATTGATAAATTAAAAACAGCATCGATTAAAACAATGGAGCTTGTCTCTAATAATCGTCAATACGCCATTTCTGTTACTGACAATGGAAAAAGCCTTCAGCAAATAATAGATGAAATCAATATTATTGCTAATGATTTTACGAAAATAGTTCAGGAAACAACAGCAACGGTTGATAAAGAAATTGAGGGTATCCATCAATTAGCAGAAGATGCTTCCCTTCTTACAAAGGAAGCTAAAAACCTTAGCATAATTGTGAAACGATTCCACTATTAAAATACAAATAAGGCCACCTTTTTAGACTAAAATGGTGGCCTTATTTATATTCTTATTCTTGTGTTTATTTGCTTCTTTCTTCAAGCAGATTATAGACATGCTGAACATCTTTATCACCACGTCCGGATAAATTAACAATAATAATATCATCCGGCTTCATTTGTGGTGCTAGCTTGATTGCATAGGCGACGGCATGTGTACTTTCAAGTGCTGGTATAATTCCTTCCGTTTTGCAAAGCAATTGAAAGGCATCAAGTACCTCGTCGTTTGAAACTTTATAATACTCAGCACGACCTATTTCATGTAAATAGCTATGCTCTGGTCCAACACCAGGATAATCTAATCCGGCCGCAATCGAGAAGGTTGGTCTTGGATTCCCTTCTTCATCCAACAACGTTAATGTTTTAAAACCGTGGATCACTGCTGGAACACCTTCTGAAATTGTAGCAGCTTGATCTGGTTCTACGCCGATAAGACGAACAGAAGGTTCATCAATGTAATGGGCGAAGGCTCCAATAGCGTTACTACCACCGCCAACACAGGCAACGACAGCATCTGGCAGACGACCTTCTTTTTCTAATATTTGGCGCTTTGATTCCTCGCTAATGATGGATTGAAAATGCTTCACCATCGCCGGATATGGGTGTGGTCCAACAGCAGAACCCAATAAATAAAATGTATTTTTGTAATTAGCAATAAGGTCGTTTAACGCTTCATCCACAGCTTCTTTTAGTCTGCCTTGACCATTAGAAACTGCAATTACTTTTGCTCCAAGCATTTCCATACGGAATACATTTAATGCTTGGCGTTTTGTATCCTCTACCCCCATATAAATAACACATTCCATATTAAACATGGCACAACCCATAGCCGTAGCAACACCATGTTGTCCGGCGCCAGTTTCGGCAATAACTCTTTTAGCACCCATTCGTTTAGCAAGCAGGATTTGACCAAGCACATTATTTACCTTATGTGCGCCCATGTGATTTAAATCTTCGCGTTTTAGATAGATCTTAGCTCCACCAAGCTTTGCTGTTAAGTTACGCGCAAATGTCAGTGGGTTCTCTCTACCTACATATTCTTTTAAATAATATTTAAATTCATCATTAAATTCTTTATCATCTTTATATTTGTTAAATTGCTCTTCAATATAGTTTAATGCCTCTTGTAATTCCGGCGGAACAAAACTGCCCCCAAAATTTCCATAAAATCCTTTTTGTTCTGTCTGAGCTCCACTCATCTTAAAATCCTCCTCTAAAAGCAACAAAAGTATTCATCAATCTAAATTCAATTGTACCAAATATTCAGATACATTTCTATATCTCTATTGTTCGTGGATCGTATATTTTATGTAACCCATATTTATACAATATTTCAAATTTGGAATTTGAATGTTCAAGTTCTAATAGCCTTGTAACGAATAGTTCTATCGAAGCTGCATATTTTCTTTCATCATCTATAATGGGGTCTATTTCATTACAAAAATTACACCATAATTCAATACCAAATCCAACAACATCAGTGGGGTAATCTTCTTTCATAGAATAATATAGAAGCCAACCAACTGTTTGTTGGCATGAGTCGTAGAGATCCTCTATTAAATGAGTCACTTCAACATAAAGTTTTTTAGCAAATTGTTCTTTTTTTTGATGAAAACTGATAATCTTTCCCACTTTAATACCCCCTTAATGCCCGCATATTGTAATCATAACATGGAAGTTTAACTGTTTAAAGGAATATTTTAAATATTTAGAAATTATAACCTTTCCAATTTCTATTTAAAAAAAGTAGAATATAAAATATAATAGAGGTAATATCTTTTTATGGAAGGGCGAAAAGGATGAGTCAAAATAATAAAGGTATACTATTAGAAAGTGGTACAAATGAATTAGAAATCGTTGAGTTTGGAGTAGGTAATAATAAATTTGGTATAAATGTTATAAAAGTAAAGGAAATCATTAATCCTGTTCCGGTAACAACAGTTCCTCATGCCCATCCGTCAGTGGAGGGAATTATTACGCTTCGCGGGGAAGTATTGCCGGTTGTCAATATGTCTACTGTTCTTAATTTTCCACCTTCACAAGATCCGAGGCACGATAAATTTATCGTTTGTGAATTCAATAAAACGAAAATTGTTTTTCATGTACATACTGTTTCGCAAATCCACCGTATTTCATGGAATCAAATTGAAAAGCCAAATGAAATGTATACGGGCTTAGAAAGCCAAATTATCGGTGTTATTAAGATGAAGGATGAGATGGTTCTCCTCTTAGATTATGAAAAAATTGTAGTTGATATTAATCCTGACTCAGGAATAAATGTAGACCGGTTAAAGAATCTTGGTCCAAGAGAACGTTCCAATAAAAAATTAGTGATTGCCGAGGATTCTGCGTTACTACGAAAGCTTCTTGAAGAAACACTGGAGGAAGCTGGTTATGGTATGCTAACATTCTTTGAAAATGGCCAGGATGCCTTAGATTATTTAGAAGGTATCGTTTCTTCTGGAAGAAATATTACTGATGTGGTTCAATTGGTCATTACCGATATTGAAATGCCTAAAATGGACGGACACCACCTTACAAAACGTATAAAAGACAATAAAGATTTGAAGGTTCTACCTGTTATTATTTTCTCTTCCTTAATTACCGATGATCTGCGTCATAAGGGTGAAGTCGTAGGAGCAACCGAACAAGTAAGTAAACCGGAGATCGTAGAATTAGTGAAATTTATTGATAAGCATGTTCTATAAATAATGATTCGAGAGTAACTTTAGGGTTGCTCTCGTTTTTTTTGAAACTAATAACTAACGAAAACTAATAAAACTAAATAAAACCTTATAAAGATGATGGAAATCACTTTTAAATAGGCAATTGTTAGTTTATGATAGTAATATATTTTTTTGAAAAGAGGTGAATAGTTGGAACGGGAATTATTAAAGCCTGAAGAAGTAGCTAGCATACTGAAAATATCTAAATATACGGTTTATGAAATGGTTAAACGCGGTGATCTAGAAGCGATTAGAATCGGGAGGAAAATGCGATTTGATCCGGCAACGATTGAAAAGTTTAAACATGGTCATGAACAGGTAAAACAGATACAGTCTGGGGCTTTGCCATCTGAATTTACTGGAAGTATAAATGGGCAGCCTATTTTATTTTTGGGTAGTCATGATTTAGCTGTAGAAGCATTGGCAACCGAAATAAGAGACGCCATTCCAAATTTTCAATTCTTTACTGCTTTTACCGGAAGTATGGATGGACTACTGAATCTTTATTATGGAAAATGTGATATTGCCGGCTGCCATTTATTTGACGAGGAGACGGGACAATATAACATACCGTTCGTAAAAAGAATTTTCCCTGGAGAAAGGATCCATATTATTCATTTCGTTAACCGGAATATTGGCTGGATCGTTCCAAAGGGGAACCCGAAACAATTGTCAGGTTGGCAGGATCTATCACGAGATGATTTAACTTTCATAAATCGGCAAAAAGGAGCGGGTACCCGAATTTTGCTTGATTATTACTTAACGAAGCTTAACCTGCCACAATCCGTAATAAGCGGTTATGACGATATTGAACGGACACATATTGCTGCCGCTTCAAGAGTCGCACGCAGTCTTGCGGATTTTGCATTGGGTACTGAAAGTGCGGCTAAGGCATTTGGTCTAGACTTTATCTTATTAAAAAAAGAAGTATATGACTTTGTCATGAAATCCGTTTTTTATGAAAGTGCCCATGGCCATGCCTTTATACAATTATTACATGAGCCTGGTATTGTCTCAAAGATTACCCAACTTGGGGGATATGACACAAAAAATATTGGAAAGATAGTGGAGGATTAAGATGAAAAATAGTTTAATACATATTAACAAATTATTTCTGCTAGTCGTTATGGCAGCCATTTTAGTAGTTTTTTCAGGATGCTCTGGTAATCAAGAAAAACCAGCTACTGAACAAGCAGGTGAACAACAGGCCACGGAAAATACTAATGTTAAAAAAGACTTCGTATTAGCCACAACAACAAGTACACAAGATAGTGGATTATTGGATGTATTAGTACCAATGTTTGAAGAACAAACAGGATTTATGGTTAAAACAATAGCTGTTGGCACAGGAAAGGCATTAGAAATGGGTCAGAACGGCGAAGCGGATGTATTATTAGTTCACGCTCCTGAGTCTGAACAGCCTTTAGTTGATAGTGGCGTTGTAACAAATTATCAGTTAGTTATGCATAATGATTTTATTGTTGTTGGACCTAAAGAAGATCCGGCAGGTATTAAAGGACTTACATCTACTGTTGAGGCCTTTAAGAAGATAGCAGAGGATAATTCGCTATTTGTTTCGCGAGGAGATGACTCCGGTACACATAAAAAAGAATTAGGTCTATGGAAAAATGCTGAAATCGAGCCAAGTGGTAAATGGTACCAGGAAACAGGTCAGGGTATGGGCGCAACATTAAAGGTTGCATCAGAAAAAGATGGTTATTCATTAACAGACCGGGCCACATACTTGGCACTAAAGCATGAACTAAACCTTGATATCATACTTGAAGGCGAAGAAAGTCTATTAAATATTTATCATGTAATGCAAGTTAACCCCGAGAAGTTTGAAAATATTAATGGTGATGCAGCAAAAGCATTTGTTGATTTTATGGTTGCACCTGAAACTCAAAAGGTGATTGGGGAATTTGGCGTTGAGGAATTTGGTGAACCATTATTCTTCCCAGATGCAAATACAAAATAAAAGGTGACTATTTATGGAAATGATTGTGAGCGGTTTGTTAGAAGCGATTAGAATGCTCATAACATTCGATCCAGAAATATATGAAATTACTTGGCTGACTCTGAAGGTATCAGGGTCAGCTACATTTATAAGTCTTGTTATAGGTATTCCTCTGGGAGTATTTCTTGCATGGGTTCATTTCCCCGGCAGAAGATTAATTATTAGTATCGTTAACACGATGATGGGTTTTCCACCAGTTGTTGTTGGGTTATGGGTTTATTTATTTTTAGCCCGAAATGGTCCATTAGGCCAGTTAGATTTAATCTTTACCCCTACAGCGATTGTGATCGCTCAAGCAGTTATCGCTTCGCCAGTCGTAATGGGGTTAACAAGTGCCGCCGTAATGCAGGTTGACGAAAAAATGAGAATGCAATTCAAAGCTTTGGGTGCCACAAAGCTGCAAATGTTGTTTCTAGTTTTGCGGGAGGCTCGTTTTTCCTTACTCGCTGCTGTTATTGCCGGTTTCGGTGCGGTCGTATCAGAGGTTGGCGCCTCACAGATGGTCGGTGGAAATATAAAAGGATATTCAAGAGTTTTAACAACGGCAACAGTAATGGAGGTTTCTAAAGGGCACACAGAGGTTGCGATTGGAATATCGGTGATCCTGATGCTCTTAGCTTATTTAATCACATTGGGCCTGACGTTATTGCAACAAAAGGATGCAAAAGGGTGAAAATAATGCTCGATTTACAGGATATCACAGTTATAAAAAGAAATAAGAAAATTGTATCGGTTCAAGAGTTAACAGTGAAGCCGGGTAAAGTTATAGGGCTTATAGGCCCGAATGGAGCTGGTAAAAGCTCACTCCTTAAACTAATGGCTTTACTAGAGAACCCAACTACAGGGATCATTCATTTTAATGACCTACAGGTTTTTCCCGGTAAAGTAAACCTCACCGAACGACGCAAGGTTTCCGTAGTTTTTCAACAGCCATTAATGCTTGATACGACAGTATATAATAATGTCGCAATTGGTCTTAAGTTTAGAAAGACTCCCAAAAAGGTAATCAAAGAAACGGTTTTCTATTGGTTAAAACAATTTGGAATTGACCATTTAGTAGAGGATCGGGCCAAAAATCTTTCAGGCGGAGAAGCACAAAGATTATCCATTGCTAGGGCAATGGCTACAAATCCGGAAATCCTATTTTTGGACGAACCCTTTTCTGCATTGGACTTACCGACCAGAAGAAAATTATTGAAGGATTTTCAGCAAATTTTAAAAGAAACGGGAACAACGACCATATTTATTAGCCATGATTATCATGAAGTGAGATATTTATGCGAAGATATTATATTAATGTTCGAAGGAAAAATGGTGGATTATGGAAAAGTAGAGGAACTGCCATTTAAAAGATTTACAAATGATGTTAATCAGTTTTTGGACGAATGGATGACACCGTTAATTGATGAGGATCGAATAGAGAAGGCGATGACCTGATCATAGGCTCGCCTATTTTTTAATTAAAAGTAAGATTGTCCCAGTTTTTTGAATACAGGTTTTGTGTATTTTCGTTTAGACGGTGGGCCTAGGGTGTTATTATCTGAATCAGATTCACGGATACCCGTGTAGCTCTGTAAAATTAGCTTGGCTTTTGAAAGTGGTAAGTTTGTCTTGGGGTTACGGTATGTTTCATTTAGTTCTCCAAGATGCGGCAATGACTCGAAATCAGCTTTTTGGGGAGGAATATGGAAATAATACTCACCTACTGAAACAAGTAAATCGGAACGTTGTTGACTATTTTTTGGATTTTTAGAAAAGTGAAGGCCTAGTTTTTTTGCTTTTCCATCTTGAATAAGTTTTTCAAGTGTTTGTTTCTTTAAGTAATAAAGAAATTTAGGATTTGGGGCAGTTTTTGCGTGTCGATTCACGATGAAGAGAGCACGGGAGAGATCATCTATTGAATATTCCATTATTTTGACTCCTTTCAGTTATCTTCTATTATTATACACTCATAGATAGTGTCAAAACAACTAGTAATAAATTATATAAATAAGATGACAACTTCATGAACATTCCGTTGTTTGTCGCAAATTAATAGGCAACTGCATGAAAAACATGTTACTATTACATAGTAATAAACACTACTAGATAATTGCAAACTAGGAGGTAACTAGATGAAGAAATTCATGATCTTTGTTGCATCATGCATCCTTTTATTTGGCTTATCTGCTTGTAATTCTTCTGAAAACGATAGTGAACAAACATCACAAGGCTCAGGGGATATTAAAGCGGAATATAATTTAGATACGAAGGAATTTTCGCCAATGATGACTCAATACGGTTCAAAGGAATCGCTTGAGGCTTATGCGTTTGCTGCGGAACATCCGCAAGTGTTAGATCATATGCCATGCTATTGCGGCTGCTTTGAAACGGATGGACATACGAATAATACTGCATGTTTTATTGATTCGGTTGACGGCAATATCGCTACATTAGACAGCATGGGCCTTGGCTGAGGGATCTGTGTTGATATAGCCCGTGAGGCTAAAGCAGAATTTGAAAAAGGTACGGATCTGAAGACTATTCGCAATATTGTAGACGAAAAATATGGTAATAATGGTGTAGAAGGAACACCAACACCAATGCCTGAATAACATAATAAAAGCAGTGGATCATAGTGATCCACTGCTTTTATATATTATAATGGATACAAGAAGTTCACCTTGCAGATGGGAATGATGTTTGATGCAAGAAAAGTTTGCAATAATTGATATTGGCTCTAATACAATGAGACTCGTCATTTATCATAATGAAAGAAATGGAAGGCTAAAGGAAATTGAAAACATTAAGACGATGGCCCGGCTCCGCAACCATTTAGATGATCGGCAATATTTAGATAAGACGGGGATGGACATTTTAATACGTACATTGAAAAACTTTGAGGAAATTACGAAATATCATGCCATTCAGAATATTAATGCGGTGGCAACAGCCACTATTCGTCATGCAAAAAATCAACACGAAATCCTCGAGAACATTCAAATATTCACAAATTTGGATGTGAAAATTCTTTCTGAATTTGAAGAAGCCTATTATGGTTTTTTAGCTGTTATTAATTCCACATCGATTACCGAAGGGATCACAATTGATGTTGGTGGCGGCAGTACAGAGGTCACTTATTTCCGTGATCGGAAACTAATTTTTTATCATAGCTTCCCTTTTGGTGCTTTATCGTTGCGAAAGCAGTTTATGGAGGGTCCCGTTCCGACTGCAGACGAATTATTACATTTAACAACCTTTTTACATGAGGAAATCAATAAAATTGAATGGATTAAGGACATGCGGCGAGTACCGATCATTGGAATAGGTGGCAGTGCCCGTAATATAGTGCAAATCGATCAAAGGCGTAAAATGTACCCATTGGGGGGCTTGCATCAATACGAAATGACCAGTCATGATCTCGCTACAGTAAAAGACAGTCTGATTTGTTTACCCCTTGAGAAGCTACAATGTGTGGAAGGACTTTCAGAGGAACGTGCTGACATTATTATACCGGCACTGGAGGTTTTTAATGTTTTTTATCAAATCACACATGCCTCCTCTTTTATTCTAAGTAGGAAAGGGCTTCGTGATGGTGTTGTTTATGAAGAACTACTAAAACCATTTGGAATTAAAATGTTTCCGAATGTGTTAGAGGAAAGCTTATATGAATTGGAATATGATTACGAGATTAACATTAATAATGTAGTCCAAGTGTCACGTATCGCCATATCTATTTTAACTTCATTGCGGAAGTTCGGATTTTTGTCAATCACAGATACCGAGCTTACAGAAGCAAAACGGGCAGCATTATTATTTCAATTAGGACGGTATATTGATGATGAGGCAAGTAGTCAACATACCTTTTATCTTCTTGCGAATCGAACAATTGATGGTCTCATGCACGAGGAGAGACTGCGCTTAGCCGCCATTGCTTCATTTAAGTCAAAAACATATTTAAAAAATTACCTGGAGCCATTTGCGGACTGGATTTCTAAAGAGGATTTTGTTGTCATTCGAATCTTGGGAGCGGTTTTGAGGCTTGCATATGCTCTAAACGAAACAAAACGAAATATAGTGGAACAGCTTGAAATGGCTGACAGGCAAGAAGATCTGATGTTTATTATAATGTGTTCGAACAATTGGCAGGCTGAACAATATCATGCAGAAAAACAGAAAAAACAATTGGAAAAAGTTTTAAAACGAAATATTATTTTGCATTTTACGCGTGCTTAATCGGACTCTTGCTCGAGTATATATAAGTAAAGGGAGTTTACAAAAAGGGGGCTCCGAAAAATGAGGACAGTGGAAAATCAAGAAATTGATTTAGGGCATCCATCTCTATACAATAATCGTGAGCTTAGTTGGCTCGCATTTAATGAAAGGGTATTACAAGAGGCATTGGATGAGAGCAATCCACTTGGAGAAAGATTGAAGTTTTTAGCGATTGTTAGCAACAATCTTGATGAATTTTTTATGGTACGGGTTGCAGGATTGAAGGACCAGGTAAAGGCAGGCTTTAATAAACCGGAAAATAAAGCCGGGTTAACCCCAAAGGAACAGCTTGCTGCCATATCGAAAAATAATCATCAAATTGTTGATTTGCAGTATGCCACATATCAGGATAAATTGTTGCCTTTATTAGAAAAGGAAAATATTTTTATACGTAAGATGGAGGAGTTAACTTCTCTTCAAAATCAATTTGTAGAAAGAGTTTTTGATGAACAAATTTTCCCTGTCTTAACACCGCTTGCGATTGATGCCTATCGGAATTTTCCAATGCTTGCTAATAAAAGCATCAATCTCGCCATTATACTTGTTGATCCACAAAAAAAGAGCGAACGATCCAAGGAGAAATTCGCCATCGTTCAAGTGCCGGCTGTTTTGGATCGATTCATTAAGTTTCCTTCCGAGGAGGGGGGGGAGTGCTACATTCTGTTAGAGGATGTTATCACCTATTTCATCCATAAGCTATTTAAAGGCTATTTAGTTAAGCAAATTTCGAAGTTTAGAATAACAAGAAATGCGGATATGACGATTCATGAAGAAGGTGCCCGTGACTTGCTAAAAGAAATAGAAAAAGAGCTGAAAAAACGGAAGTGGGGGGCA
Organism: Schinkia azotoformans; assembly: GCF_035811335.1. NCBI lineage: Bacteria > Bacillati > Bacillota > Bacilli > Caryophanales > Bacillaceae > Schinkia > Schinkia azotoformans. Next base: position 193,233 of record NZ_JARSMD010000019.1, read on the forward strand.
GCGGTACGTTTAGAGGTTTGTGAAGATTCTATCGACAATAACATCCTTCAGTTTTTAGCCAATACTTTGGAAATACATGAAAAAGATATATATCTGCTTAATGGCCCATTAGACTTGTCGTTTTTATTTAGTTTTTACAATGAAATAATAGGTAATAAAGAACATTTAGCTTATCAAACATTAATCCCGCAACCACCTATAGATTTAATTGGTGAAGAGGATATTTTTGAAGCATTGACAAAAAAGGATGTTCTTCTGCATCATCCATATGAATCCTTTGAGGCTGTTGTTGACTTTATTTCACAAGCTGCCGATGATCCGAATGTGTTGGCCATAAAACAAACCCTCTATCGAGTAAGTGGGGATTCACCCATTATAAAATCATTAAAACGAGCGGCAAGTAACGGTAAGCAGGTCACCGTGTCAGTTGAGTTAAGAGCTCGTTTTGATGAGGAAAAAAATGTGCATTGGGCAAAGGAGCTTGAAAAAGCTGGCTGCCATGTTATTTATGGAATGACATCCTTAAAAACACATAGCAAAATCACTTTAGTCGTTCGAAAAAGAAATAATAATATTGAACGATTTGTTCATTTAGGAACAGGAAATTATAATGATGTTACTGCAAAAATATATACTGATTTAGGTTTCTTAACTTCAAACAGAGAATTTGGCATAGACGCCACGAATTTTTTTAACTATCTAAGCGGTTATACTGAGAAGCCTGTTTATCATCATCTATCTGTCTCCCCATTCGATATTCGAAATGACTTGATCTCTTTAATTGACGAGGAGATTTCATACCATAAAAAATATAATAACGGAAAAATTATTTTTAAAATGAATTCGTTTACGGATAAAGAATTAATTATGAAGCTGTATGAAGCATCAAGGGCTGGCGTGAAGATTGATCTTATTGTTAGAGGGATTTGTTGTTTAAAACCAGGGATAAAAGGGGTTAGTGAAAATATTAGGGTTCGCAGTATCATTGGACGTTTTTTAGAACATAGTCGGATTTATTATTTTCATCATAATAGGGAAGAAAAAGTGTTTTTATCCTCAGCTGATTTAATGACAAGAAATATGGTAAAACGAGTGGAAATTCTTTTCCCGATATATGATGAAGTGATAAAGAAAAAGATATTTAAAATTGTTTCAATATTAGTTGCTGATAACGTGAAGGCTAGGGAATTGAACGAGGATGGGACCTATAGTTATTTGAAAAGAGGGCTGAATGATCCGGTTATTAATAGCCAGGAAGTCTTATTTGAAATGGCTTACCGGGTTCTTGAGGATGAGGAGTAGATAGAAAAGCGAAAGCGCCCGTTTAGCGACGTATAAACTGGTGCTAGACATTAATAATGAAAGGACGGTCTATTCAGATCGCCCTTTCAAAGATCTAAGCGTGAAAATCGTTAATTCAGGTGGAGAAAAAAAACGGAACGGGACTCGCGTTGTTCCAATTCCACGGTTAACGTAAAGCTGTGTCGACCCTACTTGATAAAAACCTTCATAATAGGTTGTTGCCCCATAAGGTGTGAAAATTGGACCGAAAAAGGGCAATTGTACTTGTCCTCCATGGCTATGCCCTGAAAGTTGGAGATCAGCTGGGAGGTTTTCGATGGATTTAACCAAATCCGGCTGGTGTGCAAGAAAGATCGAGTATACATCACTTTCAATCTTTTGTAACGCCTTTACGGGGTCCGGTTTGCCGAGCATCCCATCATCAAGCCCGCTAATATATATGTAATCATTCATTTTGTTATAGAGCTTTTTATTCTCATTGACAAGCAATTCAAAGTCGGCTTCTTCCATAATCATCTTAATGATTTCAGAACCATAGCCCCCATGATCATGGTTTCCATATATCGAGAATTTACCGAGCGGAGCCCGTAAATCCTTTAATAACTGAGTGACCTTCCCGATTTCTTTATATTTGTTCGGTGCATCTAACAGGTCGCCCGTAAAAAAGATTATATCAGGTGCTTTTTCATTGATAAGGTTTACTAGTTTTGAGAATTGGTCTGCAGTGTAGTTGAAGCCAATATGTGTATCACTGAATAACACAATCCTAGTGCCATCGAAGCTCATTGGTATTTTCACTGACTGTAAAGGGTGTCTTGTAATTTTAAGCTGCCTCGGTTCGATATAGCGGGCATACCCAAAGCCCATACTAGAAAGAAATATTGTACCCAAGCTCAATTTATAAATTTGTTTTATAAATGACCTTCTAGTCATTTTAGCATCCTCAATTTTCATGTTGCTCAACCTATCCCAAATTAAAATCGCATAATTACCATTATAACACTTCTTTTAAATTCCATACAATTTTATTTTGAATGTTTTGTGCAGGATTTTCTGTTTCCACTATGGAAATTATAATATGTGTAAATAATGGTATGGGAGGTCGAACTAATTGATTAAACAATTAAACCCGCCAAGAAGAATTTTAATGGGTCCGGGGCCTAGTGATGTCCATCCGGCTGTTCTTCAATCAATGGCAACACCACTTTTAGGACATCTTGATCCAGCATTTTTAGAAATAATGAATGAAACGATGGATTTATTAAGACAAGTCTATCAGACAGAAAACAAAGTCACACTTGCGATGTCCGGAACAGGCAGTGCTGGAATGGAAACATTATTTGTAAATCTAGTTGAACCAGGTGATAAGGTTATTATTGGTGTAAATGGTTTGTTTGGACAGAGAATGGTAGATGTCGCTCTTAGATGTGGGGCTGAAGTAATCCAAGTAGAGGGTGCTTGGGGAGATATTATCCGTCCTGAAAAGGTTGAAGAGGTTCTGCAACAACACAAAGATATTAAACTGGTAGCGGTTGTGCATGCTGAAACTTCTACTGGCGTCCGGCAGCCTTTGCAAGAATTAAGCGAGATTGTACATCGTCATCATGCTCTTTTTGTTTGTGATATGGTGACATCAATTGGCGGAATTCCAACAAAGATTGATGAATATGGAATTGATGCAGCCTATAGCGGGACTCAGAAGTGCTTGAGTGCACCTCCGGGACTTGCACCTGTTACATTAAGTCCACGTGCCTTGGAAGTATCAGCGAATCGAAAAAGCAAAGTACAAAGCTGGTATTTAGATCTTTCGATGATTCAGAATTATTGGGGTGAGGAACGTTTTTACCATCATACTGCTCCAATTACAATGATCTACTCTTTACGTAAGGCCTTACGACTTATTGTCGATGAAGGTTTGGAAAATGTGTTTCATCGTCATGCGCTATATGGTAGGGCATTACATGCAGGTCTAGAAGCAATGGGCTTAGAACTACTCGTGAACGAGAAGCATAGACTGCACCAATTAACGGCGGTTCGTATTCCAACGAATATCCAAGATGTTGAAGTTCGAAAGCGATTATTGCAAAAGTACGGTCTTGAAATTGGTGGAGGCTTAGGAGAATTGAAGGGTAAAATTTGGCGTATCGGTCTCATGGGATATAATGCACGCCAAGAAAATGTGACCTATGCATTAGCTGCAATCGAAGATGTCCTGCGCGAACATGGATATCATTTTATTTCTGGAGCCGCTTTAGAAGCAGCTAACCGTTATATTCGTGAAAACGAATGACCTATCAGATTTATTTCTGATAGGTTTTTTGTTGTACTATGAGCATATAATTTTATGGATTATAGTATAAGAAAGGACATCGACTTCCGCCATTATTGGCGGTAAGCCATGTCTTTCTAAGGATATTTTTGTATAATTATGTTAGAATAGCTTAAGATTGCAATAAAATAAACAGAGATGGGGAAGTTTGAGGTGGGACGAATGGATCCGTTAGAAATATTAACAAATAAAGAATCGTTATTACCCTTCTATCAGCCAATATTCAGCGCTGATGATCATGAGATCATTGGATATGAAGTACTTGGAAGAATGAAAGTGGATCAAGACTTCCACAGTATTGGTTCTTTTTTTGAGGATGAATCTGTTCCAGATGAGTATAGATTAGAAGTTGACGATTTTATTACAAAAAAAGCTTTACAGGAACTCTCTGAATTTAGTGAAATCACTATTTTTATTAATCGTAATCCAAACTTATTGATGCTTGACCGCGGTGATTCTCTTTTGCATTTATTGTTGTCATTTCAAGAGCAGGGGTTGGATTTGAAACGGATTGTTCTTGAGATAACAGAACATAATTATCACGGGGATATCGAACAACTTAATCATGTATTAACTTATTTACGTACATATGGCATTAAATTAGCGATTGATAATGTTGGGAAAGAAGGCAGCAATCTTGAACGCTTAAGAATGTTGAATCCGGATATTTTAAAGGTGGACCTTTCTTTATTAAGGCAGACAACAACGGCTCAATCGTATTTGGATATATTATATTCGTTGTCTTTATTAGCTAGGAGGGTTGGGGCGGCCCTCCTTTATGAGGATATCGAAATGTTGTTTCAGCTTCAATATGCATGGCGAAATGGGGGCCGTTATTACCAAGGATTCTACCTAGCAAAGCCGGAGCAAGCTATCATTGATAAAAACTACCGTAAGGAATTTTTAAAGAAGGAATTTCACAGTTTTATAACCCATGAAAAAAAGAAATTATCAGCGCAATATGAAATTTGCAATGAATTTACAAATCGAATGTACCAACTGAATACTAAGTTAAAAACGAGGGATTATGACCAGCTTTTATTTAATGTGTCGCAGGTATTTTCTAAGGAAAGCTTTCGAATTTATATATGTGATGGTGAGGGATTTCAACAATCAGCCAATCTTTATAAGTCACAGGCTGGAGAGTGGGTTTTACAAGCGGAATACAAAAATAAAAATTGGAGCTGGCGGCCGTATTTTTTAGAGAATATTGTTAGGATGAATTATGATAAACGCGGGATTTTATCTGATTTATACAGCGACGTTGAAACGGGTGAAGTTACCCGGACATTTTCGTTTCCGATATCTGAACAATTGTATATCTTTATTGACCTTTCCTATAGTTTTCTTTTTGAACATGAAAATCTACTTTAAAAAGACAAGGCTGTCTCAACCTTAGACAGCCTTGTCTTTTTTTTATACTATCAGAAATTATGACCTCTCTTGTCGATAGTATAAGAATGACATCGACTTCCGCCATAGTTGGCGGAAAGTCGTGTCATTCTAACATTTTACTCCAAAATTAACTGTCTAATGGTGAGGTTATTTTACGAACGAAAATAGTCGTATCGCGTATAATACCTTGATAAAATTTAACTATATTCAAAAGAAGTCCTACTACCATAAGTTGTGGGATGAACGTAATCCAGTATTTAACTTGCATCCAGGAGAGGAAGGTCAATTAATGATGAAATATACATGTAAGAAATGTTGTAATATAATGCATAGCTTTTCGATTTGTCCAATTTGTAATGAGGAAGTTCATGTTGTTCCAATTGAAATTAATATTCAAAAAGGAACTAGTATTTTAGATAGCTTACGTGAGGAATAAATTCACACCCCTTTTTTGGGGGCACTTTTTGTGAAAGGGTGATTTCATGCGGGTAAAAATTTGGGCACTTTTATTATTGCTATTAATCGGACAAGTTCATTTTATTTCTGCAGAAAATGTTTCGATGACAAGGGAAGAAACATTTCTTTTTCTGCAGGAGGCATTATCAGCCCAGCTTTCGTTAGGCGATAAGTTTCGTTCAGAACAAGAAATAAGTGATGTTCTTTCACCATACTTCACAGATGATTACCAAAAACTATTTGTCGCTGAACATATTTTCTCTGAACCTGAAGGATTTATTATGTATGGTACGGACGTATTCGACTACTTTATTCCAATGTATTCATATGACGTTAACACGAAGATTATGACCGATAAAAATAAAATAATCGTGACCGAGTATTTTTTACCACAACTCGAAGGGCCAGTTGTTTGGGAAAAACCGCATTATGAAAGCATCACGATCATTAAAACGAAAGCCGGATGGAAGATTAGCGATTATCTCGTAAGTGAAGATAAACCATCCATCAAATAAAATCGGAGCCACTACTGTAGCTCCGATTTTTTTCTATTTTTTATTTTCTATTCTTATAAAATAATCGGCAAGCCCCATCGAGCAAACATCGATATCAAGTTTTAAAATCGTATAAACCTTATGATTACTCGGAATATTCTTTTCGGATAAATAGGCTTTAATTTTTCCAAAAAGGTTTTCTGAGATTAACGGTGTAAGCTCCTCTAAAGTCATTTCCTTATGTTCTAGATATATTTCCTTGCCGGTTTCCACAAACACCGGTAACCATTTTTTTATTTCGGAATATACAAGACTAGGATTATTACTTTTGCCAAAATGGCCAAAATATATAAGAGAAACATTTAATTCTTCAATTTTCTTCAGTGAATGAAGCATATCATCCGGATCAAATTGATTAGGTGATGTAGATGGAAGGAAGAAATCGAATTCCTCTACATCTTGATAATAAATTCCGATTGTGTCACCCGTAAAGATCCCATTTGAAAGGCTGTCGTGAATGCTGAAATGATGTTTAGCATGGCCTGGGGTGTCATAGAAGGTCAACGTTCTTTTTCCTATTTCAAGTGTTTCCCCATCCTGTTTCACGATAAGACGATCTTCCGGGATAGGATAAATTGGATCATATAGCCGATCAAAGTCATCTCCGTATACGAGCCTTGCTCCGGCAATTAAACGGGATGGATCAATTAGATGACGAAACCCGCGAGGATGTACAATGACTTTTGCGTTTGGACACTGTTTTAATAATAAACCGGCTCCGCCCGCATGATCTAAATGAATATGTGTTACAATAATATAATGAATTTCTGAAGGATCAATTTCTAAATTTTTTAGTCCTTCTAAAAGATATGGAATAGAAGGGCTGGCACTTGTTTCAACGATTGTCAATTTTTCATCATGGATGACGTATGTACCTGTGCGATTCTCCATACCTAGATCAAAAACATCAAAAAATGAAATATTATTGCCTAAATTTACTGGTTTTTTGTTCAAATTTACATCCCCCTTTTAAAAAATATTGTAAGTGATAATAGTTTAGATTGTAAAGCCGGTTGTTTTTTGTCAAAATAGAAAAGTAAAGAATGGACAAACACTGGGATGTGAATCCTAAAACTAAATGGTGTTGAAAGGGGAAGTTGAATGTCACTACTTCATGGGATTTTAAAACGTTTAATGACATTACAAGACGATGAAAATAATGTCGAACCAAAGCAAAGATATTTTGAGAAAAACGGTGAGAAGAAATGTAGTGTAAAGTATTTTGATCACACAAAGATGTTTGAGTTAGAGGTTTATTCTCCTGGTGAAAAGCCAAAGACGTATCAATTTGACAATATTGATATGGTCGCGATTGATGTATTTGAAATCATGAGTGCAGACGAATAGTCCATTTAGTTTGTACTTTTATAAGTAGACTATCTCTTTTTTAGAGATGGTCTTTTTATTTTGGTAAGAAAGAGCAATTTTAGTGAAATGTTTTATTTTCTAATGTTACAATTATAATTGGGAAAATTAGAGAAAGCGTTTACAGAAAAATGATAATAGAGGTCTGTGAAATAATACTTCTAGAAGGGGTGGGGCAACAGATGTACAGTTTTGATAAAGAAATTATCTTAAATACAAAAATTGAAGAATTAATGGTGAGTTCAGATAAGGTCGCACATGTTCAATTTGATAATCCGCTTGAGCATGCCTTGTTGGTATTAACGAAATCTGGCTATTCGGCGGTGCCGGTTTTGGATCATGCGTATAGATTAAAGGGTTTAATCAGCACTACCATGATTATGGATACGGTGCTTGGAATCCAATCTTTTGAGATGGAAAAGTTGTCGCAGTTGAAAGTAGAGGATGTGATGAATTCCAGTATACCGACTTTAAAAGTGAATCATGATTTTATGAGGGCATTAGGATTAACCATTAATCATCCATTTGTATGCATTGAGGATGATCAAGGTTTTTTTAGAGGAATTCTGACAAGAAGGACGATTATCAAATTGTTTGCGAAAAACCTTAATAAATCAATGCAATCATAAAAGAACGAGTCTTAGCTTTAAGGAGGTACTGATCTTTGAGTCAAGGGAAAACTAAGAAAACTTTCGTATTAGCAGCGGTAATGCTGTCCATGTTTATGTCTGCAGTAGAGGCCACGATTGTATCTACAGCTATGCCTAGCATTGTTTCTGATTTAGGCGGCTTTTCATTATATAGCTGGGTATTCTCCTCGTATTTATTAATGCAAGTTGCGACTATCCTCATTTACGGTAAAATAGCGGATCTAGTTGGCAGAAAGCCAGTATTCGTTGTCGGCGTCAGCATTTTCCTACTTGGCTCTTTATTATGCGGTTTTGCTACATCAATGGAAATGCTTATATTATTTAGATTTATACAAGGGTTTGGTGCGGGTGCTGTTATGCCGATCGCCACAACGATTGTTGGTGATATTTATACGAAGGAAGAACGGGCTTCTATTCAAGGCTATTTATCGAGTGTTTGGGGAATATCAGCTGTATTGGGACCTGTGCTGGGCGGTGTTTTTGTTAAATATGTTAGCTGGGTCTATGTTTTTTGGATGAACATTCCTCTTGGTATATTGGCTATTATTGGTGTTATCCTGTTTCTCCATGAAGATGTTGAAAAGAAGAAGCATACGATTGATTATCCCGGTTCTATTTTGCTAGTTATATTTATTAGTGCGTTAATGCTTGTGCTTGTTGAAGGAGGAGTTCATTGGGCATGGAATTCATGGCAGATCATTAGCTTGCTCCTTTTGTTCAGTGTGGGCATTATCCTATTTATATTGCAAGAGAAAAAAGCTGTAGAACCGATGATGCCTTTTCATATATGGAAGTATAGGGCGATCAGTATTTCAAACCTTGCCTCCTTTACAACCGGAATCATTATGATGGGAGTGTCAAGCTTTCTTCCAGCGTTTGTCCAAGGTGTAATGGAAGAGTCCCCTATGATTGCCGGTTTTACTTTAACAACGATGTCGATCGGCTGGCCAATTGCGTCTGCAATTGCAGGAAAAATGGTTATAAACATTGGTTATCGTAAATTGACGGTCACAGGTGGATTTGCGTTAATAATTGGTTCCTTAATTTTCGTTACGTTGTCGCCGGAAAAAGGACCGATTTGGGCGGCTTTAGGTTCCTTCTTTATTGGATTTGGTATGGGATTAACAACGACCTCCTTTATTGTATCAATTCAAAGCACGGTTGGATGGAATGTAAGGGGGATTGCCACGGCGGCGAATATGTTTATGCGCACATTAGGAAGTGCTGTTGGGGCAGCCTTCTTAGGCGGGCTATTAAATAGCAGACTACAATCGTTTATCATGAAACAAGGATTAGAGGATACCATCACGTTGGAAACTGCTAATTCACTTCTCAATGAAGGGCAGCGGGACCAATTGGTACAATCTACAAAAAGCATTCTACAGGAGGGTCTAACAATGTCCTTGCACACCGTTTATTGGGGTGTATTGATTATCGCAATCCTAACGTTAGCTCTCGTATTTTTTATGCCTGAAACCGAAGAGAAGATAAGTTAGTATAACTTTTCTATTTTAGGAAAAAATGTAGAGGTAAGGAGGTGGATGATGTTATGGCAAAGATTGGTGTGGAACAATCCTTAACAGATGTTCAACAAGCTTTACAAGAAAAAGGATACCAAGTGGTACAATTAAAGCAAGAAAGTGACGCTAAAGACTGTGATGCCTGCGTTGTAACAGGACTTGACAATAATGTAATGGGAATTGCAAACACAGTTATTAAGGGCCCGGTTATTGAAGCAAGTGGACTAACAGCGGAGCAAATTTGTCAAGAGCTTGACAATCGGATTAATCAATAACATAAAATAACTTTTAGAAAGGAACCAGAGAGGTTCCTTTTATTTTTTCCTCTGTATTATGCTACAATGATGTGTACAGGAACGAACGATAATATGGAGGAATAGAAATGAAAAAAGAATTCGTCGTAATTGGACTCGGCCGTTTCGGCGGGAGCATTTGCCGGACACTTGCCCAAGAGGGAATGGAAGTGTTAGCGATTGATATTGATGAAGATAGAGTCCATGAATTTTCGAATATTGTTTCACAGGCTGTTGTGGCTGATACTACGGATGAAACTACACTAAAAGACTTGGGAATTCGTAATTTTGACCATGTAATCGTAGCGATTGGTGATAATATCCAAGCAAGTATTTTAACGACCTTGATCTTAAAGGAATTGGGAGTCAAAAAAATAACGGTGAAAGCTTTGAATGATTACCATGAAAAAGTGCTTGCCAAAATCGGTGCCGATGAAATTGTCCATCCGGAACGCGATATGGGTAGAAGAATTGCGAACAATATGATCTCTACCAATGTTTTGGATTATCTTGAATTGTCGGATGAACATAGTATTGTTGAATTAATGGCAAGCAAAAAAATGGACGGTAAAACCTTAATTGAAATGGATGTTCGTGCGAAGTTTGGCTGTAACGTCGTTGCCATAAAAAGACAAAATCAAATTATTGTATCGCCTATGGCAAAAGAAATCATCCAAGAGGGCGATATTTTAATTGTGATCGGTGCTGATAGAGATATTGATAGATTTGGAAAAAGTATATTGGATCATGCATAAAAAAACCGCCTAAAGGCGGTTTTTGTCTAGCTCCAGCATCCAGCGACTAAGTCAATAAGAGAGGTTTCACGCTGCACATCGCCGGATATCCTTTATCTCAGTCGATGTGCGCAAGTCTTATTCGTCGCTTAACGGATGCTTCCGCTTTTCTATTTAAATTTCCATGATAATTGGTAGTATCATTGGTTTGCGTTTTGTTTTTTCATATAAAAATGGTCCTAAAACGTCTGTGATTTCATTTTTAATTTCCGACCATTGTGTTGTTTTACGTTCCATAATTTTTTCAAGATGTTTAGCAATTAAGCCTTGCGCATCATTTATAAGATCGCTGGACTCTCTCATATAAACAAAACCTCTTGAAATTAAATCCGGCCCAGCCATAATTTTAAATTCCTTCATATCAATACTTACGACTACGATGACTAAACCTTCTTCGGATAAAATGCGGCGGTCACGTAATACGATATTTCCGATATCACCGACACCGTTGCCATCTACATAAACCGATCCAGACGTAATTTTTCCAGCAACAGAGGCTTCTTTACTTGTTAATGCAAGAACATCACCGTTATCCATAATAAAATTGTTCTCAGGAAGCACACCGCAATCAATCGCAAGCTTCGTATGCATTTTAAGCATCCGGTATTCACCGTGAATAGGCATGAAAAACTTCGGTTTCATTAAGCGAAGCATTAGTTTCTGTTCCTGCTGTCCGCCATGTCCTGACGTATGGATATCGCTTAATGGACCATAAATGACTTCTGCACCGGCACGATATAGACTATTAATGACCCGGCTGACACTGATAGTATTACCAGGTATTGGTGATGATGAAAAGACTACTGTATCCCCTGGATTGATTTGTATTTGACGATGGGTTCCATTGGCGATACGTGAAAGTGCCGCCATTGGTTCCCCCTGACTGCCTGTACAAAGGATTGTGACCTGATTACTAGGCAATCGATTAATTTGCGAAGCCTCGATGAAAGTATCTTTGGGAGCCTTAATATAGCCTAAATCAAGTCCAATTTGGATTGCTGCTTCCATACTCCGTCCAAAAACAACGACTTTTCGATTGTTTTTTACAGCAGCTTCGACTACTTGTTGGAGGCGATGAATATTGGATGCAAATGTCGCAAAAATAATTCGCCCATCTACTTTACGGAAGATTTCATGAATGCTCTCGCCAACACGTCTTTCAGACATTGTAAAATCAGGGATTTCACTGTTTGTACTATCTGAAAGAAGGCAGAGAACACCCTCTTTTCCGATTTCAGCCATTTTTGTTAAATTTGCCGGTTCACCAACAGGGGTGAAATCAAATTTAAAATCACCGGTATGAACAATATTGCCTTGTGGAGTATTTACAACAATTCCATAGGCATCAGGGATACTATGGGTAGTTCGATAAAATCCAACAGATAAATGTTGGAATTTTATCACATCATCCTCTTTAATATCGATTAATTTTGCCTGACGTAACAACCCATGCTCTTCCAATTTGTTTTTAATTAAACCTAAAGCGAGCTTGCCGCCATAAATAGGTACATTTAATTGACGGAGTAAATAAGGTATTCCCCCGATGTGGTCTTCATGTCCGTGTGTTATAAAAACACCTTTAATCTTGTCTTCATTTTTGACTAAATACGTATAGTCCGGGATTACATAGTCAATCCCTAACAGCTCGTCCTCAGGGAATTTAATACCGGCGTCAATAACGATGATTTCATCCTTATATTGAATGGCATACGTATTTTTTCCAATTTCACCCATCCCACCTAAAGCAAATACTGCAACTTGATCTTCTTTTAAAAATTTCATAACCTATACATTCTCCAATACAAAGTTTTCGGATCGCTTTTCATACTCAAGATGAGCTTCATCAAGCTTTTGAATAAATTCAATATTATATTTTTTTTCCGCTAATTTAGTCCGTACATCTCTTTCAGATTCTGCTTCTACATAAATAGTTTTTGTACGTTCTCGAACGGGTACTTCAGTTTTTATCTCTTGAAAAAATACTTTATAAATCATCCTAACAATCTCTCCTTGCCTTTTCCAAATAATTATCTTTGTTCATTATAGCGGAAATTTAAATCTTTTTCATTTTTTTTCTACAAAAGCTTATCTTTGGTATAGGTTTTCGATCCAAAACATTTCTTTGAAATAAGGTTATGCTATCGTTTTTCGACCAAATAAATCCTTCATATGTGCTCTAATTCTTTCTTTTAATCGCTTGAACATATACATTCATCTCCGTTCTCATGATTTTTATACTGTTTTTTATTTGATCTTATTATGTGTATTATCCTTTTTTTGTTTCATGGGGGTTAATGGAAACGACATAGCAAAAAGGCCGACATAAAAAACGCCAGCCTTTTTTGCAATTTCATGTATTATTTACTTACTTATTCGATAACAATCGCATCTTCTAGTTTTTGGAATGGATCATCTTGATTAATGTGGTCATAAAACATAATTCCGTTTAAATGATCAATCTCATGTTGAAAAACGATGGCTGGCAATCCTTTTAAACGGATTTTGACTTCTTTGCCTTCTAAATCAACAGCTTTCACTGTAATTTTTGCATATCTTGGGACAAACCCAGGCACTTCGCGGTCAACAGATAAACATCCTTCACCGCCGGCTAAATAACTTTTTTGAGTTGAGTGACTGACAATTTTGGGATTAAATAAAGCATAGCTATATAACTCATCATTATCATCAGTAACGTGAATAGCTATCATTCTTTTAGGAATTCCAAGTTGCGGTGCCGCAAGCCCGATTCCTGGACGCAGTCCATATTTTGCGGAAATTTCGGGATCTTGGCTATTAATAACAAATTCTATCATTTTTGTTAGGGTTTCTTTATCTTCCGTTGATGCTGGCAAAACAACATCTGCTGCTTTTTCTCGCAATGTCGGATGTCCTTCGCGGACAATATCATCCATAGTAATCAATTATGGTCTCCTCCTATGTTTCCCTTTTGATAAGTAAATTTAGTTTAGCACATTTTTTCCTTTTAGAAAAAAGACTATTTAATTGGACAAGCGCATACTATAGAATTAAATAAATAATGATGGGAAATTACAGTATTCAGGTTGTCATTCGAAACACAAGAACTTATAATAATACTTTGAGACAAGGAGGAGCAAGCCATTGTACTTAATGAAGAACTTTTTATTTGTAATCGCATGTATTGCGTTATTATCCGGTTGCGGCATGTCAGCTGAGGAAGAAATATTTACCCATTTAGAAAATGCGGTAGGATTGGAAGCCAATTTTGAAAAGCAACAACAGCCACTCGTTGAACTTGAAAAGAAGGAACAAACAATATATGAAAAAATCATTAAGCTGGGGATGTCTGAATTCGAACAAATCAAAGGGTTATCCCAAGAGGCTATAGAAGTTGTTAATGAGCGTGAATCAAGGATTGAAAAAGAAAAAGAAAGTATCGAATCATCTAAAAAAGAGTTTTTATTAACTGAATCAAAAGTTGGTAAACTTAAAGATGAAAAAATGAAGACCATTGCTGAAGATTTATTAAAGGTTATGAATCAACGTTATGAATCTTATGACAAGCTTTATAAAAATTATAAAAACGCAATTGCGTTGGACCGTGAATTATATGAAATGTTCCAAAAAGAAGAACTGACATTAGAACAGCTCGAAATGCAGGTCAAAAAAATTAATGAGATGTATGATAACGTTGTGAAGGAAAATGAAAGGTTTAACGAATTGACAGATACATACAATAAAAAGAAAAAGGAGTTTTATCTTGCTGCAGATTTGAATGTTGTATTTGATGATACAGCAAAATAACTCATTGATAAAGTCTACTTGGAAAGTGCCGTTCACTTTCGAGTAGGCTTTTTTTATGTAAACAAATCGATGTAATGTGGAACAGGGTTGTTGAATATATTAATACAGAAAAATTGACGAATATCACATATTACCACTATACTTATGATGTAAAGTTGAAATATAAGGGTGTTAAGACAATGCTTCCAACAGTGAAATTAGAATTGTTTAATTATTTGCTGTAGTATTATTGCTTTTGGATTTAGTAATACATAATTTTGTGGGAGGGAGACATAACGAATATATAGGCTTTTGTGGAATGCAAATGGAATAGTTGAATAGGAATTGTGGGTAATATAATTCTGTATGAATAGTAATAGTTACCGTTTCTTTTGAAAACGATTGATATGAAGAGGTGAAAGTCATGATAGATAAAACGATTGTAACCAAAATTGAGGAAATGTTTAAAACCTTTCAAGTTCTGAATGAAGAAGGTCAAATTGTGAATCAAGAGGCCATGCCCGCATTATCTGATGACCAGTTGAAGGAATTAATGAGACGGATGGTTTATACGCGGGTATTGGATCAACGATCAATTTCTTTAAACCGTCAAGGTAGACTTGGTTTTTATGCACCGACTGCTGGACAAGAAGCTTCACAATTAGGCAGCCAATTTGCATTGGAAAAAGAAGACTGGATTTTACCGGGTTATCGTGATGTACCACAGCTCATTTGGCATGGGCTTCCGCTTCATAAAGCATTTTTATTTTCAAGAGGCCATTATGTAGGTAACCAAATGCCAGAGGGTGTAAATGCCTTGCCGCCGCAAATCATTATTGCCGCCCAAATTATTCAAGCTACTGGTGTGGCGTTAGGTTTAAAGAAACGTGGGAAAAAAGCGGTGGCCATCACTTATACAGGAGATGGCGGTTCCTCTCAAGGTGATTTTTATGAAGGCTTAAATTTTGCCGGTGCTTATAATGCGCCTGCGATTTTCGTTGTTCAAAACAACCAATTTGCAATTTCAACACCGGTTGAAAAGCAAACGGCTGCGAAGACAATTGCCCAAAAAGCGATTGCTGTGGGCTTTCCTGGTATTCAGGTTGATGGTATGGATATTCTTGCTGTTTATGCTGCTGTTAAAGAGGCTCGTGACCGTGCTATTAATGGTGAGGGTCCAACACTAATAGAGACGATTACCTACCGTTACGGTCCTCATACGATGGCTGGAGATGACCCAACTCGTTATCGGACAGAGGAATTGACAAATGAGTGGGAGAAAAAAGATCCAATTGTTAGATTCCGAAAGTTTTTAGAAGGAAAAGGGCTTTGGTCCAAAGAAGAGGAAGAAAAGGTGATCGAACAGGCCAAAGAGGATATTAAAGCCGCAATTAAGAAAACAGATGAAACACCTAAACAAAAAGTTACGGATTTAATAGATATTATGTATGAAAACCTTCCTTACAATTTAAAGGAGCAAAGGGAAGAATATGTACGAAAGGAGTCGAAATAATCAATGGCTCAAATGACAATGATTCAAGCAATCACTAATGCGATGAGAACTGAATTGAAAAACGATCCTAACGTTCTTATCTTCGGTGAAGATGTTGGCGTAAATGGTGGAGTCTTCCGGGCGACAGAGGGCTTGCAGCAAGAATTTGGGGAGGATCGTGTCTTTGATACCCCACTCGCTGAATCCGCGATTGGAGGCCTTGCCATTGGTCTTGCGCTTGAGGGCTTTCGACCTGTGCCGGAAATTCAATTTTTTGGCTTTGTATATGAGGTGATGGATTCTTTAAGTGGACAGATGGCAAGGATGCGTTATCGTTCTGGTGGAACATTTAAAGCACCAATTACAGTTCGCTCCCCGTTCGGTGGGGGGGTTAAAACACCGGAACTCCATGCTGATAGTCTGGAAGGCTTATTAGCGCAACAGCCTGGTTTAAAAGTGGTGATCCCGTCCACCCCTTACGATGCAAAAGGATTATTAATATCGGCAATTCGTGATAATGATCCTGTTATTTTCTTGGAGCATATGAAGCTTTATCGCTCATTTCGTGAGGAGGTACCTGAAGAGGAATACACGATTCCACTTGGAAAAGCTGCTGTTAAAAGGGAAGGAAAAGATCTTACAATTGTTACGTACGGCGCTATGGTACATTCTTCCTTAAAGGCTGCTGATGAGTTGGCCAAAGAGGGCATTAGTATTGAAGTTATAGATTTAAGAACGATTAGTCCAATTGATATCGATACTATCATTGAATCCGTAAAGAAAACGAATCGGGCCATTGTTGTTCAAGAAGCACAAAAACAGGCAGGTGTAGCCGCAAATGTGGTTGCGGAGATCACTGAACGTGCAATTTTAGATTTAGAGGCACCAGTATTACGTGTAACGGCTCCTGATACTGTATTTCCATTTTCAATGGCAGAGGATGTCTGGCTGCCAAATTACACAGATATTATTGAAAAAGTAAAAGTCGTTCTCAATTTCTAAGGAGGGAAAATTTGTGGCGTTTTCATTCAAACTACCAGATATTGGTGAAGGGATCCATGAAGGAGAAATCGTCAAATGGTTTGTAAAGCCTGGAGATAAGGTAAAAGAAGATGATATTCTATGTGAAGTCCAAAATGACAAGGCTGTTGTTGAAATCCCGTCTCCAGTAGATGGCACCGTGTTGGAAGTTAAGGTGTCGGAAGGAACGGTAGCTGTTGTAGGGGACACGATTGTAACTATTGATGCCGAAGGACATGAAGGCGGAGAAGCGGGAGCTGAAACTGAAGCACCTGCTGCTGTTGAAGAAAAAGCAGTGACAGCTGAAGAGAACAAAGAAAGTCCGCAAACTGCACCGCAAGCTCCAGAGGCCACCGCTTCAAATAAACGAGTGATTGCGATGCCATCAGTGAGGAAATATGCACGTGAAAAAGGCGTAAATATTTCGGAAGTAACGGGATCTGGTGAAAATGGTCGGGTATTAAAAGAGGATATTGAACGCTTCATGTCCGGTGGTGCACCTGTAGGTGCTGCTGAAACTAGTGTGAAGGACGAAAAGGTTGGACAGGAAACCGTTACAACTTTGGCTGCTCCAAGTGGTTACTACCCTGAAACACGCGAAAAAATGAGTGGAATTAGGAAAGCAATTGCTAAGGCAATGGTTAATTCAAAACATACTGCACCACATGTTACATTAATGGACGAAGTCGATGTTACAGATCTAGTTGCGCACAGAAAGAAATTTAAAGCAGTGGCCGGGGAAAAAGGCATCAAACTGACCTATTTGCCTTATGTTGTAAAAGCGCTAGTATCTGCATTAAGAGAGTATCCTGACTTAAATTCATCAATTGATGACGAGGCACAGGAAATTGTTCGCAAACATTACTATAATATCGGCATTGCAGCTGATACAGACAAAGGTTTATTAGTACCTGTTGTAAAGGATGCAGATAGAAAATCAATTTTTACGATTTCAAATGAAATTAACGAACTTGCAACAAAAGCACGTGATGGAAAACTGGCACCGGATGAAATGAAGGGTGGATCATGCACAATTTCAAACATTGGATCTGCCGGTGGTCAGTGGTTTACTCCTGTAATCAATTATCCGGAAGTGGCGATTTTAGGAATTGGCCGGATTGCCGAGAAACCGGTCGTTCGTAATGGTGAAATAGTTGTTGCACCGGTACTTGCCCTTTCCTTAAGCTTTGACCACCGAATGATTGATGGAGCAACAGCACAAAATGCGTTAAACCATATTAAACGATTATTACATGATCCACAATTATTAATAATGGAGGCTTAAAAAATGGTTGTAGGAGATTTTCCGATTGAAACTGATACTATTGTCGTTGGAGCAGGCCCCGGTGGATATGTAGCTGCCATAAGAGCAGCACAACTCGGACAAAAGGTAACGATTGTTGAAAAAGGAAATCTAGGTGGAGTTTGTTTAAATGTAGGTTGTATACCTTCAAAAGCTCTTATCTCAGCAGGACATCGTTATGAAACCGCAAAACATTCTGGAGACATTGGTATTCATGCAGAAAATGTTACGGTTGATTTTACAAAGGTTCAGGAATGGAAAGCAAGTGTTGTGAATAAGCTTACCGGTGGTGTCGGGGCATTATTAAAAGGAAATAAAGTCGAAATAGCTAGTGGTGAGGCTTATTTCGTTGATAGCAACACCGTACGTGTGATGAGCGAAAAATCCGCACAAACCTATAAATTTAAAAATGCAATTATTGCAACTGGTTCAAGACCGATCGAGCTTCCTGCTTTTAAATTTACGAAACGTGTGCTCGACTCCACTGGTGCATTATCATTACCGGAAATACCAAAGAAATTGATCATCATCGGTGGCGGCGTGATTGGAATTGAACTTGGTACAGCCTACGCAAATTTCGGCAGTGAGATTACCATTATCGAAGGTATGGAAGATATTCTAAATGGTTTCGAAAAACAAATGATATCCGTTGTGAAAAAACGGCTTAAAAATAAAGGTACTGTAGAAATCTATACGAAGGCCTTAGCAAAAGGTGTGGAAGAATCAGAGACTAGTGTGAAGGTTACTTTCGAAGTGAATGGTGAAGCAAAAACGGTTGAGGGAGATTATCTGCTTGTAACAGTCGGACGTAAGCCAAACACTGTGGAGATTGGTTTAGAAGGCGTAGGAATTGAGATGACAGACCGCGGACTAATAAAAATCGATAAGCAATGTCGAACATCTGTCAACAATATTTACGCAATTGGCGATATCGTCGAAGGCCCTCAACTGGCGCATAAGGCATCTTATGAAGGGAAAATTGCAGCTGAAGCAATTGCAGGGCATCCATCAGAAATTGATTATCAGGCTATTCCTGCCGTTGTATTCTCAGATCCAGAGTGTGCGACAGTAGGGTATTTTGAAAAACAAGCAAAGGATGAAGGCATTGATGTGACCGCAGCTAAATTCCCGTTTGCTGCAAATGGGCGTGCGTTGGCATTAAATGAATCTGATGGGTTTATGAAACTTGTTACCCGTAAAGAGGATGGTTTAGTGATTGGAGCACAAATTGTTGGACCTAATGCATCAGATATGATTGCTGAGTTAGGACTGGCGATAGAGTCTGGAATGACCGCAGAAGATATTGCGTTAACGATTCATGCTCATCCAACATTGGGGGAAATTACAATGGAGGCCGCTGAAGTCGCCATTGGAAGCCCGATTCATATTGTAAAATAGAAAAGCGGAAGCATCCGTTAAGCGAAGTTTACGAGTCGCTGGATGCTGGAGCTGGACAATAGAATAAATAAAAAGAAGGAGCTGTCTCAGAAGTATCATGCACGAAATACCACTAGGTATTATGTGGTGAGTGATACTTTTGAAACAGCCCTTTTTTGGCACGCAGAAAAGTAATTTTCTATTTAGTTTTTTGTTTCTCCATGGCATCCATAAGATGATTCATAATTTCTCTCTTACTTTTCTTGCCTTCAATACGTGTCTTTTCTTCTCCGTCTTTTATTACGATTAAGGTAGGATAGACACTTACATCGAACTTTTTAATCTTCTCATTCTTGTTCGTTGATTGAACAAGAATTACATCGGCCATTTCATTTGGAAATTTCTTGCGAAGGTCGAGTAAGACATCATAATAGTTGTTTTCCAGCTTTATTTTTTCTTCATCAGAAAAAAACAGTAGATGATAACCCTCGCCATCCAAATTAATATTAGCTAGTGCATCACTATCGACCGTACTACAGGCCGCTAATAAAAACATGGAAAAAAAGATCGATCCAAGTTTTAATTTCATTTGTTGCTCACTTCTTTCTGAAAGAGAAATTATGTATCTATGCCTATGTCATATTTTATCATTCATTTTAAAAAGTGGAAGTATTGTCATCTATTTGTTACACAAATGAAAAATTCAAAATACTAGATATAGTGCTGAAATATTTCCTCATACCCATGTGATGATATACTATAATGGTAATAACGTATTTTCATAATATGGGGGGACAACAAAATGAAACTTCGATTACTACTTTTTCTATTTTTAATAATTGTATTATCGGCTTGTTCAGAAACAGAAGAGAGACAGGGGAAGGAGCAGGAAAAAATCAAGGAAGCTGTGGCCACTGTTGCGAAGGAATCAACCCCAGTGGTAACAGAGGTTGAACAAACTGTCGAACAAACCGAAATAACGAATGCCCCGAAAGTTTTGCCGCAGTATAAAATCAATCCAAAAAATTTTAACATTGAACCAATTGGTGATGCACCGGATCATGTCATTTTGTTAACTATAGATGATGCACCTGATAAGCATGCCCTTGAAATGGCAAAAACATTGAAGAATTTAAATGTGAATGCAATCTTTTTTGTCAATGGTCACTTTTTGCAAACGCCTGAACAAGAGGCTGTATTGAAGGCAATTCATGAAATGGGCTTTCTGATCGGAAATCACACTATGACTCATCAAAACTTAAAAACATTATCCAATGAAGAACAATACAAAGAAATTGTTGAATTAAATGATTTAGTTGAAAAAATAATTGGTGAAAGACCGAAATTTTTTCGGGCACCACATGGTGTTAATACGGATTATAGCAGACAAGTAGTGGCTGATGAAAAAATGGTCCTAATGAATTGGTCCTATGGTTATGATTTTATGAAAAATTACATGAGTAAAGAAGCGTTAACTACTATCATGGTTAACACAGAGCTGCTTCATAAAGGAGCCAATTTATTAATGCATGATCGTGAATGGACGAATGAGGCCCTACAAGACATTGTGATAGGTTTAGAGAATAAAGGGTATCAAGCCGCCGATCCCAACTTAATAGAAACTATAGAATAACTGTTTCCTTCGGGAGGCAGTTTTTTGTTTAAATAAATAAAAATTGGGAATAATGATGGAATGCATAAAAAGGAGGGTGGTCATATTTGAAAAAACTGCTCCTCTGTCTAGCTTGTATGATGTTTTTTTTTGGTTGTGAATCAAGTTATTTTCGGAATCATTCAAATGAATTAAAGCAGGAAACACCAGAAGAAAAGGAAAAGACGGGAAACGAGACGTGGACAGAAATACCATTTAAAAATGATGGTGAGGTAGTTTTAATACCAGTAGAGTCATTGATTAAAACGACAAAGGCAAAAGCAAATTTTGATGAAATTAATAAAACACTTATGTTGCATTCAGGTGAATACCAGTTTTATTTAATTGATACTATACCTGTAGTTCAGAAAAATGGATTACTATTACCTATTGCAACTGAGGATTTTAAAATCATAGGTGACGAGGCATGGCTATCAGTGGCCTTTTTACAAGAAAAATTAGGGCTGATGGTTAAAACTCAAAATGACAAAACATTTATTAATACATCAAAAATAATTGAACCGAAAATAAATAATGAAGTTACCGAGCTCTCGTACCTTGGCAGCGTTGAAAATGTAATTGAGATCATGGATATTCTTGAAAGTCCAATCAAAGGCGCGCAGGTAGATACAATACGATCCCACTTACCTGGCGCTAAGCGGGCATATCGCAACGGAGTCCATGAAGGAATGGACTGGTATGGGTTTTCCACAGGTGTGCCGATGAACGAACAAACAAAGGTATTTGCGATGGCGGATGGAATCGTTGTACGGGCTGATCACGAGTATAAGAGATACAGTTCGAAGGAAGAGCGAAATCAAGAACTGGGAATTGCGGCGGAAGTTGGGTTTACGCCAGCCTATATTTTAGATCGATTAAGAGGACGACAGGTTTGGATTCAATATGAAAATGGTCTTCAAGCGCGATTTGCTCATTTAGATCGGATTCCTGAGGATTTGCAGGTTGGTGATGGGGTAAGTGCTGATACCCTAATCGGTTATGTTGGCAATACTGGGACAAGCGGTGATGTGAAAGGAGACCGAACGGAATTACATCTCCATTTAGATCTATTGTATAGGGGAGAATTGTTTTGGAAAGGATTAACGGAAAAAGAAATTGAAAAAGTACTAAAAACAGTGTTTTCATAATCAAAGAGGCTGTCGAAAAGACAGCCTCTTTCTCACTTTATTTTTTATCGTAAAAGTACATAATTCTGCCGTTGAATAGATGAACCTCTCCATTTAATTTGCGGCCTAAAAATTTAATGAATTCAACTGCTTTATTTTTATCGCCGAAATTAGCGGATTCAGGAAGGGCCACTTGAATGAAATTTTGCTTTCTTGCTGAACCGTCTTCTTCTTTAATTTCTTCGGAACCTACCCCTAAAAGGATAAAATTATATCGATCAGAAGTTCCTTTCAAATAAAACCATTCATGATTAGAATATTCACGCTCTTTTATTTCATATGGGAAAGCGGAATTTTCATAATTCCAACCAAGTTGCTCACCAGTTTTACTTGTAATTTCCTGATAATAATTTAAATAATCTCTAAGATCATCTATAGTTACTTCTTGCTTATTTGATGCAGGTACAAGTTTTATGTATGCTGTTCTCGACATATAAAATCCCCCTCTAAACCGTATACTATAACCCGTCTAATATCATAGCATTTTTTAAAGTCCATTTACAACTAGGAAAAGGATTCCGAAAATGAGATTTGTTGAATTATGTAAAATTATGTCGGAGTTATTTTTAAATGTGTTATACCTAAAATGGTCTTGACACTAATAGTATGACATATTATCATGGAAATATGATAACTTATTAAACCGTTTCGAAGGGGATGAAATCAATCATGGGTACGATCGTCTGTCAGCAATGTGAAAACACAATTGACCACTTCGAAGATGAAAAAGTGACAACTCTTTACGCTAAATGCTGTGATTCTTGTGAGCATGAAGAAGTAGAAAAATAATTTTCACATTATTAAATTGTTATGAATTGAAATAATAAAGAGTGTGGCACATTTAGCTACACTCTATTTTTATTTATATTTTATTTGATTGCTCGGTATTCTTTAATTACACGAATTGTTTTTAATTCAGGGTCTTCAGGTCCCTGAACAGGTAAACCAACCTCAAGGTTCTCCTTAATATAATCAACGTTTTCCTGCGAAATAATCTCCCCTGGTATTAAAATCGGAATTCCCGGTGGATAAACCATAACAAACTCAGCGATAATTCTTCCGACTGATTCTTCAATCGAAACAACTTCAACCTCGGAATAAAAGGCATCACGAGGCGATAATGCCAATAATGGGATATTTGGAACATGAACTTCCAATGCTTTTGTGGATGATGTTATTTCAGTCCGGCTGTATGAAAGTTCACGAAGTGCTTCGACTAAAATATTGATCTCTTCTTCTGTATCTCCTGGTGTAACAATACATAAGATGTTATATAGGTCAGATAACTCAACCTCGATCGTGTAATGTTCACGGAGCCAAACTTCTACCTCATATCCTGTCAGACCAAGATCCTTCACCGATATAATTAACTTCGTAGGGTCATAATCATAGGTTGCTTTTGTACCAAGTATTTCTTCACCAACACAATACAAGTTCGGGATTTCGTTAATTCTTTTCCGGGCCAATCCAGCAAGACCTATTACTTTCTCAGCCAGTTCTTTTCCTTTAGTAGCCAATTGGCGGCGGGCACAGTCTAAAGATGCTAATAATAAATAAGAAGTAGATGTGGTTGTCAGCATACTAATAATGGCTTGTACATGCTTTCTTGATACTAATCCTTCTTTTATATTTAAGATTGAACTTTGTGTCATCGATCCGCCTAACTTATGAACACTTGTGGCAGCCATATCTGCACCAGCCTGCATGGCAGACATTGGAAGGTCATCATGGAAATGGATGTGGACACCATGTGCCTCATCCACTAATACCGGAATGTCGTAGGAATGGGCGATATCAACTATTTCTTTTAAATTAGCTGCGATACCAAAGTATGTTGGATTTATTACAAGTAAGCCTTTTGCATCGGGATGTGCCTCTAACGCTTTACGGACCGCATCTGTTGTTATTCCGTGGGATATGCCGAGATTTTTATCGATCGCTGGATGGATAAAAATCGGTGTTGCACCAGAGAAAATAATCGCAGACATAATAGATTTATGGACATTTCTGGGCACGATTATTTTATCTCCGGGTTTGCATACGGACATAACCATC
The DNA here is from genome assembly GCF_035811335.1 of Schinkia azotoformans. Classification (NCBI taxonomy): domain Bacteria; kingdom Bacillati; phylum Bacillota; class Bacilli; order Caryophanales; family Bacillaceae; genus Schinkia; species Schinkia azotoformans. Next base: position 217,738 of record NZ_JARSMD010000019.1, read on the forward strand.
GTCATAATGGCGCCGCTTGTTCCTTGTACAGAGAAAAATGTATAATCAGCCCCAAATGCTTCTGCCGCTAATTCTTGTGCTTGCATGATAATCCCGTGAGGATGATGTAAGTCATCCAAAGGACCAATATTAATCAAATCAATGGATAAAGCATTTTTACCAATGAAATCTCTAAACTCAGGATCAATTCCTACTCCCTTTTTATGTCCAGGGATGTGAAATTGAATCGGATTTTTCTTTGCATGTTCTAATAGCCCTGTAAAAAGGGGAGTTTCATTTTGATTCAATTTAGACACCTCAATACGATTAACTTTAAACAAACATTTAAATTTTAACAGAAGCATAAAAATTTTCAAGAAAATTTCGCTTCTTTCTTTTATCTTTTCCCCAAAAACGTTTAAAATGAATAGATAACAAAGAATTTTAACGAACAAATGGGGAGGGTTTTTGATGGAATGGGAAACAAGAATTACAAACTTGTTAGGTATTCAATACCCAATCATTCAAGGAGGGTTAGCGTACTTAGCTTATTCTGATTTAGCCGCAGCTGTTTCAAATGCCGGGGGTCTTGGACAAATTACAGCTATGTCTTTACAAACTCCGGAGGAACTCAGGGAAGAAATACATAAAGTAAGGCAGAAAACAGATAAACCCTTTGGAGTGAATTATGCGATCGGCCAGCACGGCAGAAAATACGAGCATATGCTTCAAGTAGCCATAGATGAGAAAGTTCCCGCTATTACGATGACAGGTGGGAACCCAGCTCCTATTTTTGACATGCTAAAAGGGGTGGATATAAAAAAATTGGTGTTAGTCGCGGCAAGACGCCAGGCTGAAAAGGCTGAAGAACTAGGGGCGGATGCAGTGATGGTAGTTGGTCAGGAAGGCGGAGGCCATCTTGGTAGAAGTGATACCGGTACATTTGTTTTAATTCCGCAAGTAGTTGATGCTGTGTCAATTCCAGTTATTGCCTCAGGTGGGATTGGTGATGGTCGTGGGATGCTGGCAGCACTTGCTTTAGGTGCTGAAGGAATTGAAATGGGCACTAGATTTATTGCAACTAAGGAATGTGTCCATGCCCATGAACATTATAAAAATCGCCTTGTAGAAGGAACGGAGAATGATACAGTTGTAATTAAACGTTCTATCGGTGCTCCTGCTAGAGCAATCGCCAATGATTTTACAAATAAAATTCTTGAACTTGAAAAAGAGTTTGGTGATTATGAACATTTAAGAGAATTTATTAGTGGTGAAGCGAATAAACGTTATATTTATGATGGAAATGATCAAGAAGGCTTTGGTTGGGCCGGCCAAGTTATGGGCTTAATAAAGGATGTTCCGACAGTAGCTGAACTATTTGAAAGAATGATAGGTGAAGCTGAATCAATTAGAAGAAACTGGGTATAATTGGAGCTAGACAGCTAGACAAGTAAAGTGGGTGTATAAATTGGAAAATTACAGTTATCCATTATCGCTTGATTGGAATAAGCAGGAAATCATTGACGTGATTTATTTTTTTCAATGTGTAGAAGAAGCCTATGACAAAGGAGTTAGCCGTGAAAAGCTGTTAGCTTCCTATCGCCGTTTTAAGGAAATAGTCCCGAGTATTGGGGAAGAAAAACAACTATGCGGACAATTTGAGAAAGCATCGGGTTTTTCCTGCTACCGTACAATAAAACAAGCAAAAGATACTGACCAAGGTCAAAAAATAAAAATGTAGAAACAGATGATGGAGTGAACAAATTGAATTTTACAGGATTTTCACAAAAAGACTTTGAGATCTTTTCTGTTGAAGGATTAGAAGAACGAATGGAATTAATTCGTGGGAATATACAACCGAAATTTCAGAAAATTGGTCAAGTCCTTGCAGACGATCTTTCAATGAAACTAAGCAATGAAATGTACCTGCATATTGCAAAGCATGCAAGACGTACTGTAAATCCACCAAAGGATACTTGGTTGGCGATTGCTAATAATAAACGCGGCTATAAAAAACACCCGCATTTTCAAGTAGGACTGTTTGATGATCATGCCTTTATTTGGCTTGCGTTGATTTATGAATTACCCAACAAAAAAGAAATTGGCCAAGCTTTAATGAACAATATTAGCTTAATTAAGACTGTTCCAAATGACTATGTTATATCTTTAGACCATATGCAAAAAGGCTCGTTTTCCGTTACGGAAACTGATGAATTGGAAAAAGGGTTAGCTCGTTTCCGCGATACCAAAAAAGGTGAGTTTCTAATCGGGAAGCATTTTGACATGAATGACCCTGTTTTGAAAAATGGTGAACAATTTACACAGATTGTTAAGGATACCTTTGAAACATTAATTCCTATCTATAAGGTAACTTTAGTTGGGTGAAGACCGTTGCATCGGCTCTTCATCCTTTCTTTATCTAGCTACAATTACGCTTCCTTCACACCATCTGTCCCCTAATGTGTAATCAACTAAATAAAGACCACTTATATCATACGCTAATTTTTCATTACGGTTTTGAAGAACAGTACCGTTAGGAAGCTTTGAGCCATATTCAATACCAACAATGGGAGTTGTGTCAGTCACATATATTGTGGTTCTAGTTGCGTTTCTAAGCGGAAAAATCAACTTCATTAGTTTGCTCCTTTATATTGAATGATACTAAAACTATTTCCAAATTTGCCTGTTTTCAATCAATTTTGTTGCAAATCAATATCGTAGTTCATAGTATATACAAAGAATAAGGGACTCAGAAAATTCAGGCTATTATAAATTGAGATCATTAAAATGTAAAGGGGTGTTTGCACGGTGAAACAAGTTGTAAGAGTAATAAAAAGAAATGAAGCGGAAAAAAGATTACCTGTGCTAAGACTCGAGATTGATTATGAACTAGCAACACTTTATGATGCTATGGTCGCAAATGATGAAGCACAAATCAAAAAATCAAAATTAATCTTAGAGCAATTCAGACAAGAAATACTTCGCTTAAAGGCATAATAGAACTAGGGCGAACCTAAAAGTGGTTCGTCTCTTTATGTGCGGATTTGTGATAGATTATACTTATGGAAAACTTTGCATTATAATTATAGAAAAAAGGTTTTTATAAGGGGGGCTATTGATTTGGAAAAACATGACTGGGACAATGTCTTCAATTTTGCAAAAGTATTAGTTTTAGATGCTGGAGATCAAATTCGTTTGTCCTTTAAGCAAAAATTAATAATAGACTTTAAAGAAAATGCTTCCGATCTAGTAACGAATATGGATAAACAGATTGAAAAATTTTTTATCCAAAAAATTAATGAAAAATATCCATCACATCACATCCTTGGTGAGGAAGGATATGGGGAAGAATTGACTTCTCTTGATGGGATCGTATGGATCATTGATCCGATTGATGGGACCATGAACTTTGTACATATGCAGCGACATTTCGCAATTTCAGTGGGAATATATCATAATGGAGAAGGGGTTATTGGCTTTATTTACGATGTTGTTGCTGATGATCTTTATTATGCTGTAAAAGGTGGTGGTGCATTTGTAAACGGAGAAGCACTGCCACCGCTAAAGTCGACTGAAATTGGAAAAGCAGTTATTGGTATTAATGCGGCATGGGGAATTGAGAATAAACGGATAGATTCTTCTATTACCTCTGCGCTTATTAGGGATGTAAGAGGGACAAGATCATTTGGTTCAGCCACGCTTGAGATGGCTTATATTGCTTCAGGAAAAATAGATGGATACCTCTCCATGCGGCTCGCACCTTGGGACTATGCAGCAGGAAAGATATTAATTGAAGAACTTGGCGGAAAAATTTCTTCGGTAAGTGGAGAGCCATTACAGCTGTTAACGAAACAAACACCGGTGTTTGCAGCGAAACCTGGTTTACATGAATACATTTTGGAAAATTATTTTAAAAAATGAGAAAAGGGCTGTTAGAGCGCTTTTCTCATTTTTTTCTTTAGCGAAAAACCTAACCCCGTTATTAATACTGTGGCTGTAATCGAAAGGATGATGCCAAGTAAACTGCGCTCAGCAATAGCAACACCTATGAGCATTAGGGCAATAACGGTAGCGATGGCTAGTCCTAAAAATAAAAAGTTAATATTTTTCATTTTTTGTCAACTCCTAAAAGAAACTTTTTTACATTTTATGATAATTGGTGTTATAATCTTTAAGTTGTGATAAAAATAACGAATACAACCTAAACTATAACACAAATAGTGAAGAATATATAGGAGATGACAAGTTTGAATTTAAGACAGGATATAAGAAACATTGCGATCATTGCACACGTAGACCACGGAAAAACAACACTAGTAGACAAGCTATTACAGCAATCTGGAACATTTCGTTCAAATGAACATGTTGACGAAAGAGCGATGGATTCTGGTGATATTGAAAGAGAACGTGGGATTACCATTTTAGCGAAAAATACTGCCATTAATTACAAAGGCACCCGTATTAATATTATGGATACTCCGGGACACGCCGACTTTGGCGGTGAAGTTGAACGGATCATGAAAATGGTGGATGGCGTATTACTTGTAGTTGATGCTTATGAGGGATGCATGCCACAAACACGATTTGTTTTGAAAAAAGCGCTAGAACAAAAATTAACTCCAATTGTCGTTGTTAATAAAATTGACCGTGACTTTGCAAGGCCTGAAGAGGTTGTAGATGAAGTTTTGGACTTATTTATTGAGTTGGGTGCAGATGAGGAGCAATTAGAATTCCCCGTCATTTATGCTTCAGGAATCAATGGTACAGCAAGTTTGAATCATCATACACAGGACGAGGATATGACAGTCCTATTTGAAGCTGTAATAGAGCATATCCCGGCTCCGATTGATAACCGTGAAGAACCGCTTCAATTCCAGGTAGCACTGTTAGATTACAATGATTATGTCGGACGTATCGGAATTGGACGTGTTTTCCGAGGAACGATGAAGGTTGGCCAACAAGTAGCACTAATGAAACTTGACGGTTCGGTGAAGCAGTTCCGCGTTACGAAGATATTTGGTTTTATTGGTTTGAAGCGTGTTGAAATTCAAGAAGCCTATCCTGGGGATCTTGTGGCGGTTTCTGGAATGGAAGAAATCAATGTTGGCGAGACAGTGTGCCCAGTAGAACACCAAGAGGCTTTACCTGTGTTAAGAATTGATGAACCGACTTTGCAAATGACATTCTTAGTAAACAACAGTCCATTCGCCGGACGGGAAGGGAAATGGATTACAAGCAGAAAGCTTGAGGAACGCCTTCGTCAGCAATTGCAGACTGATGTAAGCTTACGTGTTGACAACACAGAGTCACCTGATGCTTGGATAGTCTCAGGACGTGGTGAACTCCATTTATCGATATTAATTGAAAATATGCGCCGTGAGGGCTACGAATTGCAAGTGTCAAAACCTGAGGTTATTATTCGTGAAATCGATGGTGTTAAATGTGAACCGGTAGAACGTGTCCAAATTGATGTTCCAGAAGAGCACACCGGTGCTATAATTGAGTCATTAGGTTCTAGAAAAGGCGAAATGTTAGACATGGTTAATAATGGGAATGGTCAAGTGCGAATGGAATTTTTAATTCCATCACGCGGTTTAATCGGTTATACAACTGATTTTATGACATTAACCCGTGGTTTTGGAATTATCAACCATTCGTTTGATAGCTATAAACCTGTTATTCACGGACAAGTTGGTGGCCGTCGCCAAGGTGTACTCGTTTCCATTGAAGCAGGAAAAGCAACTGCGTACAGTATTCAGGCATTAGAAGATCGCGGCGTTATTTTCATAGAGCCGGGAACAGAAGTATACGAAGGCATGATTGTAGGGGAACATACCCGCGAAAATGATTTGTCAGTAAATATTGTTAAGGTCAAGCATGCTACCAATGTTCGTTCAGCAACTAAAGATACAACTGTAACTATTAAAAAAGCTAGAACAATGTCATTGGAACAATCCTTGGAGTATTTAAATGATGATGAATATTGTGAGGTAACACCACAATCGATCAGGCTTCGTAAGAAACTTTTAAATACAAACGAACGTGAAAAAGCAGCTAAGAAAAATAAATATGCTGTAGTTGAATAAATAGAAAAATCAGTATTACCAGGTGAGAGGAGTGGCTAAAATGGAGGAAGTAACGAAGATTGACCCTTCGATGCTATCAGCCTTTGCCGAACTTGTAGGAGTACACAATAATATCGAGAGAGGAATGCTTCTTCTTTATATCATCATTGTAATATTAACGATTATTGTATTTAATCTTGGTTTTGCCCGAAAGCTTTCAATCGTTAAAACAATCATTGTCTATATTTTATTATTTATCGGCTGTTCACCTCTCACTTTATTAGGTGTACGCTTGCCCGTTGCGGAAGGTTTAGTTATCACTGCTGTAGTACTTGGCATCTATAGATTCCGAATGTATCAGCAACGGAAAGAACGACAAAATGAAAAAACAGAATAAGGGGTATTCGCTGTGAAAAGTTTACAAGATGCTTTTTACAATTGGTTGAGCATTAAAGTAGTGAGTGATGCTAGACCAAATGATAAAGCAGCCAAAGAGACTCTTGAACATTTTGAATTAGTATTAAAAGAGGACCACAAAATCGAAGAAGTAGTACGCCTTGAGTATAATGAAGATCTATATTTTGTTTATTACCTATTAAATGGTGAAGAAAAGTCAATGCGGTTTCCAAAGGATTTAATCGATTTCATGTTAAATGCAATCGAAAGGGAACCAGATAAGTATCCAATTATTGAAGAATAAAAAAAAGCTAGCGCACTTAATTGTGTCAGCTAGCTTTTTTATTTCAAAACTTTTCTCCGTAGTCACTGTGTTTGTATAGTCTAAATTTCCCCGTTTCCTTTCTTTCTTCGGTTTTTGTCCCAATTCTTGAGCTGCACTCTTCACACATATATGTATGGATCGGTCGGTTTCTTAATCTTTTTGCAATTTGAGATTCATCATCTATTACATTTATTTTATCGCAAAGGACACATTTAACCCTCATTTCATTCACCTCGAATTTCATTATAAGTTAAATTGCAAATAAATTTAAGTATAGGTTTTAATTAGTTCTAAAAAAGGTATAGTAAATTAAGAAAGTATTAAGAAAGTATTATGAGGAGGTTTTTTAAATGGCTAATCAAGTTGAACAGCAGTTGACAGAGGAGCTTATGCCTTTTTTACAGAAGGAAAGATATGCAACCATTGCTACTGTTGATTTCGAAACAAATGGTCCAAACGTAAATGCGATTTCATGGGTATACGCTCCCGATCATAAAACACTATACTTTGCTGTAGATAATCGCTCAAGAATCGTTCAAAATATTAAACATAACCCTAACGTCGTGTTAACCACGATCGCAAATGGAACTACATATTCAATAAGTGGAAAAGCACATATTAAAGCCGAAAAACTTGAAGATACTCCACTTAAACTTGGACTAATTGCTATTGATGTTGAAGCAGTACGTGATGTTATGTTTTATGGTTCAAAAATTTCTGCGGATATTTCCTATGAGAAAACCTATGATCAAAATGCTGCGGAAAAGTTGGATCGACAAGTAATGGATGCAATGAAAAAAGCTTAGTCAGGGGCGTTCCCCGCTAAGCCTTTTTCATTTATTTAGCTTTCGATTGTTCTTTCTGGATCTGATCCAGTTGCTTTTTTTCCCCTTTTTTCAATTGCTTGTTGTTTCCTTCATTAGGTCCTTCATCTGTATTAATATCATAAGGAATTTGGGGCATGAGACGACCGACGATAGCTGCCAGTTCATTCATTACACCTGAGACAGGTTTGCCGTTTTGTATATCCTTCCGCATTTCTCGAAGTCGTTCTACCGTGTCTGCATCAGCCACTACAACAGCCTTGGCTCCATAAGGGTCATCCTTTAACGTTTCAGCAACTGAATATTTAACTGATCCAACACGCGATCTTTCCAAGTCCTTGTCGACATCGATTCCAACTACAGCGTAATTTCCGGCAACAACTGCCGTAGCATCCTTAACATCGGGATTTCTTGTTGCTAAATCAACGAGATGTTCTGCAATTTGTTCCCCTGTAAGTTGCCCTTTTACATTATTGTTTGGTTGATTAACTGTTATGAAATTATTTTGTCCATTGTTAAGGGCTGTTTTTTCATCATTGTTTCCAGCGCAGCCTGCTGCAACAAATAAAAATGAAATGGTTGTTAACAATAATTTTCGCACCACTTCTCCAACCTTTCCATATAATTTTAAAAAATAATGTTTATTGATTTATTGTTCATATATTCGTCTAAGATTATTCGTCCATTCATATATTTAAAACAAAAGCCGTCCAAATAAAATCTCCTTTTAAGATAGTCAAAAATAGAGGTCAGGGGGAGAAGTGTTGAAGAAAATTTATGTCCTAGATACAAACGTATTACTTCAAGATCCGTATTCAATCTTTTCATTTGATGACAACGAAGTAGTAATACCAGCAGTAGTTTTAGAAGAGGTTGACTCTAAAAAAAGAAATATGGATGAAGTTGGGAGAAACGCAAGGCAAGTTTCAAAACTGATTGACCGCCTCCGGACGCAAGGCAGAATTCATCAGGGAATACCGCTCGAAAATGGTGGGACTTTTAGGATAGAATTAAATCATCGTTCCTTTATTAAGCTGCAAGAGATATTCGATGAAAAAACGAATGACAATCGCATTTTAGCTGTCGCCCTTAATCTCGATCTTGAAGAGCAAAAAAAGGAAGATGGAAGGAGAGTTATTCTTGTAAGTAAGGATGTATTAGTAAGGGTAAAGGCTGATGCAGTCGGCTTACTTGCGGAAGACTTTTTAAGTGACCGTGTTGTCGAATATGATGACAATATATATTCTGGATTTCAGATTGTATTTATAAGTAAGGAGTTGTTAAATGAGTTTTATGAGAAATCAATTTTAGATATTTCAAAGCTTCCGGGTTTTAGTTATTTTCCAAACCAATTCATCATTATGAAGGATATACTCGGAACATCTCAATCCGCTGTTGGGATTATCGATGAAAAAGTAAAAAACGTCAAAAAATGCTTGTACGATAAAGATCACGTCTGGGGAATTAAAGCACGAAATGTCCAACAAATTATGGGCTTTGAAATGCTGCTAAAGCCCGATATCCCACTTGTTACGTTAATTGGTAAAGCAGGTACGGGAAAAACTTTATTAGCACTGGCTGCAGGTCTCTACCAAACGGAGGATCTCGGAATTTACAAGAAAGTATTAGTAGCGAGACCCATAGTACCTGTGGGGAAGGATATTGGCTACTTGCCAGGTGAAAAAGAGGAAAAATTAAGGCCATGGATGCAGCCAATTTATGATAACTTAGAGTATTTATTTAATACAAAAAAACCTGGAGAGTTAGATGCGATCTTAGCTGGAATGGGTTCCATCCAGGTTGAAGCGCTCACATATATAAGGGGCAGAAGTATCCCTGAACAATTTATGATCATTGACGAGGCGCAAAACCTTTCTAAGCATGAAGTGAAAACAATCTTAACAAGGGTAGGGGAAAAAAGTAAAATTGTCTTAATGGGTGACCCTGAACAAATTGACCATCCATACCTTGATGAATACAACAATGGCTTAACCTATGTTGTCGAAAAGTTTAAACAAGAAAAGATTAGCGGACATGTTCGTTTTTTGAAAGGGGAACGATCATCGTTGGCGCAATTAGCAGCAGACTTGTTATAGGAAAAGCGTAAGCGTCTGTTCAGCGACGTATAAAATGGAGCGCATCGACTGAGATATAGGAAACACGATGAGGTTACGAATCGATGTTGACTACGCAAAAGAGGTGGGTGAAGTTTACTAGTCGCTAGTCGCTAGACGCTGGAGCTAGACAAGTATGAACCCCTCTATAGTACGGCATAATTATTATGCGGTGTCCATTGATATTCCTTGCATTTTTGCCTATAAAACGATAAGATTGAAAAATAGGAATGGACTTGTTTTTATTGGAGGGATTACATGTCTAGAGAGGTTGCCTTAGATCATAAAGAAAAGGCATATGCCCTTCTTAAGGCTGATGCTGATAAAATATTAAAGCTTATTAAAGTGCAAATGGACAATTTAACAATGCCCCAATGTCCTTTATATGAGGAAGTTTTAGATACCCAAATGTTCGGTTTATCACGGGAAATAGATTTTGCTGTTCGGCTTGGGTTAGTGGAAGATATAAATGGGAAAGCATTGCTTGAGTCGCTGGAAAGGGAATTGTCAGCCCTTCATGAAGCTTCTTTAAAAAATAAGTAATTGGGCTGTCTTAAAAGGATAAGACAGTCCCTTTTCTTTTAGGTTGGAGAGACAAAAGAGTATGGTAAAAAAAATGTTAAGATCCTATGACTATACACTTGTATTGGCGCCCATTATTTTGAGTTTATTCGGCCTTATAATGATTTACAGCTCAAGTATGGTTGTGGCTGTATCCGATAAATATGAAGGAACACCAGATTTGTTTTTTATGAAACAATTAAAATGGCTTTTCCTTGGGATATTTGTGTACATAATCGCATTGGTTTTTCCATACAAAGCGTATAAAAGGTTATTAAAGTTAATTTTTTTCGGTGCACCAATAATACTTTTAGGTGTTTTGCTTTTTGGGACGACAACTAATAATGCGACAAGAGGGTTTCTGGGCATTCAACCGGCAGAGTTTATAAAACTTGGTGTTATTATTTATTTAGCTGGGGTTTTTTCAAATAAACAATCGTATATTGAAAGGTTCGTTCCGGCTTTTGGTCCACCGTTAACATTTATTATTATAATATTTTTACTAGTATACAAGCAGCCGGACCTTGGAACAGCTCTGCTTATATTAGCAACTTCAGGAATGATCATATTTTGTTCGGGTATTCGCCCTAAGCATCTTAGTCGATTGATACTTGTAGCTGTAGTAGGAGTAATGCTTTTATATCCATTTTTATCGGACGAGCAGTTGGGACGAATTGAAGCCGCATATAATCCTTTTCATGAAGATATAGCTGATTCAAACGGTTATCAACTCATTAATTCGTATATCGCTATAGCAGCAGGCGGTGTTACAGGGGAAGGTTTAGGCAAGAGCATCCAAAAATTTGGTTATCTTCCCGAGCCACATACTGACTTTATTATGGCGGTTATTTCGGAAGAACTCGGCATCTTTGGTGTTGGTTTTGTTTTATTCATGTTACTGTTGATGATTTGGAAGGGTTTTACCGTAGCGATGAAGGCGAATGACCCGTTCGGTAGTTTAATAGCAATTGGAATTTCAGGTATGATTGGTATTCAGTCCATTGTTAACTTAGGTGCTCTTACAGGGTTACTTCCGATCACAGGTGTCCCGCTACCCTTTGTAAGTTACGGTGGTTCGTCCCTTGTCATATTAATGATTTCGATGGGTATCTTGAACAATATTGCGATGTATTCTAGATTAAAAGGTTCAGAAAAACAGAATAATGAAGAAAAAAAGATTGCCTATCTCTAGGCAATCTTTTTGTTATTATTAATTTCGTTTTTCTTGCTTCTTGATGAAAGAAGGACAAGATAGCTAAGGACACAGAATAAAACTGTTATGAAAGTAGCATGTGCTAAAGTAACAAATAGATTTACTCTAGTGTAAATGATGAATGCCCCGGATAAAGGCTGCAGGATTATTAAGACGATAGCGGAAACCGCACTCCAGAACAATACTCGTTTCGAGCGATAATGTTTAATAATATGAACCGACAGTATGATAATCCATGTGAAGAAAAGTAAAGCTGCAAAGCGGTGTCCCATTTGTACCCATTCAAACTCATTCGATGGTAAAGAAAATATCGCGCTATTATCGCAGAATGGAAAATCTAAACATGCTAAATGAGCTTTTTTATGGCGAACAAGGGCACCTGTGTATACAACAATATAACAATAAATACTGATTGCGTAAATTTGCGAGCGTAAACTTTTATCGATAATCAAAGACTCTGCGTCAAATTTTTTATCCACTTCAAAAATGAGCAAAGTTAATAAAAAGACAGATGCAACTGAAACTAAAGAAACACCAAAATGCAGGGCCATAATAACAGGGTCTTGTCCCCAAATAACAGCTCCAGCTCCAAGCAAAGCTTGAACGATTAAGAAAAATACAGATAGAAATGCTAGAAATTTAGTTTCTCTTACATGTCCTATCTTTTTCCAGGACCAGATTGCAAGCCATGTTACAAGAATGACCGATAATCCCGATACAAGCCTATGCGAAAGCTCAATAAGTAACTCACCATTAATTTCGCTAGGTAAAAATTGACCATGACAAAGCGGCCACGAACGACCACAGCCCATCCCTGATCCAGTCTTAGTAACAAGGGCTCCGCCAATTAGTACCAAAAGCATGACAATACTTGAAGCAACAGATAAAATTTTTAAACCTCTATTCAAGTCCACTTCACCTTCTTTATAAAAAATATTACAAAAAAATAATTATTCCATCCCTACTTTACGTTAAATATATCACACATAGCAGGATGGAAACAGGAGTTGTTTTTGTCAAAAATGTGAACACGATTATAAAAATGGGTGTATGAACATATATTTTTTAACAAATAACACCGTTACTACTATATTAATATTGTTTTTTAACTTTCAAACTTAACTATAATAAAAAATACGATAATAGTAGTTTACTAAAAGAGATAACGTGGTACTATGATATAAGTGATAATTTTGTTAATAATGTATCATTGGAGGTGTAATTAGAAAATTCTAGTATAAATGTAAAAATAATTTCATTATTATTTAACAAATTCTTCATGATTTGTGGTTTAATAAAGTTGGAGATTCAAATTCTATGATATTTATCACAGTAATAATATTTTTTATGAATGTCAAAGTAGGCTATTTTTGGTCGACGTAGCTTTAGACAACGGTAAAGGAGGAAATAGTCGATGGACAACTCTAGAATTATAAATAGCGCTCGGAATCCTATGTTTGAAGCTGCTGCTCATAGAGAGAGTGATATTCAAACGACTTCATTATGGAATGACTTTCTATCACTTGTTAAGATTGGAATTGTAAATTCCAATTTAATCACAGCCTTTACTGGGATTTGGCTTGCACTTTATTTCACTAACCAAACTTTTATTGAATCAATAGACAAAGTCTTACTTGGAATGTTTGGAAACGCATTAGTAATTGCTGGTGGATGTGTTTTAAACAATTATATTGATAGTGATATTGATCATGTAATGGAACGAACAAAAACTAGACCAACCGTGACAGGAACAATTGGCAGAACGAAGGTTCTAATACTTGGCCTTTCTTTTTCATTAATTGGTTTACTGTTATTATTAATGGCGTCCATTCCAGCGGCAATATATGGCTTTATTGGCTTATTTACGTATGTTGTACTATATACTCTTTGGACGAAGCGCCGCCATCCTATAAATACAATTGTAGGGAGTATTTCTGGTGCCGCCCCTCCATTAATTGGATGGGCAGCGATTGATCCCAATCTGTCAATAGAAGCGTGGATATTATTTCTTATTATGTTTATTTGGCAGCCGCCGCATTTTTACGCGTTAGCAATGAAAAAATGTGAAGAATACCGAAAAGCAGGAGTACCAATGCTGCCTGTAGTGCGCGGGTTTGCTGAGACTAAAAAGCATATTATTGCTTTTGTTGCTTGCTTAATTCCATTGCCATTTTTCTTAACATCATTAGGACCAGTGTTTTTAATTGTTTCATTGCTACTAAGTGTAGGCTGGCTAGTGGTCGGGGTTTATGGGTATTTCATAAAAGACGATTTAAAATGGGCGAAATGGATGTTTATTTATTCACTGAATTATTTAACAATCATTTTTGTATTAATGGTCATTGTAACAATCTAATAGGATGCTAGTGAGAATGATCTCACTAGCAGTTTTTCGACATATTTTTTATATATTTATATTTACTTAATATTATAAGTCTCAAAAGTCTACAAAATACGACAAAGAAAATACATACAATAGGATGACAAGCTTTCTATTATAAGCGTGTTATAAAATACCTATCAATTTGTTAATACTGTTGAGAGGTATTTAAAATAAATAGATTTATTTAAAGAAAGAGGGGTTAGGATGTAATGAATCATGTAGGAAGGAAAGGCCGTTTGTTTGTGGTTGTTTCGATGCTTTTGCTAGTGTTGGCCGGCTGTAGTGGGAAACCATATTTATCGGCTCTCACACCACAAGGGGAAAATGGTGAGATGTTGTATGACTTAATGATGTTAACAACTGTGCTCATGACAATTGTTACTCTTGTAGTAGTTTTAATTTTTATTTATGTTGCAACAAAGTTTCGTAGAACAAAACAGAAAGAAAATATGATTCCAAAACAAGTAGAAGGTAGTCACAAACTCGAGATTACTTGGACTGTTATTCCTATTATTATCTTACTAATTATTGCTGTACCGACAGTATCAGCTACATTCAAATTGGATCCTAAGCAAATTGACATTCCAGAGGATGCAATCCATGTTAATGTAACTGGTAAGCTTTATTGGTGGGAATTTGAATATCCAGATGAAAAGATTATTACTTCTCAAGATTTAGTAATCCCAGCTGGTGAAAGAGTTTACTTATCATTAATAGCTGGCGATGTTAAGCATTCATTCTGGGTACCAGCATTAGCAGGTAAGATTGATGTAAATACAGACAATGAAAACGAGATGTGGATTCATGCTTACAATGAAGGTGTTTATTACGGTAAATGTACAGAACTTTGTGGTCCTTCACATGCGTTAATGGACTTCAAAGTCAAGGTATTATCTAAAGAGGATTACAATAAATGGTTAGCTGATATGCAGAAGCCAACGGAAGTTCCTGTGGATGCTACTGCTAAAGCTGGTCAAGAAGTTTTTGCGAAGAGCTGTATTGGCTGTCATGCGGTAGATTCAAATGATCCTCGACCTGCGCCAGCAAGACTTGCACCTAATTTATCAAACTTTGCAGATCGTGAGCGGGTTGCTGGTATTAAAGAATTGACTCCTGAAAATGTTCACGCTTGGATTGCAGATCCTGAAGCGATGAAACCAGGAAATAAAATGAGCAACACTTATAAATTAAACCCAGATGAAATTGAAGCAGTAACGCAATACTTGCTTACGCTTTCAAAAGAAGCTAAATAGGGTTAGGGAGGTTTAGATGGTGAGTACGTTGGCACAAAAAAGGGGTGTCGGTGCAGTTATCTGGGATTACTTAACAACAGTAGACCATAAGAAAATTGCCCACTTGTATCTTTTTGCAGGTTTATTACATTTTGTCATTGGCGGAATTGAAGCATTATTAATGCGTATTCAATTAATGTATCCAGAGATGAATTTTTTAGTAGGGAATTCATTTAATGAAGCACTTACAGCTCATGGAACAACAATGTTATTCTTTGTTGCCATGCCAATTATCTTTGCATTGGCGAATGCGGTTGTACCAATTCAAATTGGGGCCCGTGATGTGGCGTTTCCATTTTTGAATTCACTTGGTTTTTGGTTATATTTTTTCGGAGCTTTATTTTTTAACTTTGGTTGGTTTTTAGGTGGAATGCCAGCTGCAGGTTGGACAAATTATGCATCACTTGCGATGGCTGACCCAACCCATGGTGTAGACTTTTACTTAATCGGACTACAGATTTCTGGTTTTGGTACATTAATCTCTGCCATTAACTTTTTAGCAACTATTATTACAATGCGTACAGCTGGTATGACGTTTATGCGTATGCCGATGTTCACATGGACGATTTTCGTTTCATCTTCATTAATTTTATTTGCGTTCCCACCGTTAACAGTAGGGATTTTCTTAATGATGTTTGACCGTTTATTTGGTGCTAAATTCTTTGATATTGCCCTTGGTGGAAACACGATTCTTTGGGAGCATTTATTCTGGATCTTTGGACATCCAGAGGTTTACATCTTAGTATTACCAGCGTTTGGAATTTTCTCAGATGTTATCTCTACATTCTCAAGAAAAAGAATATTCGGATATACATCAATGGTATTCGCTACAGTATTAATTGGATTCCTCGGGTTCATGGTATGGGCGCACCACATGTTTACAACAGGTATGGGTGCTGTAGCTAACTCAATCTTTGCGGTAGCAACAATGACAATCGGTGTACCTACTGGTATTAAAGTGTTTAACTGGCTCTTTACGATGTGGGGCGGTAATATTCGTTATACGGTACCAATGTTGTATGGGGTATGGTTTGTTCCAACATTCGTAATGGGTGGGGTAACAGGTGTTATGCTTGCGTCAGCAGCACAAGATTACATTTACCATGATACTTATTTCGTTGTTGCACACTTCCACTACATTATTGTTGGTGGTATCGTATTAGGTTTATTTGCCGGTATCCATTTCTGGTGGCCAAAAATGTTCGGTAAAATGCTAAATGAAACATTAGGTAAAATTACATTCTGGGTATTTTATATTGGTTTCCATTTAACATTCTTTATCCAGCATTTCTTAGGACTTTGGGGTATGCCACGCCGCGTATTCACGTACTTGCCAAACCAAGGCTGGGATACTGCAAACTTTGTAAGTTCTGTCGGTGCTATTTTAATGGGCGTCGGTGTTTTAATACTCGTTATAAATATGGTTATGTCATTCTTTAATAAAGAAAAGCTTCCTAACGATCCATGGGGTGATGGACGTTCACTTGAGTGGGCGATTGCTTCTCCACCACCAGAGTATAACTTTAAACAATTGCCGCTTGTACGCAGCTTAGACCCGGTTTTCTATGAGAAAATGAACGGAAATAAGGAACTAATTCCGGCCGAGCCGCTTGGTGATATTCATATGCCAAATGGATCAATTAATCCGTTTATCATTTCTGTAGGTTTGTTTATCGCAGGATTTGGCTTTATGTACCATGATCTTGGAACTAATAAGCTAGCCTTAGCCGTTGGGATCATTGGATTGGTAATTATGTTTGGGGCTATGTTTACTCGATCTGTTAAAGATGATCACGGTTACCATATCCATAAAGAAGACCTTGAACGTGAAGGAGGTTTAAATGCGTAATGGCAGCGGAACAAGTTTTAACTAAAGAAAACTTCCCAGCAGAGCCGGAAAAGGCGACGATGGAAGGAAGAAATAAATTTATTGGTTTTTGGTTGTTTCTTGGTGGAGAAACAGTCATGTTTGCATCATTGTTCGGTACATTCTTAGCACTTCGCAATTCAACAATGAACGGGCCGACATCACAAGAGCTTTTCTCAGTGCCACTAGTGTTTTTGGCAACAATGTTTTTATTATTTAGTAGTTTAACAAGTGTATACGCTATGTATCAAATGAAAAATAATAATTACAAAGGCATGTTAACTTGGATGTGGGTTACAGTTATCCTTGGTGCTTGTTTCCTTGGATTAGAAATTTATGAATTTAACCATTACGTTCATGAGGGCTTAACCTATACAACAAATGCTTTTGCTTCAGCTTTCTATACACTAACAGGATTCCATGGAGCTCACGTTGCATTTGGTCTTTGCTGGATTATCACTCTTTTGGTTCGTAATGCAAGACGTCCTCTTAGTCTTTACACTGCACCAAAGTTTTATGTAGCTAGTTTATACTGGCACTTTATTGACGTTGTTTGGGTATTCATCTTTTCAGTCGTTTATTTAATGGGAAAGGTGGGCTAAGCTAAATGGATATGAATTCAAATTCAACTACTGATACAAAATGGGAACTTCGAAAGGCTGCCAATAAGGAGGAAATGAATCAACAATTTATTGTCTTTGCTTTAACAATTTTATTAACGATTCTTGCCTTCGCAGCCGTTGTTTTTACGGATACAGTTAGTATGTGGTTTGTTGCACCGTTCATTTTTGTTTTAGCGGTTATTCAAGTAATTTTTCAGTTGTTTTACTTTATGCATATGAAACATAAAGGTCACGCGGCACCTATTCTGTTTATTTTCTCAGGTGTTCTAGTAGCAGCTGTTAGTATCCTAGCTTTGATGACAGTTGTTTGGTGGTAAAAATTTAAAAAATGGGACCCAAGCTTTAGTAGGGTCCCTTTTGAAGTATAATGAGGTGAATATTGTGCTTGAGAATCTGTCTATGTTTGGATTTAGAGCCTTGTGGAGTCCTTGGTTTTTCCTTTGTTTAGTTGCTATTGCAGTACTGTACTTTATGTTTATTAAAAATCCTACAAAGAAACAAAGAATATTGTTCATAACTTCACTTGTCTCGCTATATATTGTTAAAGGAAGCCCTGTTGATTTACTTGGACATTTGAATTTTAGTATTCACATGATCCAAATGTCTGTCCTATATTTAATCCTACCGCCGTTATTTTTGCTCTCTATTCCGAGCGGGTACTATCGTAAGTTATTGTCCATTAAGGCGGTTAGCCGTCCGTTTTTATTTTTAACCAAACCATTATTTGCCGTTCTTTTATTTAACGGTGTATTTTCCATTTATCATTATCCGGTTATTTTTGATGGTATTAAAACAAATACAATCCTTCACGCAAGTGTAACTATTTTCATTTTTATTACAGCTATCATTATGTGGTGGCCATTAGTATGTCCACTACCTGAGTATCGAAAATTAAGTGGCCTGCAAAAGTTAGCCTATATTTTTGCCGATGGAATGCTGTTAACTCCAGCATGTGCGTTAATAATCTTTTCAGGCGTACCAATATACGAAACCTACACCAATCCCGCTGCTTGGGCAAAGGCATTGGAATTATGTGTTCCAGCAAGTATGCTTGCAAATATTGATATAAACAGTGTACAAATGTTTTCCTGGCTGTCACCATACGACGATCAACAGCTTGGTGGGGTTATTATGAAAATTATGCAAGAGATTTCTTATGGATATACCCTTGGGGCTGTATTCTATCAATGGGTTCGCGAAGAAAAACGAAAAGAACAGCAACAAACGGCTATCTATCCTTCTCCACAACCATTAAAATAAAAGAAGACTGGGACAAAGGAGATGTTGATTTTGGCTCAAATTTTTACAGACCGGCTGCTTTTGATGAAGTGTCCGTTGGATTTGGCAAAATCAATCATTTTGAACCGTAAGGAATTGGAGGAACGATCGCCCATTTTCATACCCTCAGATTGGCCGTCCATCCAGTTGAAAAGTATTTTACCATATTATATCGAAATGCTTGAAAAGGCGCCTCGGACGGATAATCTGCAAATCTGGTTGATCATTGATGCCTACGAAAGAAAATTAATTGGTTCCATAAGGCTTAAATGTTTTCCAAATGATGCTAAAACGATCGATCTTGGGTACGAAATCATTGCTTCTTATCGTAATCAAGGATTTGGTTATGAAGCTGTTCAGGCTGTTGCAGATTGGTTATTTAAAAGCGGAAATGCGATGAAAATAACGGCAGAATGCGAGCAAACAAACATGGCATCAATCAGAATTCTTGAGAAGCTTGGGATGCGCCGTATAGCGAAGGAAGCGCCATTTTTAAAATGGGAGTTACATTGAATCAATTAATGGAGGAATGAAAATGATTAAGAAAATGCTGGAAAGGGGAACTTTAAATATTTCAGAGGACGTTTTTGCGATTATTTCATCCATCGTTATAGACGAAATGGAGGGAATAGCCAGTACTGTTTCCGATTTTAAAGATGATTTTATCCGGGTTGTAAATAAAAAGGGGAACCAACGAGGAATCAGCATTAATCAAAACGAAGAGGAACTATTAATTGACATCAAAGTCTCTGTCTATCTGGAAGAAAATATTTGCGATTTATGCATTGAACTTCAAAAAAGAATTATTGATGAAATTAAAATAATGACCGGTATCGAGGTCAGCGGTGTAAATGTAATGATCGATTCAATTCGTATGAAAGAAGAAAAATAACAAAGACGCATGGGGCTTTCCCTCATGCGTCTTTGTGCTGTCGTTTATGTCTAGCCCCAGCACCTAGCGACTAGTGGACTTCACTAATCGGGCGCTTCCGCTTTTCTTATTTTACAGCTTCTGCTAATTGTTTGCTTACAGCTTCGAGAATTGATTTTGATTTTTCTACTACATTATTTGGTATTACTTCATCATCACCATATTCAACACCATGTGGGTAATAATGTTTACCAAGGATTGGTGTTAAAAGTTTAATTTTAGCATGATTAGAATCAACATTACCTTCTACTGCATAGCCTTGAACACGTAAATAAAATACTTCTTTCGTATCTAATTGTTCAAATTTGCGGTCAAATGAAATACGCTCATAATCCCATTGTTCTCTAGATAATAATTGATATTCACCTAGTACTTTGCGAAGCAGTGAAATATCATATACTTTGTCATCTAGCCCCGTTCCTTCAAATCTCACTATGTATCCCTCCTAAATTCAAAAACACTCTAAAATCTATAATAGTATGAAAGAGTTTAAGATGCAATAAAGACTCGAAAAAAGTTCCTTTTGAAAAAATTTTGTATGAGAAATTTTTAATATTTTGGTCACAATATAAAAGTCAAAATAACAATTTCATGAAAGGAGTTTTTTGCCTGAAAAAGTTTATTGTATCCGTTTTATTTTTATTAATGCTCGGAGCAGGGGCCGCAATAGGGAATGCACAAACGCAAACTTATACCGTTCAACCGGGTGATACGATGTGGAAAATTGCTGTAAGGTATCAAATTGGTTTAAGTGAATTGATCCAGGCAAACCCACAAATTAAAAATCCGGCATTGATTTATCCAAAACAAAAATTGAATATCCCAACCATGAATGGAGAAAAAAGCATTGAAACACAGGTTATTCAATTAACAAACCAACAAAGAGCTAAATATGGGCTCCCAGCTTTAGCTACCGACTGGGAACTATCAAGAGTGGCACGTTATAAATCCGTTGATATGAGGGATAAGAATTATTTTAGCCATACGTCGCCAACTTACGGATCACCATTCACGATGATGAAAAACTTTGGTATTCGATATACAGCTGCAGCAGAAAATATTGCAGCGGGTCAAACCTCACCACAAGAAGCTGTAAACTCTTGGATGAATAGCCCAGGACATCGACAAAATATTTTAGATTCAAGAATGACCCACATTGGGGTTGGTTATGCTAAGGGTGGGTCATACCAGCACTATTGGACACAAATGTTTATTAAAAAATAGTATTTGGAGGAATCCCTTATGAAAAGTGTTCGTGATGTAATGTCAACTAATGTTGAGTACTGTACACCAGTGGATAATGCTTTTGAAGTAGCGACAAAAATGAAGGATTTAAATGTAGGAGCTATCCCGATTGTAGAAAATGGAAATTTATTAGGGATGATTACGGATCGGGATTTAGTAGTCAGGGGAATTGCGGAAAAACGTTCAGGCTCCAATGCCGTAACCAACCTTATGAGCCAAGAATTAATAACAGTCTCCCCTACTTCGTCCGTTCATGAAGCAGCACAAATCATGGCGGAAAAACAAATCCGTCGTCTTCCTGTTGTCGAAAATGGCCAGTTAGTAGGAATTGTGTCACTGGGTGATCTCGCTGTTGAAAATGATTCTGACCAAAAAGCAGGATATGCTCTAAGTGAAATATCCGAACCGCCACAGATGTAATATACTTAAGCGGAGGTGCCTTCTTAGGAAGGCACCTCTATTTTTTTATACTATAAGTTTAATTTTTAAGGATTATAGTATAAGAAAAGAGGGCCTTTAGGTACATTGATATTTGCCATTGTGGACAAATATCTTGTTTTTCTAAGGAATAAAATTAAATCCCGCCTATATAATGGTATAGAAAGTAAGGACAAGCAGGGGGGCATTTTATGAGAAAAAACATCCTTTCTTTTTTTATACTATTAACTTCGGTGCTCGTATTAGCTATTATCTTCGTAAGATTACCTAGTGAAACAGTACAGACAACCTCTACTAAACCGATGAATCTAGGCATGGGAGAGAAAGAAATAGAGTTACCTTTTCCGAAGGAAACAAGGAAGCTGTACGAGTTAATTGGAAAAGACAGGGAAGATGTAATTGAATTACTAGGACAACCACGAAGAATAGATGCGTCAGAATATGATTATGATTGGTGGATCTATAATGAATCTCTCGCCAACTATTGCCAAATAGGAATAGAAAATGACAAAGTAGTCACCGTGTATGTGATGGGCGAAAACAATGAGATTGCCCCCTTTCAAATTGGTCAAACCCGTAATACCCTGGAAACGATAGTTAATCTTTCAGATAAAATTGCATTGGAAGTTGATAAAAATTTATACCAATTTGAATTAACGAACGAAGAGGTGGAAACTGTACCGCTCATCCAATATAAAAATATATGGGCCCAAGTCTATATTGATAAATTTAGTAGAACGGTTTCTAGTATAAGGTTTCTTGATGCAGAAACGTTGGTTAAAATTAGGCCGTACGAGCTTGTATATCGAGGTAATTTAATTTCTGCGAAGGAAATTGACTCTAAAATGTGGTATGAAATTGAAAAGGGGAAGGCTTTGCAAATATTAGATATGACGAATGTAGTAAGAGAACGTAATGGGTTAAGTCATGTAAATTGGGATGAATCAACGGCTGTTGTTGCCTATAGCCACTCAAGGGAAATGTTTGAAGAGGAGTATTTTTCACATAGTTCACCAACTCAGGGAGATTTATCCGACCGCTTAGTTAACGGAGGTGTTGATTTTAGGGTGGCAGGTGAAAATATAGCTGCACGTTATGTTGATGCCATCTCAGCTGTAGAGGGATGGCTGAATAGTGAAGGGCATCGTACAACCCTTTTAAATAAAGAATTTACCCACTTAGGGGTTGGGGTGTATGAGAAGTATTATACTCAAAATTTTATAAAGGCATGGTAAAATGGGCGGACATTTGAGCGCAGATGTTAGTAACCTATAGTAGGCCAAATATGTAATTTATGCTAAGGCGTATCTGATACCATTGAGGTGAATATTATGGGGAAGCTACATCCGAAGGTTGCTGAATTTAAAAAGTTTGTAGAACGTCATCCTGGAATAGTAAAAGAAGTCCGTTCAAAAGAGAAAAGCTGGCAGGAACTTTTTGAAGATTGGTATATGTTTGGAGAAGAGGATTCCATGTGGGAAAAGTATAGATCTGGTTTTGAAAATGTAAGCGAAATAGCAACTAAAAAGGACAACCCAAAAAAGGATTCTGACTTCATGAGCCAGATTTTGTCAATTGTTAAAAATATCGATATGAATGAAATGCAAAAGCATATTAGTAATGTAAGTGGGGCCATTGCGAACGTCCAACAAATCATTGAACAATTCCAAGGTTTTAAACAAAACAACACAAATAATAATCCACGAATGAACGGTCCAAGAAACCCTCGTCAGCCTTTTCAATATAATAAGGATTAAATCCGTTTGGAGTTGTTTGAAAAATGCGCCGCGAAATCCAATCTTATTTGCAAGGTAGACCTGATATGCTCATGTTTGTCCGTGAAAATCCAGGATGGTATCGTAAGTTGTCAAGAAGCCCTGAAAAGGTATTTGAAATTGAACAGGAAGCAAAAATTTTTTATGGCAGAACTTTCCCGCAAAGAATGGATCGGCTAAATGAAGGTATCCAATTTGCCAACATGCTCCTTGGTATGATGAATGTGATGGGCGATAATAATTAAAACATAAATTGGGCCATTGGCCCTTTTTTTATTTGTCCGTTTAAGATTAATTTTTGCCATGGAAGACAACAATAAGACAAAGAAATAAACATTTAAAGGTGGGATATGCTGTGAAAAAAATGATACTTGTCATCACCTCTCTGATTTTCTTTATGATGGTCAATCCGGCAATGGCTTCAAATATAAACCCTATGTCTGTTAAGCACCAAGTAAAGGGTAAGGATATTTATGTGGAATGCGTAATTTCCAATTTTACATTTTCAAAAAAAGACCATAAAAAAATTAATCAAAATGGATTCGGTTACATGCAACTTTATTTAAATAATCAAAAAATCGATAATATTTATACAGCCGCTTTTATTGTAAAAGGCTTGCCAGCAGGAAAGCATCAAATCAAACTGGAGCTCGTCCATAATGATGGGACCCCCTATAATATACAGAAGGAATTTGATGTAACTATATAGCTTTCATGGTATGATTATGTGGGAGGTGTTAAAAAAGGTGTTAGCAACAGAAGAAAGGATGAACATACTCAATATTACAGATGAGTTGTCTGAAATGATTCTTAAATCTGATGTAGTGGATCATTATTATCAGAGTTTATATAAATTAAGACAAGACGAAAAGGCAAGGAACTTAATCCAAGCCTTTACAAAGCAAAAGGAAATATATGAAGAAGTCCATCGAATTGGAAAATACCACCCTGATTATTTAAAGGTGATTAAAGAAACGAGGGAATTAAAAAGAGATATGGACCTATTAGAGTCTGTATATGAATTTAAAAAGGCCGAAAATGCATTGCAAAACCTCTTGGATGAAATTAGTGTTTTAATCGGTCATTCCGTGTCTCGGCAAATAAAAGTACCGACAGGGGATCCATTTTTCGAATCGTCGTCAGGATGTAGTGGTTGTGGCAGTGGAGGCCATAGCTGTGGGTAAATACGTTATTCTTGCAAAAGAATAGATTTTCGTGCTATTCTGACAATGTGATTGTTTTTATAAGGGAGATTTAATTATGAATTTTGGTAATCGACAGGGAATTATAGTTTGGGTTCATTCCTTAAAGCAAGTTAAGCAATTAAAACGTTTTGGAAATATCCATTATGTTTCAAAAAAACTTAAATATATCGTGATCTATATGGATATGGAGCTAGTGGAAGATGCTGTTGATAAGATTAAATCCTTGTCGTTTGTAAAAAAAGTGGATCTTTCATATAAACCATTTTTGAAAACTGAATTTGAAAACTCTAAGCCGGATAAGGCAAAAGAGTATGATTATAAAATTGGAATTTAACTTAAAAATAAAGGGGCTGACTCAAAGAGTCAGCCCCTTTATTTTACTGCATAGGCGGGATAAAACGGTTCATTCTAAGAATGCCTACTAAATGCTGATAATAAAGATCTGTCTCGGCAAAAATCGTAGAAGGCTTAACCTCAAATGAAATAATTTCTTTTCCCAGTTCCTCGGCTAATTGCTTAAATAAACCAAAGCGCTTATTTGGCTTTTTTTCAGGATTTGGGACGCCTTCTCTACAGATGTAAATCGGCTGAAAATCCCCTGTTGTTGTTGGATTTAAGACAACAGCCAAAGAAGTAACATCTTTTTCATTCATTTTCGTATGAAATGCCATGAAATGAACAACTCTATGTTTATTTGTTCTGGCAATTTCTAGAAGTTCATATAGGTCAGAATATCCTTGTCCGAGTTCGATAAATCGCTGTATCATAATTCATGCTCCTTTCAATACAAATCAAGTTTCACTTTACCAATTGATTGAAAAAACGTCAAAATTTTTTTTCAATTTCATATGTTAAACGCTTCTTATTTTTGGTATCGTAATATATGGTTACAAGTTACGGTCCGGGGGTATGTATGGTAAAGAAAATTATAATCATTTTGATATTCTTAATAATTATTATAGCGGGATTAACAGGATATCAATGGCTAATGTATGACAAACTTGAAAAAACGACTGAAAGAGTGCAAATAGAAAATTTAGAGATTGAAGCTGAAATAGTACATAAAAATGGACAACTTTCGTTCACTCAAACTGTTTCAAAACTAGGTCAGGACAGCTTCCTGATTAAAATTCCTAGTGGAGCAAAAGATTTCGAATGTCTATTTGCAAATGGTGAGAACTGTGAAACGAGGAAGGAATCAAATTATAATCGTATCGAGGTTGGGAGCGAATCACTTATAACATTTAAATATACAGTTCCATTTGATGAAGCTAAAAATGACTATTGGCTAGAAAATGGTTTTGTTCAACTTTTTTCAAATGACGAAACACCGCTTTTAGAAAATTTCACCGTAACCATATTAGAGGATGTTAATAAATCAAATCGGTGGTTTTCAGGTGCATTAAGTGAGGTACGTGTTGATAAAGAACATATTTCGTATTTTGCATGGACGAAAAAGGATACAACGTTGTTCCCTTTGTATATGTCAAAGGTCCAATTAAATAAACTTGAAAAGTTCGAGCCTCACCTTTCCTTTTTTTCATTAAATACAACTGATGAAGATATTGATTTTAATAATAATTGGCATAAACAATTACCGTCTAATAACGGACTTACTATCGTGCAATCTAATCATAGACAAGTATATACAGCACCATTATTAGTCGTTATTCCAAAAGATTATAACGCCAAAAAATTAGAGGAACTAGCCATTCAGGCATATTTGCAAAATTATAAAAGGCCAAAATCTCACGATTACGAATGGGTCTGGAACGTTCTGCCTTCCTTTATTCTTGACCGTCCGACAGGTGAAGGAAAAGAAATAGAAATGTCTAAAGAGCTGCTTGGAAATCTTCGGCCAGAGATTAAAGATGCCTTTGCGTCGTGGCTTCTCAAGCAAAATCAGGATATGACGGAAATAACGTTAGCTGAGCTTGATAAACAGCTATCAGAATTATGCAGCTTAAAAACATTATTTTTTGAAAAAAATGAAAGTCAGACTAATTCATTCGTTCCGTTATATTATATTGATAAGAGAAATGTTTTTTACGGGGATAAAGAAGTGAGTTTAAAAGGGAATGCTGTGATAAAAAACAATAATCTCCTTTTTCCTTTCCGAGAAACGCTGGAAAACACAGGATTTGAAGTAAATCTTATTACAGATCAGAATAAATACGAAATAATAAAGGCTGAAAACCGGTGGATCTTCTCATTGGAGGATGGAGCAAATCCGAATCCGTTAGAGTTAATAGGGGAGGATTTGTATATATCGGAAAACGGGCTTGAAGAATTTCTAAAGACAGAAGTTATTAAACGAAATGAAGGAATTTATTTACGATAAGGCAAAAAATAAAAAAACCCCTGCTTTCGCAGGGTCCTTCTATTTTTCCTGAAAGCCTATGTTGACTTCCATTTCAAGAAGGCAAAGGGAGAGGAGAAACCGGAGGAAGAACTTATGGGGAAACGTAAGTCTTCTCCGCGGTTGGCAACAACATCAGAAAATGATGTTGTTACTATCCATTATGACCAAAACTTTTTTCTATATACATCTTATTTTGTCTTCACTATTGTTGATGGTTGTATATTTATGGTAGGATGGAAAAGTAAAATTGTAGAAGTTGGAATTATGCATAGGGTATATAGGTGATTGATATGAGAGTTATTGCTGGAAAATGTAAAGGTCGACCACTTAAAGCAGTCCCAGGAATAAATACAAGACCTACAACTGATAAGATTAAAGAATCAATTTTTAATATTATTGGTCCTTATTTTGATGGTGGAGAAGGCTTAGATTTATTCGGGGGCAGCGGCGGGCTTGGTTTAGAGGGATTAAGCCGCGGACTTGATAAAGTGATCTTTGTTGATCGAGACCGAAAAGCAGTAGATGTTATTAAGCAAAATATTAAGTTTTGCGGGTTTGAAGATCAAGCGGAAGTGTTTTGCAATGATGCCAACCGGGCCCTTAAGGCAATCATGAAAAGGGGATTCAAATTTTCGCATATATTTTTAGATCCACCTTATAAGCTCAAGGAATTGGAAGCAATAATAGCCGATATTGATAAGGCGCAGCTTTTATCCGAAAGTGGGCTGATTATTGCAGAGCATGGTATCGAGCTGATGCTTCCGGATACAATCGGCGGTCTTCGCCTACAAAGAAGGGAAGTTTATGGAAGTACAACAGCTGTTTCTATTTTGAATTATAAATAAATTACTGAAAATTCAATCAGCTAACTTTACTCAGTAGGGGAAGGGGAGAGTGTATGGCAAGTATTGCTGTTTGTCCAGGAAGTTTTGATCCGATTACTTATGGGCATTTAGATATCATTAAACGAGGGGCAAAGGTATTTGGAACACTTTATGTTTGTGTATTGAACAATTCTTCAAAAAATCCGCTTTTTTCTGTTGACGAAAGAATTGAACTCATAAAAGAGGTTACAAAAGAAATTCCGAATGTAGTTGTTGAATCATTTGACGGATTGTTAATTGAATATGCTCGGAGAAAAAGTGCAACCGCGATTTTAAGGGGATTAAGGGCGGTATCGGACTTTGAATATGAAATGCAAATAACATCAATGAACAGAACATTGGGTGAGGAAATTGAAACCTTTTTTATGATGACAAATAATCAATACTCATTTTTAAGTTCCAGTATTGTTAAAGAGGCTGCAAAATATCACGGGAATATTTCAAGTCTTGTTCCTAAGGCAGTGGAATCAGCATTAAGAGAAAAATATAGAGGCTGACCAGAACTTGGTCAGCCTTTGATCTAGTGAAAATTGGCTTTTGTATAAACAATAATGTACAAGCATAAAGAAGCGAGCGTAATTAGTGCACCGTATTGCAATAAAAAATCCCAATACATATAAAGCCAGGAAAGACCTTGATCATTGGCTAAAGCGGGAATCACTTCTTGTTTATCGTTCATTGTATAGAGATTGACATAAAGCGGCTTCCACAATAAAAATGCAAAAATTGATGAAAAGATGCCTTGCATAATTCTAGCGATAAAAAACGGCTGAAAGCGAATATCTGTTTCGGCTAAAATACTTGCTACCTGTGCCTGAACAGAAAACCCACTAAATGCGAGAATAAAGCTAGTTATGATCACTTTAAAGAACAGATCGACCTCTTCCGTTTGACTAGTAAGTTGACTCCCCAGTGTTATTTCAAACAGCCCTGAGATAAGCGGCAAAGCGAGTTCGGTTGAAATATGAAATAGCGAAAGTATAAAGCCGACAAAAACAGCTACAACCTCGGTGATATTCACTATGTAGAGCAAGCGATTAAATACAGAAAACAAAATAATAAATCCACCAATCATTAAAAGTGTGTGGATCGATGAAGTAACCGCATCTCCCAACATTTTGCCGATCGGTCTACTATTACTTATTCTCGTTTCATGGAGCGAATGAAAAGCCTCCTTAACAGAAAAATAAACTTTTTTATATGGAACTTCACTTTCAACATTATGTCTCCCGTGAAATCTCATCATAAGGCCAACACAAAAGTTCCCCAAATAATGGGCAGCCGCTAATAAAATGCCGACATTGGCATTATTAAAAAAACCAACTGAAACAGCTCCAAAAATAAATAATGGATTAGAGGAGTTTGTAAAGGAGGCCAATCGTTCCGCTTCGATCGCTGTTAATTGTTGTTCTTGTCTTAGCCGAGCGGAAAGCTTTGCACCAGCTGGAAAGCCTGACGCCATGCCCATCGCCCAAACAACTCCTCCTACACCTGGAACTTTGAATAAAGGACGCATAAGGGGTTCGAGGAGGATTCCAATGAACTTTACTACACCATATCCAATTAATAGTTCAGAGACGATGAAAAATGGTAGTAAGGATGGAAAAACGACCTCCCACCACATCACCAAGCCGCGCCTTGATGCTTCTAATGATTCTTTTGGGAAAAAAATCAATCCGAATGCCACAAGTGAAATTGAAATGGCGAGTAGGATTGTTTTTAGTTTAGAACGTGTCACGTATAGCCCCCCAGCGAATTCTTGAGTTCTTAATTCTATACTTGCTGAATATAGAATGGTAAAATAAGGTCAAATCAATCTCGTCCTACTATAAATATACGAATTTCAAATTAGAATAGACCTAATTTAAGGAAAAGGACAATGGAGGGAAACTTTTGAGAAAACCAAAAATAGGCTTAGCACTAGGTTCAGGTGGAGCTAGGGGGTTTGCTCATCTAGGTGTAATTAAAGCTTTACACGAAGCCAACATACCAATTGATTGTATTGCAGGAAGCAGTATGGGGGCATTGGTTGGTGGATTATACGGGTCGGGTCACGATCTTGAGCGTTTATATAAGTTGGCGGCTGCATTTAGAAGGAAATATTACCTTGACTTCACCGTCCCTAAAATGGGCTTTATAAGTGGCCAAAAAATAAAGGAATTTATCCGCATTTTTACGATGGGGAGAACAATAGAGCAATTATCCCCCACTCTTTGGATCGTGGCTACCGATATTAAAACGGGTGAAAAGGTTATTTTTAAGGACGGTCCTTTAGCAAATGCTATTAGGGCAAGTATTTCGATACCAGGTATCTTTATTCCGGAAAAAATAAACGGGCGTCTTCTTGTGGATGGGGGAGTTGTCGATAGAGTTCCGGTCTCTGTTGTGAAAGAAATGGGAGCGGATATCGTAATAGCTGTCGATGTTTCACATGTGAAAGGTGATGTAGAGATTACATCGATATTTGACGTGATTATACAGAGTATTGACATCATGCAGGATGAATTAGCCAGATTAAAACAATTTGATGCAGATGTAATGATTAAACCGCGTGTGGAGCAATATAGTGCTAAGGCCTTTACAAATACTGAAGATATCATCCGTATCGGTGAAGAGGAAGCACTAAAGCAAATTCCGTTAATAGTAGATGTTATACAGAAGTGGAAGGAGTCGCAACATGAATAAGCTGAAAAGTATGTCAAAAAGCTGGATCATCATTCTTGTCATAACCCTTTTACTAACCTTCGTTCAGCTCCCCTATTATATCTCATCACCAGGAATGGCGACAGAGCTGGCTCCAATTGTAAAAGTAGAAGGTGGAAGTAAGGAAAGGGGAAGCTTTTCTTTAACAACCGTTCGGATTGGTAAGGCGAACGTAGTTCAATATGCGTGGGCAAAGGTAAATGATTATTATGAAATTTATCCTGAGGACTACATACGCCCGGATGGTGAAACAGAGGATGAGTATTCCAACCGCCAGCTTCATATGATGGAAAATTCAAAGGAACAAGCTACCGTTGTCGCTTACACAAAGGCCAAAAAAGACATTGATATCAAATATAACGGTGTTTTTGTTATGAGTGTTATACCGGGAATGCCGGCGGAGAAGGTTTTAAAAGTAGGTGACCGCTTATTTTCAGTTGATGGTCATGTTATGAAGTCGTCAGAAGAGTTCATTAAATATGTTTCAACGAAGAATAGTGGAGACACAGTAAAGCTAAAATTGGAAAGAAAGGGAAAAACGATGGAAGTGAAAGTACCATTAGCTGTTTTTCCTAAAGAACAAACTGGTGAACAAAAAGATAAGGTAGGCTTAGGAATCCTTCTTGTAACGGATCGTAAAGTAGAAGTGAATCCCCCTGTGACAATCAATACAGAAAAAATTGGTGGACCGTCTGCCGGATTAATGTTTTCACTTGAGATTTACAATCAATTAATTGATGAGGATTTGACAAAGGGCTATAAAATTGCCGGCACCGGCACAATTAGTTATGAGGGAGTAGTCGGGCGTATTGGCGGCATCCATCAAAAAATTGTTGCGGCGGATAAATCTAATGTTGAAATTTTCTTTGCACCAAATGAGTATGGTAAAACCCGTATTGATAAAAATGGAGAAAAAATACTAACAAATTACCAGGAAGCACTGGAAACGGCGAAGGATATAAAATCTGACATGAAGATCATCCCAGTCAATACATTTGACGAAGCAATTGCCTATCTAGAAAAATTACCACCGAAAAAATAAAAAAGCGGAAGAGGCTGTTGGGTTACAAAATTTTAGCCTCTTTCGCTTTTTTTTTTTACAAAAATTGTTTATTGTTTTGATCATACCGTATCGGTGGATTCGAAAATTCACTCTTTATCATATTTGAACGATAAGGCTCATTTAAACAAGATGCATAAACATTCGAAGCCTTTATATCAAGCATGACTTGCTCATTAGAAAAGGATGCAAGACGTGAAACAAACGGAATAGCTACTTTCTTTTTGATGGAGTTTAAATACTCCTGACCAGCAAGTGAAGTACCTAATAAACGAATATAGGTCGGATACTCACTGTTTTCTCTCATTAGGGATTTCGAAGTATTTGTCAATATATGTACACAAAGCCGCTGTAATCTTGTCCATGTATATCGCTTTGTTTTTATCTTTTCCATAAACTCCTTAAATGTCGCAGCAGACGTTATATTTTGCAATAGGCGATTTTCTAGTCCTTCTTCTACTTCATAGATTTGTCTGAGTTCTTCAGGTGTTGAGGTAAGAAGCTTGTATTTAAAATAAGCGTAGTAATTTTCCCAATGATGGAACATTCCAAAGCTTTTCTTGTAGGACAAAAGATGCGAGTAGGTAGTATCTGGAATAACATTTTGTATTTCTTCCAAATTTGTTCTTTCTGAAAAAAGGCTCGAACGGATGCTAGTTGCACTTGCAATATGTTGGTCTGCGATATGTTGATCATGATACCCGGCCTTTGTACGTTGTATCGTAAATGGTTGTATCCTACTGCCCAGTTTATCAACGGCTTCTACATAATGGAAACCTAAAATATTATTTGGTTGTGAAAGATCAACCGCCGAATCTACAAATTGTAAAGCATGAAATGCATCTGAGGTTGCTCTTGGATAGCTTTTTCCTTCTTCTAATGCTTTTTTAATGAATTGATCAAAGGAGCCTTTCCTTGCTTTCATTTCTTTTAGTGTGTTTTGAAAAGAGTAAATATCACCGTTTTCACTGCCAAAGCAAATACTATCAACCTCCAAGGCATGCAATAAACTTACCGCACCAAATGCAAACACCTCAGCCTTTTGGGTAGCAAATACATAAGGCAGTTCGATCACTATATCTGCTCCACCTTCAAGCGCCATTTTTGTCCGTGCCCATTTTGATACTAATGCAGGTTCACCACGCTGTAGAAAATTACCGCTCATGACTGCAACAACTAAATCTGCCTCTGTTACTTTTCGTGATTCTTGGATATGATAGTAATGACCGTTATGAAAGGGATTATATTCCACTACGACACCAACAGCTCTCATACATAAATTCCTTTCTTTTTTCACTTTTTTATATATTCTACTGTAAAGAAAAAATATTGACAAATATGTTGGTGAAAGCTATAATTACCTTTGTTGCCTTGAGGTGAAATGAATGAAATGGTATATGAATCAATTAAATCAACTCCGAAATAAAGGGATTATTGTTGATGAAATGGTTGATGTAAATGAACTTATTGATATATCTGAAATTAGAAGAATTCCGCCTGTCCATGTTAAAGGGCATGGCGATTTTGGGTCTAATAAAGTTACATTTACACTAACAATTGAAGGGACAATGATTCTTCCCTGCTCTCGGACATTAAAGGATGCTACGCATTCATTTAAGATTGAAACAAGCGAAACCTATTTATTATCACCGGAAGGCTTTGGCCATCCGGATGAAGAAAATCTTCATCAGGTTGAAGGAGAAGTTCTTGACTTATTGCCGATGATCAAGGAAAATATCCTCTTGGAGATACCTATTCAAATCTTTTGTGATGACCCTTCTGGAGAAGGAGGAGCACCACAATCGGGACAAGACTGGGAAGTGATCACGGAGCATGATAAGAAAGATAAGATCGATCCTAGATTGGCAGCCCTGAAAGATTTCTTTAATGAAGACAAAAACAATGAATAGTTAACCTTTTAAGGAGGTGGGAATAATGGCTGTACCTTTTAGAAGAACATCTAAAACTGCAAAAAGAAAGCGTCGTACACACTATAAATTACAAGTGCCTGGTATGGTAACATGCCCTAACTGCGGAGAAATGAAGCTTGCTCACCGCGTTTGTAAAGAATGTGGTACTTACAAAGGTAAAGAAGTAGTAAACGACTAATAAGAAAAGCGGAAGCGCCTGTTTAGCGACGTATAAACTGGAGCTAGACAATGAAAAAAGCGCAGAGAATTTAATTCTCTGCGCTTTTTTATATAATTAAAGCAGGAATTTATGATAAGAAAGCAAATATTTAATAAATGGTTATTTTTACAAAAAAGGAAGAAGGGTAAGGGAATGGGAAAAGTTTTGCTAGAAAGAACTGAAAATGGGGTTGTATGGCTGACGATTAATCGCGTAGAAAAAAGGAATGCGATAGATTTTGACGTGATGGACAGCTTTAAAAGAGTTATAGACGAGGTTGAAGGTAACAAAAGTGATAAAGTGTTAGTAATAACAGGGGCTGGGAATAAAGCATTTTGTTCGGGCGGTGACTTATCAGTATTTCATGATCTTCATACAAAAGAGGAAGCCTATCAGATGCTCGCCAAAATGGGAGAAATATTGTATTCATTAGCAACGTTAACAAAACCAACAGTTGCTCTTTTAAATGGTGCAGCGATCGGTGGCGGTTGTGAAATTGCCTCTGCCTGTGACTTTCGGGTTGCAAGTGAAAATGCCAAGTTTGGATTTGTTCAAGGCAAGTTAGGCATTACAACAGGCTGGGGAGGAGCATCTATGCTTCTAGAAAAGCTGCCCTATGACAAGGCGATGACATTACTTATGACGGCAAACCGATTTTCAGCACAGGAGGGTCAAGGGCTTGGTTTTATTCATAAGATATTTTCAGAACAAAACCTTAAAGTGGAGTGCGAGGATTGGATTCAAGCTTATGTTGAACAGAGTTCTGGTGTACTAGCAGCCTATAAACAAGCTGCGGTTAAAAAATGGGAAATTGCCAATTTAAGAGACAGGATGTTTGCAGAAATTAATCAGTGCAGCATTCTTTGGGAATCGGATGAGCATCATGAAGCGGTGCAATCATTTTTAGATGCTAAATAACATGGAAGTACAAACAATACAGTGTTTTTAACTAGATTTTAGATTCTATCTTTTCTATTTGTTGCATAGAAATAAAAATAAAAACAATAGGAGAGATAGATATATGACGACATTAAGACAGGATGCATGGACGCAAGATGAAGATTT
The DNA here is from genome assembly GCF_035811335.1 of Schinkia azotoformans. Taxonomy (NCBI): domain Bacteria; kingdom Bacillati; phylum Bacillota; class Bacilli; order Caryophanales; family Bacillaceae; genus Schinkia; species Schinkia azotoformans. Next base: position 252,456 of record NZ_JARSMD010000019.1, read on the forward strand.
ATTGCTTGCCGAGGTTGTGCTAAGACATATTAGAGATGGAAGTACACAATTGGCTGCTTTTGAGGAAGTTGGTCAAAAACTATCAAGAACAGCAGCAGCGTGTGGTTTTAGGTGGAATTCAGCTGTCAGAAAACAATATAAGTCAGCAATTGAAATTGCCAAAAAACAAAGAAAAGGTGAAAAAGCCGTAGAACCACCAAAACCAGTACTTGAAGCTGTGGAGAAAAAATTTAAAAGCAAGGTAGAGAAAGTTGATCAATCAGAGCAGCCAAATGAGTCAAAATCATTAGTGTCCTTCGATTCTATTATTGAATTTTTGTCATCAGTGGAGTCAACCGTTAAGAATACTGAAAACCTTAGCGAAGAAAATGAAGCGCTTAAAAATGAAATCAGTGAATTACAGAAAGAAAGAAACGAGCTGCTTATTAAAGTTGAAAAACTAACGGAAAATTACCACTTAATTGAAGAAGATTATAAAGCTCTTATTGAAATAATGGAAAGAGCACGCAAGATGATTGTCTTACAGGAAGAAGAAGGCTCCCGCTTTAAGTTCCAAATGGACAAAAACGGAAACCTTGAGAGAGTGAAAAAATAAAAGCTGACCAAATGTCAGCTTTTATTAATTAAACAACATCATTAATTTATTTTGTTTTCTGTTAAATGATCAGGATACCAGACTAATAGTTTTTCAGGCACATCCGCTGTGATCGGTGTGAAAGGCATAAAGCCCATTCTGTTCCAGAATCCCTCAGAGTTAATTCTAGGGCTTGTAATAATTGGAAGGTTAAAGCTTTTAGCGAACTCAATTAAGTTCTTTCCAAAACCTCTTTCACGATATTGTGGAAGTACTTCAAGTTTTGACAAGAAGAGATAATCTCGTTTTTCGTCGAATAAATAATCAAATTTTTTATCAGTATGATATAAGCTCATGCGTGCAACAAGCTTATTGCCATAATAAATACCATAGAATGGCGAATGTTTGCAATCGTTTTCAACAATGCTCCCTTTTAAGTCATCAAGCATTTGTAGCTCCTGATTGCCGTATTCTTTAAAACTCTTAAAATCCTCTAACGTCTTAAAATTGATTGATAACTTTTCAATTGGCATGATTTCCATGAAGGTAAACCTCCTTTTTCATACTGTTATATTTGCATTATAATACATTTAACAGAAAATTTCTTCTAATATATACTTTTTTAAAAAAGTTCAATAATTCAAAAAACTTGAGGGTAATTATTGACGCCAATATTCCCTATTTTTTGTTAAAATGATACTATAATTAAGACTTATGGAGGTTTTCGGGTGAAGGTCGCAATTATTGGCGGTGGTGCCGTCGGAATGCTTGTTGCCGCTTATTTTAATAAAGCAAATATCAATTCAGTCATTTATACTAGAAGAAGAGAACAAGCCCAGTTTTTGCATGAAAAAGGCTTAGAACTTATAAAGAACGGGATGACAACAACAAGCAAAGTCATGGCGCTCCCTTTTTCGGAGGGCCTTTTGGAAGATGCAGATTTCATTTTTATTACGGTTAAACAATATGATTTAGATCCGATACTTGATTATTTAAAGAAAAACAAAATCAAAATACCTATTGTTTTTTTGCAAAATGGAATGAGTCATACTCTCATGATATCCGATTTATACTCGGAATCGATTTATTTGGGCATTGTTGAGCACGGGGTTCTTAAACAATCGGACAATTGCGTTATTCATACTGGTGAAGGACGCCTTAAAATTGCAAACTATAGTGGAGAGCCGGGAAAAATCATAGCTATATCAGATGCATTAAATTCGATTGGTTTTCCTATTATCATTGAGGAAAATTGGTATGAAATACTTGCGGGGAAACTCGTTGTCAATGCGGTTATCAACCCACTTACAACCCTTTATGGCATTCGGAATGGGGGGTTACTGGAAAATGATTTTTATTTTTTAAATATGAGATCTGTTTTCCTTGAAGTGATACAAGCGCTTGCTTTAACAAACATCGACAACTTGTGGAATGATGTAATCTCCATTTGCCAAAATACAGGAAGCAACTATTCATCGATGTATAAGGATATTGAACAAGGCCGAAAAACAGAAATCCAGTCTATTATAGGTTATATACTAGAAGAAGGTGAAAAAAGAATGGTGCCAATGCCTAGACTTATGTTTTTGTATAATAGTATTAAAGGTATGGAAGCCAAAGGGAAGGAAGAGAGGAATGATTAATTTATTTTCAACATTCGTAGCAACTATAGTCACAGTGCCGATCCTTGTAATTTTTATCGTGTACTGGATCAGTCGCATCGTCACAAAGAACAAAAAAAAATCGCTACATTTATCAGTGGACATTTCGACTCTCTTTTTTATCATTGCCGTTCATTTCTCTATTATGGTTATTTGGGAAAAATCAGTGCTGTGGATCATCCTTCTTTTATTAATATTTATTGCTTCGATTTTTGTTTTTCTACAATGGAAAATCAACAATGAGATTATTTTCAAAAAGGTATGGAAAGGATTTTGGCGGTTTAATTTTCTGTTATTTTCGTTTAGCTATTTTTCACTCATTATTTTTGGATTAGTTCAAAGGCTAAATAATTTATAAGCATTATTTTTGGGGGTGTTCATCATTATTTGTTATACTCTTATAAAATGTTGTGTTATGTATAGAAGAAAGGAAGTATCTGCATGGAAATACAGGACGTCTCCCAGGCGTTAGCGAATAAAATTGCCTCTTCTTATATAAGCGGGGAGGACGAGGCAGCCTCTTTTTTTGACTATCCCAAAATTCAAAATGAAGAGACATACAAGAAGCGATTAGAAGAGTTGAGTAATCGGCAATTTCCACGACAAGAATTGGTTGACTATTTATTAGAGTTTCATAAAAACTTCGATGCTTCTGATAAAACGATCTCAAATATTAAAAGAATGTTGGATCCCAAAAGTGTCGTTGTCATTGGCGGCCAACAAGCAGGATTGCTAACGGGTCCACTTTATTCGATACATAAAATTATTTCCATCATTAAGTTTGCAAAAGAACAAGAGCAATTATTAAATGTTCCGGTTCTTCCTGTGTTTTGGGTTGCGGGGGAGGATCATGACTTTGCTGAGATTAATCATACTTACGTGCTGCACAATGGAAGGGTTGAAAAACGTGCCATAAAACAAAAGCATTTCAAAAAAAGCCCTGCATCTAAAGTGATCATTGATCAAAACAAGGCTGAAGATTGGATTAAGGAGATTATCGGTACATTCGGTGAAACGATTTATACAAATGATATTTTAAATCATCTTTATGATGATTTAAGAAAGTCTTCTACCTATGTTGATTTTTTCATCAATATTGTTTTTAGATTATTTAAAGATCATGGACTTATTATTGTTGATTCGGGTGATGCTGGCTTTAGAAAAATTGGATCACCTTTTATGGAAACGATCATCCGTAACAATTCGAAATTAGGGGAAAAGGTGCTATGTGGCCAATTGACCCTTAAGGAATTGGGCTATGGGCAACCGATTGAAATGAATGAACATAATGCCCATCTTTTTCTTATTCATGATGGGGAAAGGATTCTGTTAGAAAGATCCAAAACACAATTTGTTGGAAAGAATAAGGAATGCCATTTTGAACATACAGCGTTATTAGAGTTAAATCATAATCAACCGGAATTATTTAGTAACAATGTAGCGACAAGACCGCTTATGCAGGAGTATGTATTCCCGACATTGGCTTTTATTTCAGGCCCTGGTGAAATTGCCTACTGGGCAGCATTAAAGAAAGCATTTCATTTGTTTGGCTTTAAAGTGCCTCCTGTGATTCCGAGATTAATGATTTCCATCTTAGACAGGAAGACTGAAAAATACGTGAAAGAGCTGGGCCTGGATATAGCGAAGGTTGTGAACCGTGGATGTCAAAACGAGAGAGAAGATTGGCTTAAAAAACAACAGCCGTTTCCGATCGAGCAAATGACAGAGGAAACGATAACACAGATTTTGAATGCACATAGACCTTTTAAAGAGCTGGCCATCCAAGTTGATCCTCATCTTAAGGATTTGGCAGAAAAAAATGCAGAGCTTATTCAATCACAAATATATTACTTAAAGCAGAAAATGGAAAAGTCAATCCGTTTTCAACATAAAGTTGAGTTGGAGAAATTTGACCATATCAATCATTTTATCAAGCCTTTGAATGCACCGTAGGAGAGAATATGGAATATTTTTTACTATATTAACCTTTATGGTTACCAAATTATCGATGAAATGTTAGATCTAAATTATCAATGGAATAACCAACATAAGGTTATTACTATTTAAATGCTATAAACTATAAAAAATGACGTATTATAACAATTTAAGTTCCGAATTTGTCGAGCAAAAACCTGTGATGTATGCAGGTTTTTTTATTTTTTTTCACGAATAATTCATAAAGTAAGTGGTGGAAAGTGGTGATTTGTGGTATTCTATGGTCAGAAAGTGGGGCGTAATGTATGTTCATGGGGGAATATCATCATACCATTGATCAAAAAGGCCGTATGATTATTCCGGCTAAATTTAGGGAACTCCTTGGAGAAGGCTTTGTACTAACAAGGGGTTTAGATCAATGCTTGTTTGGTTATTCCTACGATGAATGGCAAACCTTAGAAAATAAATTAAAAACCCTTCCTTTTACTAAGAAAGATGCTCGAGCGTTTACACGTTTTTTCTTCTCTGGTGCAACTGAATGTGAAGTGGACAAGCAAGGAAGAGTAAATATTGCTCCTCCACTAAGAGATTATGCCAAACTCGATAAAGACTGCGTCATTGTAGGTGTTTCCAATCGTTTTGAGATTTGGAGCAAATCAATTTGGGATACATACGTTACGGAGTCTGCAGAATCATTTGCTGAAATTGCAGAAAGTATGGTTGATTTCGATATTTAGATGCAAAATAGCATTATGAAGCAACAGGAAAAAGACTAGGGTGGAGTAGATGTATAAATGTTTGAACACATAACTGTTTTAAGAGAAGAAGCTGTTGAAGGGTTAAATATAAAGCCGGATGGAATCTATGTTGATTGTACTTTAGGTGGTGCGGGACATAGCGAACTCATTTTATCGAAGCTTTCCAAGTCTGGCAGATTATATGCTTTTGACCAGGATGAAATGGCGATAGCGCATGCTGCTGAAAAATTAGCGGCATATAAAGATCAAGTCGTCTTAATAAAAAGCAACTTCCGCTATCTGAAAGAAGAGTTGCAAGAGCGGGGCGTAGAGGGAGTAGATGGAGTCCTTTTTGATCTTGGCGTATCATCACCACAACTTGACATTGCTGAAAGAGGATTCAGCTACCATCAAGATGCACCGCTGGACATGAGAATGGATCAAACGGCGCCAATATCGGCTTATGATGTCGTTAATCACTGGAGCTATAATGATCTTGTTGGAATATTTTTCCGATATGGAGAGGAGAAATTTTCGAAACAAATTGCAAGGAAAATTGAAGCTTTTCGTAGTGTTAAACCAATTGAAACGACAGGGGAGCTTGTAGAGTTAATAAAAGAAGGCATTCCTGCACCGGCAAGACGAGCTGGAGGACATCCGGCTAAACGGGTTTTTCAAGCTATTCGGATCGCTGTAAATGATGAACTTAAAGTATTCGAAGAGGCGATTGAGGATGCGATTTCGATCACCAAACCAGGTGGGAGAATAGCGGTTATTACGTTTCATTCATTAGAGGACAGAATTTGTAAGACAACATTTAGTAAATGGAGTAAAGGTCCCGAATTACCTCATGGACTTCCGATCATTCCGGAAGAATATAAAGCTAAGCTAAAGCTAATAACTAGGAAGCCAATATTACCTTCAGAAGAAGAAATGGAGCAAAACAAACGAGCGCGGTCTGCAAAATTAAGAGTGGCCGAGAGACAATAACACATTCTAGCAGGAGGTTTTAGTTTTGAGTAATCTTGCCTACCAGGTTCAACCCAAAAAACAGCAGCAGAATAAACCAAACTTGAAGCCTCGAGTAAAGGTGAAAAAGAAAGGTATTATCACAACTGGAGAAAAATTACTGCTTTCACTTTTGCTCATTTTTAGTACAATAGGTTGTACGATGATCATTTCTAAGCAAGCAGCTATTTTTCAACTCAATAATGATATTCAAGTTTTGGAATCCAAAATTACCGAACAGCAAAAGGTCAATAGTGGTTTAGCAGAGGAAATAACTGAATTGTCAAGACCACAGCGGATATTAAAAATTGCTAGTGAACAAGGATTAACAATCACTGATAATAATGTCCAAGTAATCGGTAATTAATTTCAGTAATTAGTTTTTAGTGTGGTGAGAAAATGAGTAAAAAAACAACAGTACATATTAGAGTTGGAGCGAGGATATTATCATTAATATTTGTCCTGCTCTTTTTTATTTTAACAGGTCGTTTTATTTATATACAGACCGTAAAAGAAGTTGATGGACATGATTTAACCGTTTTAGCCGATGAAAAGTGGGGAAAGGAACGAACTATTGAAGCTTCACGTGGACAAATACTTGATCGTAACGGACAAGCAATTGCAAAGGATGTACCTACTTATTCGTTGTATGTGGTTATTAGTGATAAATATTCAAAAAATTCTCCTGTCCCCCTTTATGTTATTGATAAGCATGAAACGGCAGAAAAATTAGCTCCATTATTGAATATGCAAGCTTCAGAGATTGAGAGACGGTTAAACCCTGCTAATCCAAATGCTGTTCAAGTAGAATTGGGACCGAAAGGCAGAAATATTAATCATCAATTAATGGAGGAAATTAAGGCACTGAACCTTCCGGGCGTTTATTTTACCCGGGAGAAAAAGAGATTATATCCGAATGGTATTTTTGCTTCCCACGTAATCGGGTTTGCACAGCCTGATGAAAAAGGTAAATTGGTTGGTAAAATGGGTGTTGAAAAAACTTTTGATGATCTCTTGCAAGGGAAAGATGGTCGTGTAACATTTCAAAGTGACCGGAGTGGCTTCAAGTTGCCCGATCCAAAAGAAATGATTCAGGCTCCTGAAAACGGGAAGAATGTTTATTTAACATTGGATCAAAAAATCCAAACATTTTTAGAAAATGCATTAAGCTATGCTGAGAAGGAGTATGAACCCGAGAACTTGATTGGAATTGTCGCTGATGCGAAAACGGGTGAAATATTGGCTATGGGTACTAGACCAAGCTTTGATCCGAATACTCGTGAAATTTCCAATTATATGAATGAAGTAATATCATCGAGCTTTGAGCCAGGTTCAACAATGAAAATATTTACGATAGCTGCAGCAATTGATGCAGGTGTATTTCGTGCAAATGAAACTTATCAATCAGGATCTTACAGGATCTCGAAGAAAGACAAGGCCATTAGAGACCATAACCGTGCTGGTTGGGGAACAATCACGTATTTGGAGGGGGTTCAACGATCCTCCAACGTTGCTATGGCCAAGCTTGTAAACGAAAAGCTTGGCGGTGATAAATTTCTTGAATATTTACGAAAATTCCATTTTGACAAAACAACAGGAATTGATTTACCGAATGAAGTACCAGGTAATATCTTATTTCGATATCCAATTGAAAAAATTACGACCTCTTACGGACAGGGAACAACCGTAACTCCAATTCAGCAAATTCAAGCGGCTACCGCTATTTCAAATGGCGGCAAAATGATGAAGCCATATATTATCAAAAAAATTGTTGACCCAAAGACAGGGGAAGTTATTAAACAACAAGAGCCAACAGTTGTTGGAGAGCCTATTAAAAAGGAAACTGCTAAAGAAGTTCTTGATATTTTAGAGACCGTCATCTCATCTGAAGCAGGTACTGGTAAATCATATGCCATTGAAGGTTATCAAGTTGCCGGAAAAACGGGTACTGCTCAAATTCCTGATCCAAAAACCGGAAAATATATGACAGGTCATGGAAATAATATCTTTTCGTTTTTAGGCTTTGCACCAAAGGATGATCCGAAACTAATTGTCTATGTATCTGCGAAAAGACCAAAACTTGAGCCTACTGAGCTTGGTTCCGCTCCAGTATCTTATGTTTTTAAAACAGTCATGAAAAATAGTCTAAACTACTTGAATATTGCACCAACAGAGGCTACAAATATTGAAAAACCGGTTGTGAAAGAAGGTATCGAGACTCCAAAAGTTATTGGAAAAGGGTTAGATGAAGGGGCGAAAGAACTCTCACAAGCAGGTCTTACTGTCATTAAGCTAGGTCAGACCGGTAGTGTAACAAAGCAAATTCCTTTGCCGGATTCGAAGGTGCTAGAAAAGGAGAAAATTATTATCAAGGCAAATGGCAAGATGAAAATGCCTGATATGACCGGATGGGCTTTTAGAGATGTGACCAAAATAGCTGATATTGCCGACTTAAAGCTAAACGTAATTGGAAAAGGCTATGTAACGAAGCAAAGCATCCAGGCAAATTCTGAATTTAAAGATGGAGATTATTTAGTGGTGGAATTAAATCCACCGTTTGAGGAAAAAGAGCCCTTAGTAAAGCTTGAAGATGAGGTGAATTTAAAGGGGAAAGAAGATCAACAAATATTCGAACTATTGAATAGCGTCCAAGATTAAATTAAAGAGCTTCTGCTAATGCTTCTTGGGCTATTCCATGTTCTATTCCGCACTGTACAAGCATAAGATGAAACAAGCTAAGTCAAGGAGGTAAGACGATCTTTGAGAGTTTCAAATGTTACGGTGCGGAAACGTTTAGTTACAGTATTATTAATTGGATTATTACTATTTTTGGTAATAGATGTAAGGCTAGGGTATGTACAGTTAGTAATGGGAAATTGGTTGAGTGATAAGGCTATGGATTCCTGGGGAAGAGATATTCCTTTTGAGCCGGAACGAGGAGAAATTCTCGATCGAAACGGGGTTCCACTAGCAACAAATGTAAGTGCTCCGACTGTTTATGTAATACCAAGACAAATAGAAGACCCAGCTGACGCAGCCAAGAAATTAGCTGCTGTTTTGAATGCTTCGGAGGAAAAAGTATATAAATCGATGACGAAGAACTCTTTAAATGAGCGCATTACGGAAGGAAGAAAACTGTCGAATGAAAAAGCCAATGAAGTACGAGCTCTTAATTTGAAGGGGGTCTATATCGCTGAAGATTCAAAACGGCATTATCCGTTTGGGAGCTATCTATCACATGTCTTAGGATTTACTGGGATTGATAATCAAGGTCTAATGGGACTTGAGCTTTACTACGATGAAAAGTTGAGTGGAAAAAGGGGGCATATATCGTATATTGCCGATGCAAAAGGTAGAAAAATGCCCAATTCCACTGACGAATATACACCGCCAATTGATGGTCTGAATATGAAGTTAACAATTGATTCCCGTGTTCAAACCATTATCGAAAGGGAATTAGATATTGCTGAAGCAACCTACAACCCAGATGGTGCGATTGCGCTTGCAATGGATCCAAAAACTGGCGAAATTTTAGGAATGTCATCAAGACCTGATTTTGATCCGGAAAAATATCAAACTGTACCTCAAGAAGTATATAATCGGAACCTCCCGGTGTGGAGTACATATGAGCCAGGATCTACTTTTAAAATTATTACGTTAGCGGCTGCACTAGAGGAAAAGTTAGTAGATCTGGAAAAAGATCATTTTAATGATCCAGGTGCGATTAGAGTTGAAGGTGCAACGTTACGCTGTTGGAGACGGGGCGGACATGGATCACAAACATTCCTAGAGGTTGTCCAAAACTCATGTAACCCCGGCTTTGTAACTTTAGGGCAGAAATTGGGTAAAGACCGTTTATTTCAATATATTAAGAATTTTGGATTTGGTCAAAAAACAGGGATTGACCTGCAGGGTGAAGGAACTGGAATCCTTTTTAAAATGGATCGTGTCGGTCCTGTAGAGTTAGCTACAACTGCTTTTGGTCAAGGGGTGTCTGTTACTCCGATTCAGCAGGTAACAGCTGTTGCTGCTGCTGTTAATGGTGGCTTTTTGTATCAGCCCTATATCGCCAAGGAATGGGTCGATCCGATAACCGGTAAGGTCATCAGCCGCAATACCCCTATTATGAAAAAAAGGGTCATTTCTGAGGAAACATCGAAGCAGGTAAGATATGCGCTAGAAAGTGTTGTAGCTCAAGGTACAGGAAAAGGGGCATTTGTCGATGGGTATCGTGTCGGCGGCAAAACCGGTACAGCCCAAAAAGTAAAAGATGGACGATATATGGAAAATAACCATATTGTTTCATTCATTGGTTTTGCTCCAGCAGATGACCCGCAAGTTGTTGTCTATACAGCAATCGATAACCCAAAGGGGACAGTTCAATTCGGAGGAGTTGTTGCTGCTCCAATTGTCGGAAATATATTGGAAGACAGTCTCAGGGCTCTTGATGTTAAAAAGAGAAGCGGGCAGATTGAGAAGGAATACACATATCCTGATCCAAGAATGGTTGAAGTTCCAAACATTGTTGGTTTAAAAACGAATGAATTGCAGAAATACCTAATTGATCTAAGATTAGAAAAGAGTGGTGTAGGTTCAATTGTCATCGATCAAACACCAGAACCTGGCGAAAAGGTTGAATCCGGTGCAACAATTCGCATATTATTAGGTGGAGAATAACTCTTTCCTTGAAGCGCCTAGCCCAAAATAAAGCTAGGCGTTTGCACTTTCAAAGAGAAATGAATGCTAAAATCAAATGCGCCTTGGCGTATTTGCGCCCAGATTTTTTCGAGCTTGCTCGAAAAACTACCTTTGAAAATCTGAGGCATCCGCCGGAGGCTTTAACTTTATTCAGTAGTGCTCTTCTACTGAATAAAGTTAAAAAGATATATTATCCAAGCCTACTTTTGATATAATGGGTGAAGTGAATTTTTATTTTCTATTTTATTTTTTATACAGAAAGGAAATCCAGAATGGAGCTAAAATCTTTACTTTCATGTTTATCGCATTATAAACAACTACAAAGTGGAAATCCTCCAATTTCATCCATTGAAATGGATTCAAGACAAGTTCGGGCAGGCAGCTTATTTGTTTGCATTAATGGATTTACAGTTGATGGCCATGATTTTGTTGAACAGGCTATTAGTAATGGGGCAAGTGCAATTCTAGCCGAGCGTGAATTAAATAATAGGGATATAAAGATTCCTTATATTGTTGTTGGTGATACAAAAAGGGCATTGGCGCAGTTGGCCGATTACTTCTATAATCAACCCACTAAAAAACTACGATTAATTGGTGTGACGGGGACTAATGGAAAGACGACAACAACCCATATTATTGACGAAATTTTTAAAGCAAATGGTGAACAGACTGGTCTAATTGGAACGATGTATATTAAAATTGGCAATCAAACAATCGATGTCAAAAATACAACACCTGAATCGTTAGTATTACAAAAAACATTTAAGGATATGGTTGAACACAAGGTTACAACAGCAACAATGGAGGTTTCTTCTCATGCTCTTGATATGGGGCGTGTTCGGGGCTGTGATTATGATATTGCTGTACTCACCAATTTAACTCAAGATCATTTAGATTATCATAAAACAATGGAGAACTATGCCCGTGCGAAGGGAATTTTATTTGCCCAGCTTGGTAGCTCTATTAACTATGAGAAGCCTAAGTTTGCGATTTTAAACAATGATGACTCAGTTTCAGAGTTGTATAAGAAGCTAACGGCCGGAGCCCAAATCTTAACCTATGGAATTGATTCTGAAAGTGATGTGAGGGCAACTAATATTAATATGAGTGGGCAAGGCACGTCGTTTTCTTTAACAACACCTGTAGGAGAAGCCGAGATTTCGATGAAGCTTGTCGGGAAATTTAGTGTTTATAATGTATTAGCGGCTGTAAGTACTGCAATAGCTGCAAAAGTTCCATTCCGAGTAATTATTGATACGGTTGAAAACCTGCAAGGTGTAGCCGGTCGTTTTGAACTAGTGAATGAAAATCAAGACTACACCGTGATTGTTGACTATTCCCATACACCGGACAGTTTAGAAAATGCTTTAACAACTGTCAAACAGTTTGCAAAAGGTAAAGTGTATGTAATCGTTGGCTGTGGTGGAGACCGTGATAAAACAAAACGTCCGATCATGGCACAAATTGCTGTGAAAAATAGCGATGTGGCAATTTTTACCTCTGACAATCCTAGAACAGAAGATCCAGTCCAAATACTAAAGGATATGGAAGCTGGTGTTCAAGGTGAACAATATCAAGTTTTCGTTGATCGGAAAGAAGCTATTTATTATGCGGTTGGCATCGCTGAGAAAGATGATATTATTTTAATAGCTGGTAAAGGGCATGAAACCTACCAGATTGTCGGAAAACAGATACTTGATTTTGATGACCGTAAAATTGCACGAGAGGCGATAAAAGGGGAGAGGTAAATGAAACTCTCGTTAAGTGAGATTTCGAAAAATTTTCCATCGAATGTTGGAACTAAAGATGCCAATATTTTTATTCATGAAATTACAACTGATAGCCGGAAAAAGGTTAATAAAGGATTATTTGTTCCGATTGTTGGCGATCAATTTGATGGTCATGATTTCATTCGAGATGCCATCAATAATGGGGCGATTGCTGGGCTTTGGCAGGAACATAAAGAAGTTCCAAACTTTATTCCTAATGATTTTCCATTATTTTTTGTAAAAGATACAATCGAAGGGCTACAGAAGCTGGCTAAATTTTATTTGCAGAAAATTAAACCGGTTGTTATTGGAATTACCGGATCTAATGGGAAAACAACAACAAAGGATTTAGTTTATTCCGTCTTGCAAAAGAAATATAAAACACATAAGACTCAAGGGAACTTTAATAATCATATTGGTTTGCCGTTAACGATACTTTCTAGCCCAGAAAATACAGAAGTCATTATTTTAGAAATGGGTATGAGTAATTTTGGGGAAATTTCACTCTTGAGTGAGCTTTCTAATCCTGATTATGCGATTATTACAAATATTGGAGAATCACATATTGAGTTTTTGGGAAGCCGTGCTGGTATTGCTAAGGCAAAGCTTGAAATTACGGGTGGTATGAAGCCGAACGGTAAGATCATCGTAGATGGAGATGAACCATTACTTTCTTCCATAGAAAAAGGTCTTTCAGTCATTCGATGTGGATTTAATACTGGTAATGATCTTTTAATAAGCAATGTGAAATTCGAGGATGATCATCATTGTTTTCTTGTTAACGAGAATCAGTTTGAACTTTCCCTACTTGGCAGGCATAATGTAAAGAATGCAAGCTATGCGATTGCTCTAGCCATAGAATTAGCAGTACCGATGGAAGACATTAAGGAAGGGCTTGAAAAAATTGAGGTAACTGGGATGCGGCTTGAGCGTATGATTGGGAAAAATGGTGCTTTGATCATTAATGATGCTTATAATTCCAGTCCTACATCAATGAAGGCCGCTATTGATACAGTGAAGGATTATCATCAATATGATCGAAAAGTCTTGGTATTAGGAGATATGTACGAACTCGGTCCAAATGAAGAAGAACTGCATCGCAGTGTTGCTGATGTTATTAATAAGCCGATTACAGATGTGATTGCGATTGGTGAAAAAGGGAAATGGATTGCAGATGAAATACGTAATCGTGAAATTCCTGTACATGTTTATAGTTTCCTGAGAAAAGAGGAAGCATTGCCTTTTATAACAGAAATATTGTCTCCGGAAGCTGTCCTTTTATTTAAAGCATCTAGAGGTGCTAAGCTTGAATCCTTAATTAACGAGTTAAAACAACAATAGGTGTCAGACCCTTCGGAAGGAGTCTGACACCCTATAAAGAATTTTTTCTAACAGAAGAAAGGGGGCTTTGGGATGCTTGAACGAAGTATGTTGATGACGATTATAATGGCTTTTCTAATTGCTGCTCTATTATCGCCAATTATGATACCATTTTTACGTCGCTTGAAATTCGGGCAAAGTATTCGTAAAGAAGGGCCGAAATCTCATCAGAAAAAATCTGGAACACCGACAATGGGCGGTGTGATGATTTTAGTTTCAATTATGGTTACAACTTTAGTGATGACAGGTAAGTTTTCAACTCCTACAATGGAAACTTATTTACTCCTGTTTGTAACGTTGGGATATGGGGTTATCGGTTTTCTCGATGATTTTATTAAAGTTGTGATGAAAAGAAATCTTGGATTAACCTCCAAACAAAAGCTGTTGGGGCAGCTAGTGGTTGCTATTATTTTCTTTTATTTTTTAAACAAAATGGGATTTTCTACATATATTAAGATTCCTGGAACAGAATTTTCGATTGATATTGGATGGACTTATATCATTCTGCTTATTTTTATGCTTGTAGGTGCATCTAATGCGGTAAATTTAACAGACGGTCTTGATGGATTATTAGCTGGAACAGCTGCTATTTCCTTCGGAGCATTTGCTATTTTGGCTTGGAATGCATCCCAATATGAAGTCGCTATTTTTTCAGTTGCGGTCGTAGGATCCGTACTAGGTTTCTTAGTGTTTAATGCCCATCCGGCCAAGGTATTTATGGGAGATACCGGGTCCTTGGCACTCGGGGGAGCGATCGCTGCGGTTGCAATCCTCTTAAAATTGGAAGTACTGCTTGTCATGATTGGCGGTGTTTTTGTAATTGAAACATTATCGGTTATTATACAAGTAATATCATTTAAAACAACAGGAAAACGGGTATTCAAAATGAGCCCTTTACATCATCATTACGAGCTAGTTGGTTGGTCAGAATGGCGTGTTGTTACAACTTTTTGGTTTATCGGGCTTTTGTTTGCATGTATCGGAATTTATTTAGAGGTGTGGATTTAATTGAAAACAACAATAGAGTATAAAGATAAAAGCATATTAGTATTAGGTTTAGCAAAAAGCGGTTTTGCAGCAGCAAGGATTTTAACACAATTAGGTGCGAAAGTTACAGTAAATGACCAAAAGCCGATAGACGACAGTCCTGAAATTCAAGAACTTCACAACTTAAATATTGAAGTAATTGGAGGTGGTCATCCGCCCGATATACTGGAACGCCCTTTTGATTTAGTTGTAAAGAATCCTGGAATTCCATATAGTAATCCAGTTCTACAAAAAGCACAGGAAAAATCTATTCCGATTATTACTGAAGTGGAAATCGCTTATCATATTTCCGAAGCGGAAATTATCGGAATAACCGGTTCTAATGGAAAGACGACGACGACAACATTAATCTATGAAATATTAAAGGAAGGTCAAAAATATCCGCTTATTTCAGGGAATATCGGAACCGTTGCCTGTGAAGTAGCCGCAAAAACAACTAAGGCCGAAGTGCTTGTGATGGAGCTTTCATCTTTTCAGTTGATGGGCACGAGATACTTCAAACCTAGAATTTCAGTTTTATTAAACATCTTTAACGCTCATTTAGACTATCACGGTACAAAAGAAGAATACGGAAAAGCAAAAGCGAATATTTTTAAAAACCAAACCAAACAAGATTATGCGGTTGTGAATGCCGATGATCCGTTTGTGATGGAGTTGGCGAATGATGCCAATGCAACGATTGTCCCGTTTTCTTTGACAAGGAAAAGCGAAAATGGTGCCTATATTAAAAACGGACAAATCATTTTTAAAAATGAGCCAATTATCGATATTGTCGACATCGTATTACCCGGCCGACATAATTTAGAAAATATTTTAGCGACTATTGCTGCAGTCAAGCTTTACGGAGTTTCAAATGAGGCGATTAGAAGGGTTTTGCAAACTTTTACTGGTGTTAAGCATCGTTTACAATATATAGAAACGATAAATGGGCGGAAAATTTTTAATGATTCAAAAGCGACAAATATATTAGCAACCCAAACGGCTATTGCAGCTTTCTCTGAACCAATCCTATTACTTGCAGGCGGTTTGGACCGTGGGAATAGCTTTGATGAATTAATTCCAAGTTTAAAGAAAGTAAAGGGCGTCATTGCTTTTGGACAAACAGCTGATAAAATTTTGGATGCGGCAAGAGAAGCGGGGATTAATCTCTTAAAACGTGTCGATAATGTGGAAAAGGCAGTAATAGCAGCCTATGATATGTCTAGTGAAGGTGACGTCATATTATTATCACCTGCATGTGCCAGCTGGGATCAGTTCAAAACATTTGAACAGCGGGGAGACATGTTTGTAGAATCTGTGCATAAACTTAAAGTAGACTAGTCCATTACCTTCATTCAGATGAATAAAGGTAAAGCCTCCGGCGGATGCCTCAGATTTTCAGAGGTAGTTTTTCGAGCATGACAGCTCGAAAATATCCGCTGGGCGCAAATACGCCAAGGCGCATTTGATTAGAATTTACTGCATAGAAAAAAGCGATTGAGGTGTCGGAAAGTTGCAGAATAAAAAATCCCCGCCTGATTTTATTCTTATTCTTGCTACTTTGTCCCTTTTAGCTGTAGGGATGATTATGGTTTATAGTGCAAGTGCTGTTTGGGCCAATTTCAAGTTTGATGATTCCTTCTTTTTTGCAAAAAGACAGCTATTATTTGCAGGAGTCGGGGTTATTGCAATGTTTGCCATTATGAATGTTGATTATTGGACATGGCGAACGTGGTCTAAAGTTATCTTACTCATATGTTTCTTGTTACTAATTGTTGTCTTGATTCCCGGGGTTGGGCTTGTTCGTGGAGGAGCACGCAGCTGGCTGGGAATAGGAGCTTTTTCGATCCAACCTTCAGAGTTTATGAAGATAGCGATGATCGCATTTTTAGCGAAATTCTTATCGGAAAATCAAAAGCTTATCACATCTTTTCGTAAAGGCTTAGTTCCTTCTTTATCATTAGTTTTTTTAGCATTTGGTCTAATTATGTTGCAGCCTGATTTAGGTACAGGCGTTGTGATGGTTGGAACCTGTGTTGTCATGATTTATGTAGCTGGAGCAAAGATTAGTCATTTTATGGGCTTAGGGTTACTAGGAGTTCTCGGTTTTGTAGCCTTGATTGCTTCAGCACCATATCGAATTAAACGGATTACCGCTTTCCTTGACCCATGGCAGGATCCTTTAGGAAGCGGGTTTCAAATTATCCAATCCTTGTACGCGATCGGTCCCGGCGGACTGCTTGGAATTGGACTCGGTCAGAGCAGGCAAAAGCATTATTATTTACCTGAACCACAAACCGACTTTATTTTTTCGATATTGGCGGAGGAACTGGGGTTTATCGGAGGTACCTTTGTAATCTTGCTTTTTAGTTTACTATTATGGCGTGGTGTTAGAATTGCGCTTGGGGCCCCGGATTTATTTGGAAGTTTTTTGGGAATAGGCATTATTGCGATGATTGCTATTCAAGTGAGCATTAATATTGGGGTTGTAACTGGGCTAATGCCGGTAACAGGTATCACACTTCCATTTTTAAGCTATGGTGGGTCATCATTAACGTTAATGTTAATGGCGGTTGGCGTGCTCTTAAACATTAGCCGGTACGCCAGGTACTAACTTTATTCATCGTATTTGTGACTTTATAATGATTGACATTCTATTCATTTTTAGATGTAATATAAGAAGCTAAAACCCTGTGAAAACAGGGTTATCTTTTTTTAAAACATTGTCTAGCTCCAGCGCCTATCGCCTCGCAAACTTCAGGTCTTCTCCCTACGATAAGTCAACTAAGAATTGCTAACGCAATTCAAGTTTCCTTTATCGCTGTCGTTGTGCCCTCCAGTTTGTACGGCGATGAGCAAGGCGCTTGTGCTTTTCTAATAAGGGGGATGACCATGAGAATTTTAGTGAGTGGCGGAGGTACAGGTGGTCATATATATCCGGCAATTGCATTTATTAAAGAGATTAAAAAACATCAACCGGACGCTGAATTTTTATATATCGGAACGGAAAAAGGTTTAGAGAAATCAATTGTAGAACGGGAAAATATTCCGTTTAAATCAATTGAAATTACCGGGTTTAAAAGGAAATTGTCGTTCGAAAATATTAAAACGATCATGCGATTTCTAAAAGGAACATCTTTAAGTAAAAAGTATATCAAGGAATTTAAGCCTGATATAGTGCTAGGAACTGGCGGCTATGTATGCGGACCAGTAGTCTATGCCGCAGCAAAGCTTAACATACCTACGATCATTCATGAACAAAACAGTGTTCCAGGTTTAACAAATAAATTTTTGAGCAAATATGTTGATAAAGTAGCTCTTTGTTTCGAAGAGGCTGGTCAATATTTTCCTAAAGAAAAAACGATATTAACCGGAAATCCAAGGGCATCCGAGGTTATCGGTAATGATGGGAATATAGGAAAAAGATCAGTTGGTCTTGATCCAACGAAAAAAGTCGTCTTAATTGTAGGTGGCAGTAGGGGGGCGAAGCCAATAAACGACGCCTTTATTGAAGTATTGCCAAAAGTTCGCGAAAAAAGTTATCAAGTATTATATGTGACCGGCGACGTTCATTACGAAAATGTATTAAAGGAAGTTAACAAAGTAGGAAACCCGGACAATGTTATCATTAAGCCTTTTCTACATAACATGCCCGAGGTTCTAGCTGGGGTTGATTTAATTGTGGCAAGGGCTGGTGCAACAACTTTAGCAGAAATTACTGCACTTGGAATCCCAAGCATTTTGATCCCAAGCCCCTATGTTACGAATAATCATCAAGAAAAAAATGCACGTGCACTTGGTGATAACGGGGCAGCTATTGTAAGATTGGAAAAAGAAATGAATGGCATCACTCTATTACGGGATATAGATCATGTCCTTTTAAACGAAGAAACGTTGATGCAAATGAAACAATCCTCTGCCCGATTGGGGATCCCAACGGCTGCTAATAAACTGTATGCCGTAATGGAACAATTAATCAAATGACTTGCTTCGTACGTGTCAAGCCTACGTATCATAAACTAATACAACTGAAAGGAGGGGCAATATGGAAAAACTGAAAAAGAAGCTGGAAGAAGCTAATGTTGGCAAGGTTTTATTAAATGAACCATTAAAAAATCACACAACAATGAAAATTGGAGGCCCTGCCGATCTCTTTGTAGAACCTAAGAATGTAGAAAGCGTAATTAATGCTATAAAAATCATTCATGAAGAGGGAATTCCCATTACACCAATTGGGCGTGGATCTAATTTACTTGTACTTGATGAAGGGATACGTGGAGTCGTCTTAAAACTAGGAGAAGGATTGAATCACCTAGAGGTAACTGGAACCGAGGTTCGTGTGGGCGGTGGTTACTCACTTGTTTCATTAGCTACCACAATCAGTAAAAAGGGACTATCTGGCTTTGAATTTGCAGGAGGTATTCCCGGATCCGTTGGCGGCGCAGTTTATATGAATGCCGGTGCACACGGGTCCGATATTTCCAAAATCCTCGCTAAGGCGCTTATTGTTTTTCAAGATGGGAGCTGTGAATGGCTTTCAAATGAGGAAATGAACTATTCTTATCGTACCTCGGTGTTACAAAAGATAAGACCGGGAATCGTAGTAGAAGCCGTTTTTCAACTAAAGGAAGGGGATAAGGCTACAATCGTTCATGAAATGCAAAAAAATAAAGATTATCGTCGTGAAACTCAGCCTTATAATTATCCTTGTGCCGGAAGTATTTTTCGCAATCCGTTACCGAATTATGCTGGTCAGCTAGTAGAAAAAGCAGGTTTAAAAGGTTATCAAATTGGCGGCGCAAAAGTATCTGAATTGCATGGTAACTTTATCGTTAACACGGGAAGTGCTACAGCTAGTGATGTATTAGCTTTAATCAAACACATCCAGAACGTGATTATGGAAAAGTTTGGTGTAGAAATGAAAACTGAGGTTGAAATAATTGGCAAAAACTAAGCAGAAATAATAACAAAAACATGTTAACTTTTGTTATAATAGAACCAAATCAAATGCGCCTTCGCAAATACGCTGAGGCGCATTTGATTGTATTGTCTATGGTATTAGAGCAGTATGGGGGATTTTTGGATGAAAAATAATAAAGTTATTGATATCGAAGACCGTATACCGAAATTAAAAGAGCAGCGAAAACAAAAAGCAAACAAAAGGTTTATAACATATATATCTTTATTCTTTGTACTAGTTATCTTCATACTTTATTTTCAATCCCCTTTAAGTAAAATTCAGACTATCCATGTATTAGGAAATATCCATGTATCAGATGAGGCGATCATTAACGCTAGTGGTATTGAAAAAGGGACAAGCTTTTGGAAAATTGACCCTTCTGCAATTGCTAAAAAGATTAATGAGCATGATGAAATATCGAAGGTTGAGGTCACACGGAAATTGCCTAATCAAATACAGATAGTTGTGAGGGAAAATACTAGAGTAGCTTACTTAATTGATGGTACATCCTATTATCCAATTTTAGAAACAGGGAAAATCCTTGAAAAGGATAAGTTGGAAAATATTCCTGCGGATGCACCGTTATTAATAAATTGGGCACAGAGTGAGGAGCTTCAGGAAATGGCAGCACAGCTTCGTCATGTGCCGGACAGCATACTCAATCGGGTTTCCGAAATCCATCTTACTCCGGAGGATAGCGACCCGCTTCACATTACATTGTTTATGAATGATGGACAAGAGGTCAGTGCTACAATTCGTGGCTTTTCAGAAAAAATTAAAAATTATCCGATGATCAAAGAACAATTGACTGATGAGCAATTTGGAGTCATCCACCTTGAAGTCGGTTCTTATTTTAAGGCATATAAAAATGAGGGGGATGAAAATATTGAAGGTGAACGGTAAACATGTCGTTCTTTCTTTTGTGGCTATCGTTTTAGGTTTTTTAATTTCGTTCTCCTATCAATTTACGAACAGTCACACCGGCACAGTGGCTGAAGGGAAGCAATGGCAAAGAGAATTTGAGTATCGCGAAAAATTAATAAGATTAGAAGAAACAACAAAAAGGCTGCAACAGGAATTAACGGAAAAACAACAAAGTGTGCGTGAAATTGAGGCCAACTTTGCGCAGCAGGAAAAGTCTTTTAAAACGTTGGTTGAAGACATTGAAAAGCTGCGTATGTTTGCTGGAGAAGTTCAAGTAAAGGGGCCCGGAGTAACTGTAACCTTAACGGATGCCTCTTATGTTAAGTTAGAGGACAACGCCAATAATTATATTGTTCATGAAGGACATGTTCATAAAGTAATCAACGAGCTCCGGACCGCAGGCGCAAAAGCAATTGCCATAAATGGGCAAAGGCTCGTCCAAAATAGTTATATAGCCTGTATTGGGCCTGTAATAAGCGTTGATGGCAATGAATATAACGCTCCTTTTGTTATTTCTGCCATTGGTGACCCGGAAGTGTTATATAGCTCCTTAGTTATTCTACATGGGGTTCGGGATCAGCTTGTCATGGATAATATTGAAGTGAAAATAGAAAAAAAAGGTGAACTAATTTTTGATCCATATTTTGAAGCGAAAGAAAGTTAATTTTAAAGGATTGTCAGGTTGCTGTGTAATGAAGGGTGATAGAAAAGAATGAGGAGCAAGAGTAAAGTAACACTAGCTTTAATAACAACTATATTAGGTTTTATGATGGCCATTCAATTTCAAACAATTAAAGAACCAGTTGTCCGGGATACAAGAGATATATGGGAAATTCGTGAAGATATTGAGCATGAGCAGCGGCTGATTACGGAGCTGTATAAAGAGATCAGAACAAAGGAAGACACATTAAGGAAATATGAAGAAGCCCCCTATAACAGTAAATATGAGGGAATAACGGAACAACTGGAAGAATTGAAGAAGAAAATTGGACTAACTGAGCAAAAAGGCTCTGGAATTTTAATCAAAATTAGTCCATCATTTAACCAATCCATGATCGGAGAACCATATCAAACTGTGCCGCCTGATCTGCTCATTCGACTAATCAATGAACTATACCG
This sequence comes from Schinkia azotoformans, assembly GCF_035811335.1. Taxonomy (NCBI): domain Bacteria; kingdom Bacillati; phylum Bacillota; class Bacilli; order Caryophanales; family Bacillaceae; genus Schinkia; species Schinkia azotoformans. The sequence goes on from NZ_JARSMD010000019.1 coordinate 274,247, forward strand.
ATATAAAGCATTGGCTGTTTCGGTTGACGATGAAAGAATTATTGTTACATCCCCAATCCGTGATGTAAATGGTAAAACTTATATAAATAACACTCCACTTGGCCCTTTGCCAATTGAAATTAAGGTCATTGCCGAGAATGCAGAAAAACTGCATAATCAAATGCAGGTTTCGCAAATTGTCGATGAATTTTTTGCATTAGAAAATTTGGAATTAACATCAACATTACAACAAGAGGTTACATTACCTGCTTATGATGAGGTTTTAAGAAATAAGTATATGCAACCTGTTGAACCTGTTAATTTAGAAAAGGGGAACAGTTAAATGTGGTTACCGGTATTAGGTTTGTTGCTTGGTATTTTTTTAGGTTTACTAACTGATATACGCATACCTGATGAATACTCAAACTATCTCTCGATTGCAGTATTAGCGGCACTAGACACTTTGTTTGGTGGAATACGGGCACATTTGCAAAATACTTATGATGATAAAGTGTTTGTTAGTGGTTTTTTCTCCAATATTTTACTTGCTGCAAGTTTGTCTTTTCTAGGTGTTCATCTTGGTGTAGACTTATACTTAGCCGCTGTCTTCGCTTTTGGGGTTCGCTTATTCCAAAACATTGCGGTGATCAGAAGACTACTTTTGTCGAAATGGTCAACATCACGAGAAAAATAGAAAAAATTCCTATATTATTAAAGGGAAATAGTCGTTCGTGTTGAATAATTTTAATGTTGAGCAATTTTTTAACAGATCAATCAAACAAAACTTAAAAAACAACAATACTAAATGAATAGGAGTAACTTAAAGGAGGTGCCAAAGTATGAACAACAGTGAAATTATTGTAAGTCTAGACATCGGTACATCCAATGTTAAGGTAATCATTGCAGAAGTTTCTAGTGATTCTTTAAACATTATAGGTGTGGGTAATGTAAAATCTGTAGGCATAAAAAAAGGATCTATTGTTGATATAGATGAAACCGTACAATCCATTAAGAAGGCTGTCGAACAAGCAGAACGTATGGTGGGAATGGATATTAATCATGTAGTAGTAGGAGTTGCCGGTAATCATGTACAGCTGATACCATGTCATGGGGTTGTGGCAGTCTCAAGTGAGAACAGGGAAATTGGCAACGAGGATATTGCCCGTGTAATTGATGCTGCTCAAGTCATTTCAATACCACCTGAAAGGGAAATCATCGGTGTGGTCCCACACCAGTTTATCGTTGATGGGTTAGATGGCATTAATGACCCACGTGGCATGATCGGTGTACGATTAGAAGTCGAGGGAACAATTGTTACAGGATCAAGAACGGTATTACATAACTTATTAAGGTGTGTGGAAAAAGCAGGTCTTAAAATTACTGATATTTGTTTGCAGCCTTTGGCAACAGGTGCAATCGCGCTTTCAAGAGATGAAAAAAATATCGGAGTGGCTCTTGTTGATATTGGTGGTGGACAAACTACTGTTTCTATATTTGAACATGGACATTTGCAGGTGACAACCGTACTTCCTATTGGTGGGGATCATATGACAAATGATATTTCCATCGGTCTTAGAACTTCAACAGAAGAAGCTGAGAGAATCAAAATAAAGCACGGATATGCTTTTTACGATCACGCATCAGAAGATGAAGTTTTCTCATTGCCTGTTATCGGCAGCGATAAGCAGGAACAATATAGCCAACTTGACCTTTCTGATATAATCGAAGCTAGATTAGAAGAAATCCTTCTCATGGTACAAGATACCATAAAAAAATTAGGGTATAGGGATTTACCAGGAGGCTATGTATTTACAGGCGGAGTTGCAAATTTACCAGGTCTGTTGGAGCTGGCACAGCTTGTTCTACAACATAATCTGCGAATTGCTAAACCTGATTATATCGGCGTTCGGGATCCTATATATACAACTAGTGTTGGATTGATCCAATTCGCATATCGAAATGCAAGACTTCAAGGTGCTGAAGTTGCCGCTGCAGTTTCAAATCAAGAATCTGATCGACCACAAAAAAGAACACAACATGTTGTAAAGAAACCGAAAAAGAATAATACTGATGTGGTAAAGAAAGCGAAAGAATTATTTAAATCCTTTTTTGAATGAGGATCTTTGAATGGCAATTTGGATATTTAGGAGGATTTTATGATGTTGCAATTTGATACACATATGGATAGTCTAGCCTCTATAAAAGTAATCGGTGTCGGCGGCGGCGGCAGCAACGCTGTTAACCGTATGATTGAACATGGGGTGCAAGGAGTAGAATTTATTGCGGTTAATACGGATGCACAAGCTTTAAATCTTTCCAAAGCAGAAATTAAACTACAAATTGGCACGAAGCTAACTAGAGGTCTTGGCGCTGGGGCTAATCCTGAAGTTGGAAAAAAAGCAGCTGAAGAAAGCCGCGAGCAAATTGAGGAAGCACTTAAGGGTGCAGATATGGTGTTTGTTACTGCCGGTATGGGTGGTGGTACAGGTACAGGTGCAGCACCAGTTATAGCTCAAATTTCCAAGGAATTAGGAGCATTAACAGTAGGGGTTGTAACCCGCCCGTTTACTTTTGAAGGACGTAAGCGTTCGACCCAAGCTGCAAGTGGAATTGCATCATTTAAGGAAAATGTTGATACTTTAATTGTAATCCCTAATGATAGATTGTTAGAAATTGTGGATAAAAACACACCAATGCTGGAAGCCTTCCGTGAAGCCGATAATGTACTTCGTCAAGGTGTACAAGGTATTTCTGATTTAATTGCTGTACCAGGCCTAATTAACCTTGACTTTGCAGATGTTAAAACAATTATGTCAAATCAAGGGTCTGCACTTATGGGTATCGGTATTGCTACTGGAGAAAACCGTGCTGCTGAGGCAGCTAAAAAAGCGATTTCAAGCCCACTTCTGGAAACATCTATCGATGGTGCACAAGGTGTTCTAATGAACATAACCGGTGGTATGAATCTAAGCTTGTATGAAGTTCAAGAAGCTGCTGATATTGTTGCGACTGCATCCGATGAAGAAGTCAATATGATTTTCGGTTCTGTCATTAATGAGAACTTAAAGGATGAAATTGTTGTAACTGTTATTGCTACAGGCTTTAAAGAAACTGTAGGTAATAAACCTATTCAAGCAAGCCGCCCAAGTATGATTGGAAATCGTCCAAGTGTCGTTCCAAATCGTAATATGGCAAGAAAAGAGGAGCCTGTTCAACCAGAGCAGCCACATCTAAATAATGCTGGTCAATTTAGTGCAGAGGATACTTTAGATATTCCTACATTTTTACGAAACCGCAACCGTCATCGCTAACATTAAAATTGACCAAAGAAAAGCATGTACCTAAAAGGTATGTGCTTTTTTTATATGCATTCCGCAGTCTAGCTCCAGCACCCAGCGACTCGTAAACTTCGCTGAACGGGCGCTTCCACCTCCTATCTCGACAATAATCTAAAAAACATGTCAAAAACTCTATGTTAGAGACGTCAAAGTATGACAGACTTCCAAAGAGGATGTGCTATATACTAGTTTCATAGTACTTACAATTTGAAAGGGGAAAATTATTGACCATTTATCTGGACGTTATATGGTTATTAAACTTTTTCTTTGATTCATTCTTATTATTTTTAACTGCTATAATTTTAAAACGAAAGGTAAAGAAGTGGCGCATATTTTTAGGAGCATTAATAGGGTCATCGATCATTCTTTTTTATTTTACGCCGTATGTGGCAATTACATCACATCCTGTTATGAAACTGCTCTATTCTATACTTATTGTATATTCGGTATTTGGATTCCTGAAATTTCGTTACTTTATTAAAAATCTCCTAACTTTTTATTTTATTACATTTATGGTCGGAGGAGGAATGCTCGGGTTACACTATTTTTTTCAAACAGATATCGCATTCATAAATGGCGCACTCATGACACAATCAAGTGGATTTGGTGACCCGGTGAGCTGGTTAACGGTATTAATTGGTTTTCCGCTGGTTTGGTATTTTTCAAAGTACAACATAGAAGAAATTGAGATGACTAAGATTAACTTTGAACAACTGGTCAGGGTTCAAGTTAAAATTGGTGAGGATTCCATGGGTTTAAAGGGACTTATTGATAGTGGTAATCAACTATATGATCCAATCACACAAACTCCTGTTATGATTCTAGAAATACAAAGGTGCGCATCATGTTTTCCGGCAGCGCTCATTCAGCAATCCCAAAATCCCGAAATGCTCGATTTTAGTACAATCGATCCAAGTTGGGCCAATCGTATTCGGATTGTTCCATACCGGGCTGTGGGCCAGGAACATCAATTTTTACTTGCAATTAGACCAGATCAAGTAGTGATTATGATCAATGAAAAAGAAATTACAGTGAAAAAAGTATTAATTGGGTTAAGCCATACGATTCTGTCTTCTAACGGGGATTACGAATGCATCATCCATCCGAAGATGCTTACAAAGACAAATATTTCTGCATAACAACATACTGGGGGGAAGGAAATTGAGAACAATTAAGATCAAACTTACACTTATGTGGTACAAACTATTAATGAAATTTGGATTAAAAGCAGATGAAATATATTATATTGGCGGTAAAGAGGCATTGCCACCACCCTTATCAAAAGAAGAGGAAGAGCATTTATTGGAAAAATTACCGACGGGGGATAAGGCTGCCAAGTCCATATTGATTGAAAGAAACCTGCGATTAGTCGTTTATATAGCGAGAAAATTCGAAAATACTGGTATCAATATTGAGGATTTAATCAGTATTGGCACGATTGGCTTAATTAAAGCTGTAAATACATTTAATCCTGAGAAAAAAATAAAGCTTGCTACATATGCGTCAAGATGTATTGAGAATGAGATTCTTATGTATTTACGGAGAAATAATAAAATTCGTTCAGAAGTATCCTTCGATGAGCCACTCAATATTGATTGGGATGGAAATGAATTATTGCTATCTGACGTGTTAGGGACAGAGGAAGACATTATTACAAAGGATTTGGATGCAAGCATTGACCGAAATTTACTATTAAAATCATTGGAGCAATTAAATGATCGAGAAAAACAAATTATGGAGTTAAGGTTTGGCTTAATGGGCGGGGAGGAAAAAACACAGAAGGATGTAGCTGATATGCTTGGTATATCCCAGTCCTACATTTCGCGCCTTGAAAAACGAATTATTAAACGTTTACGGAAAGAATTCAATAAAATGGTCTGAAAATTTGGTCTACATTTCACTTTAAACGAAGTGCATAAATTTCCCTCTTCCGGAGATACTTTACTTGTACAGCAACCTCTAAATTAGGAGGGAAAGAATGACGCGAAATAAAGTAGAAATTTGTGGTGTAGACACATCAAAGCTTCCAGTATTGAAGAATGAAGAAATGCGCAAATTGTTCCGTGAAATGCAAAGTGGGGACATTAGTGCAAGAGAGAAACTTGTTAATGGCAACTTACGTCTCGTACTTAGTGTAATTCAGCGGTTCAACAACAGAGGGGAATATGTAGATGATCTATTCCAGGTTGGCTGTATTGGCTTGATGAAATCTATTGATAACTTCGATTTAAGTCAAAACGTGAAATTTTCAACATATGCTGTACCAATGATAATTGGAGAAATACGCCGTTATTTGCGTGATAATAATCCTATTCGTGTTTCAAGGTCTTTAAGGGATATCGCTTATAAGGCATTACAAGTAAGAGAAAGATTAATGGGTATGACATCAAGAGAGCCGACAGCCGAAGATATTGCGAAGGAATTAGACGTTCCCCATGAAGAAATTGTCTTTGCATTAGATGCCATTCAAGATCCGGTTTCACTATTTGAACCAATCTATAACGATGGCGGGGATCCAATCTATGTAATGGATCAATTAAGTGATGAAAAGAGCAAAGATCTTCAGTGGATCGAAGAAATTGCGCTTAAAGAAGGGATGAGACGCCTGAATGAAAGGGAAAAACTTATTTTAACAAAAAGGTTTTTCCAAGGAAAAACACAAATGGAAGTTGCCGAAGAGATTGGAATTTCTCAAGCGCAAGTGTCGCGCTTAGAGAAAGCAGCAATTAAACAAATGAATAAAAATATACAATGATTGGACTTGCATGAATGCAAGTCTTTTTTTTGGTTCACTTCAATCATAGTCCAAGCCTTTCATTTCATATATTTGTAGGGAAAGAGGTGGAATGAATATGCTTACGATAACTGATTTCCAAATTAAAGATGTTGTTAATGTTGCTGATGGAAAAAAATTAGGGAACATTACGGATTTAGATATAAATTTAGTAACAGGTAAAATCGATGCGATCATTATTCAAACTGGTTCAAAAATGATGGGGTTTTTCGGAAAAAATGATGAGGTTGTAGTCCCATGGAGTAATATCGTAAAAATTGGTACCGATGTTATTCTTGTTCGCTATTTTCGGACCAATTATCATGACGATGATGAAATTGAAGCTGAAGTAAAAGCACCAAAAACTTTCTATTAACATTATTCAGCAGACTGAATAATGTTAAAGCCTCCGGCGGATGCCATGGATTTTCAGAGGTAGTTTTTCGAGCAAACTCGAAAAAATCCAGGCGCAAATATGCCAAGGCATATTTGATTCAATATATTTCTCTTAATTTATATTGATGTTGTGGTAAAATATGAATGAAATAAAATTATTTATGAGAAAGGGGCTCTTCGTGATAAAGGAACCATTTAAACTTCAGGAATCGGTAATGTTTATTGAACGATGGAACTCTCTAAATCGAAAAATTGTAGCAGGCTTTTCTACACGTAATGGTGGATTTAGCAAAAAGCCTTTTGATTCCATGAATCTCGGTTTACATGTCAATGATACGCGGGAAGATGTTATTCGGAACAGAGAGAAGCTTTCCGAAATGATTGGGGCCCCTTTACATACATGGATTTGCGCAGAACAAATTCATGGTGATAAAATTGCTAAAGTTTCTAAAGAAGATAAGGGGAAAGGTTCAACACAAATGGAAACAGCGATAAAGGGTGTTGATGGGTTATATACTAGAGATCAAAACACCTTTCTATTTTCTGCCTATGCTGATTGTGTTCCATTGTATTTTTTTGCTATATCCGCTGAAGATATAATAGGAGTAGCCCATGCCGGTTGGCGTGGAACGGCAGCCAATATAGGTGGTAAAATGATAGAGAAGTGGATTAGTGATGAAAATATCGCTGTAGAGGATATAGTTGTCGGTATCGGTCCTTCCATTGGGAAATGCTGTTATGTTGTCGATGATTATGTAATGGAACAAATGGCTAAAAACCTAGAGGGAGCGTTAACAAATAAAATATATGAAAAAGTGTCAGATGGACAATACCGTCTTGATTTAAAAGCAGCTAATTATGAAATGATTAGAAAATCAGGCGTCCTATCTGAACATATTGAAATATCCAACTACTGTACTAGCTGTTCTTCGGATTTGTTTTTTTCACACCGGAAGAGTCAAGGTAAAACAGGAAGAATGCTAAGCTTTATTGGTATGAAGGACGGAGGTTCAGGTTTTGTCAGTTAAAGAGAATTTACAACTAATTCAAGAAAATATCGCTGAAGTTTGCAGAAAAACAAACCGTGACCCAAGTGAAATCAAAATTATTGCCGTAACAAAATATGTATCAACCGAAACTGCACAAAGTGCAATTGCTGCAGGAATCGAGCATATCGGTGAAAACCGTGATAACGGCTTAAATCAAAAGTGGGAGATCATTGGTGAACATGCCGTATGGCATTTTATTGGGACACTGCAAACGAGAAAGGTGAAAAATATTATCGATAAAGTCGATTATATTCATTCATTAGACCGCTTAAGCTTGGCTGAAGAAATTAATAAACGAGCTGAAAATATCATTAAATGCTTTGTTCAAGTTAATGCCGCTAATGAGGAATCTAAACAAGGATTATCAGTAGATGAGGTTGTTCCATTTATTGAAAACCTGAAGGATTTCCCCCTTATTAAGGTTGTAGGTCTTATGACAATGGCCCCTTTTATAGAGGATGAAGGAGTTCTTCGGGAAACGTTCTCTAAAGTTAAGAAGCTGCAAAAAGATGTACAAGCTTTAAACCTTCCCTACGCACCGTGTGAAGAGTTATCAATGGGAATGTCCAACGATTATAAAATAGCGATTGAAGAAGGAGCGACGATGATAAGAATCGGCACCTCTTTAGTCGGAAAGGAATTTTAGGGGGTGTAATGAGTAATGAGCATAAAGTCGAAATTTCGAACCTTTTTCGCCCTTGATGATGAAGAAGAATATATCGAAGAGCAACCTCTAATGGAAGAGGAGTATGAAGTCCCAAAACGTGTAACAAGGTCATCAAAGCAAAATGTTGTCAGTCTACAAAGCATTCAGCAATCATCAAAGGTTATTTTATGCGAGCCCCGCATCTATGATGAAGTTCAAGAGATTGCTGACCATTTAAAGAGTCGAAAGACTGTAGTTATTAATTTGCAAAGAGTAACAACCGACCAAGGAATGCGAATAGTCGACTTTTTGAGCGGTACCGTTTATGCTATAGGTGGAGATATTAATAAACTTGGTGCAAATACATTTATTTGCACACCGGAAAATGTTGATATAGCTGGTTCTATTTCTGATATGGCAGAGGAAATAGAGCCAATAGAGAACAGGTGGTGATGAAGTGGGAGTAATCGGAAGTATAATTTCACAACTAATTGGAATTTATAGCTGGGCAATCATTATTTATATTTTTATGTCATGGTTTCCTGGTGCTAGAGAATCATCAATAGGACAATTTCTAGGAAGAATTGTAGAACCATTTTTAGAACCGTTTCGACGAATTATTCCTCCTTTAGGGATGATTGATATTTCGCCAATTGCAGCCATTTTTGTGTTAAAATTTGCACAAGCGGGTGCAGTAAACTTATTTCACTTTTTGGGGCTATAATTCATAAGCAGGGGTCTATAAAAGGATCCCTGTTTTTTACATTTATCTACCAAATTAGGATTAAAGGTGATTTCAATGTCTATTTATCAACATTTTCGTAAAGAAGAACGTGCTTTTATTGATCAAATTATCGAATGGCGGGAACAGGTTACCGATGAATATACATACAAACTCCTTGATTTTCATGACCCTCGGGAGATCGACATTGTTCAAAGTATAATAGGTTCAAAAGAAGACGTAAAATGTGCTTTTTGGGGTGGATATGACCAGGCGGAACGGAAAAGAGCAATCCTTTACCCGGAATACTATGAAGTTCAGAATGATGATTTTGATATTGTTGCTTTTTCAATAAAATTCCCTTCTAAATTTGTATCACTAGACCATCGAAAAGTTCTCGGTTCAACAATGGGGTTGGGGTTAAAAAGGTCAAAATTTGGTGATATCATAATTGATAACGACATGGCGCAAATCCTCGTAGCAGGTCAAGTCGCAGAATATGTCAGACTTCATTTCAATCAAGTTGGCAAAACAAATGTGACACTTGAACAAATTGGATGTGAGAAGATCATACCCGTGAATGATGAATGGCATGAGCATACGTGTACGGTATCCTCAATGCGGCTTGATGTTATTTTGGCTGAAGTGTTTAATCTTTCGAGATCAAAAGTATGGCCATACATTCAAAATCAAATGGTAAAGGTAAATTGGAGGGTTACTGATGACCCCTCATTTCTTTGTCACCAAGGTGATACATTATCAATGCGGACGTTTGGACGATGCAAGATAAAAAGGATTGAAGGGCAAACGAAGAAAGAAAAATGGCGTATTGTTGTGGCAAAGGCAAAATAATTATTGAAAATGTTGCAGGAATTAGAGTGAATGTGTCGAAAAATATATAAATCATAACTTTGGGTTTTTTACTAAATGTTGGAGGTGTCACCTATGCCATTAACACCATTAGATATTCATAATAAGGAATTTAGCCGTGGTTTTCGTGGGTATGATGAGGATGAAGTTAATGAATTTTTAGACCAAGTTATTAAAGATTACGAGATCATCATTCGTGAGAAAAAAGACCTTGAAGAAAAAGTGAAAGATTTAACAGAGAGATTAACCTATTTTTCTAATATTGAAGAAACTTTAAATAAATCGATAATAGTAGCGCAGGAAGCTGCTGAAGAAGTTAGAAGAAACGCGCAAACAGAATCAAAATTGATCATTAAGGAAGCTGAGAAAAACGCTGACAGGATTATAAATGAGGCATTAAGTAAATCTCGCAGAATTGCGATTGAAATTGATGAATTGAAAAAGCAATCGAAAGTATTCCGCAATCGTTTCCGCATGCTAATCAAAGCCCAATTAGAAATGATTGAAAGCGATGATTGGGAGCATTTAATGCAATATAACGAGGAAGAGCCGGAAGAATTAACGGAATCTTAAAGAAAACTTGACGGAAGCAAAATGTTTGAATATAATTTGTATATTCTATTTTTTAAACGATGACAGGGACAGTAGTCTTTACAGATCACCGCCAGCGAATCGAGGATAGTGCAAGCTCGATGGAAGAAGTAAAGAAGAAGATCACCCTTGAGTTCTTAAGCTGAAATGAGGTTAGCCAGTAAGCTTGGGCGTTTTATTCACGTTACGAATAGTAAAGCGAGCTTAATTATACAAGTATATGGAATATTATACTTTTATTTGCTAATTTGGGTGGTACCGCGGGAATACCTTCTCGTCCCTTTCTTGGGATTGAGAAGGTTTTTTTATTGTAAAAAAATAGCTTATGCATTAAAAATAGGAGGATTTTATAATGGAATATAAAGATACATTGCTTATGCCGAAAACAGAGTTTCCGATGAGAGGCAATTTGCCAAAACGCGAACCTGAAATCCAAGCAAAATGGGAAGAACAAAATATCTATAAAATGGTCCAAAAAAGAACGGAAGGACGCCCATTGTTTGTCCTGCACGATGGACCTCCCTATGCAAATGGTGATATTCATATGGGTCATGCCCTTAATAAAATTCTTAAGGATATGATCGTTCGCTTTAAATCAATGAGCGGCTATCATGCTCCGTATGTACCAGGCTGGGATACACATGGTTTGCCGATCGAAACAGCGTTGACTAAAAACAAAAAAGTAGATCGCAAAAAAATGAGTGTCGCTGAATTCAGGAAACTTTGTGAAGAATATGCTTATGAGCAGGTCGACTGCCAACGCGAACAATTTAAACGACTTGGTGTTAGAGGGGATTGGGAAAATCCTTATATCACTTTAACAAAGGGTTATGAAGCGCAACAAATTAAAGTTTTCGGGGAAATGGCAAAAAAGGGTTATATTTATAAAGGGTTAAAGCCAGTTTATTGGTCACCATCATCCGAATCAGCTTTAGCTGAAGCAGAAATCGAATATCAAGATAAGCGTTCTGCTTCGATTTATGTTGCTTTTCAAGTAAAAGATGGCAATGGTGTCCTAGCAGGGGATGAAAAAATCATCATCTGGACAACAACACCTTGGACTATTCCGGCGAACCTCGGTATTTGTGTACATCCTGAGTTGGAATACAGCGTAGTTGAAGTGGATGGCGAAAAATATGTTCTAGCATCTGCATTGTTGGAATCAGTTTCAAAAACAATTGAATGGGAAAATGTAAAGGTTGTTAAAACTGTAAAAGGTGCAGAGCTTGAAAATGTAGTAGCCCGTCATCCGTTCTATGAGCGTGATTCATTAGTCATGCTTGGAGAGCATGTCACGACAGATGCAGGTACAGGTTGTGTACACACTGCTCCTGGACATGGTGAAGATGACTTCTTAGTTGGTAAAAAGTATGGATTAGATGTATTAAATCCTGTTGATGATAAAGGATATTTTACAAGTCAAGCACCTGGCTTTGAAGGCTTATTCTATGATGATGCGAATAAGGTTGTATCAGAGAAATTACAGGAAGTTGGCGCATTATTAAAGCTTACTTTTATTACACACTCCTATCCGCATGACTGGAGAACGAAGAAACCGGTTATTTTCCGGGCGACAGCACAATGGTTTGCATCGATTAAGGATTTCAGAGAACAATTGCTGCAGGCTATTAAAGAAGTGAAATGGGTTCCTGCTTGGGGTGAAACTAGATTATTCAATATGATTAAAGACCGTGAAGATTGGTGTATTTCCCGTCAACGTGCCTGGGGTGTTCCGATCCCAGTATTTTACGGTGAAGATGGTGAACCGATCATTACGGATGAAACAATTGCACATGTCTCTAATTTATTCAGAGAACATGGTTCAAACGTATGGTTTGAAAGAGAAGCAAAGGATTTATTACCGGAAGGGTTCACATCACCACATAGTCCAAATGGCAAGTTTACTAAAGAAACGGATATTATGGATGTTTGGTTTGATTCCGGTTCTTCCCACCAAGCGGTGTTAGTAGAACGGGAAGAATTGCAGCGTCCGGCCGACTTGTATTTAGAAGGTTCTGACCAATATCGCGGCTGGTTTAATTCATCTTTATCAACTGGTGTTGCTGTAACTGGAAAAGCTCCATATAAAGGCATTTTAAGCCATGGCTTTGCATTAGATGGTGAAGGTCGGAAAATGAGTAAATCTCTAGGAAATACTATCATTCCTAATAAAGTCATGGATCAATTAGGTGCCGATATTTTACGCCTATGGGTTGCCTCTGTTGATTATCAGGCTGATGTTCGCGTATCCGACGCGATCTTAAAGCAGGTGGCTGAAGTATATCGGAAAATTAGAAATACGTTCAGATTCTTACTTGGAAACTTAAGTGATTTTGATCCTGCTGTTGATAAGGTTTCCCTAAATGACCTGCGCGAAGTTGATGTTTATATTTTAGTGAAACTGAACAAGGTCATTGATAAAGTTCTGACATCATATGAAAACTATGATTTTGCCGGAATTTATCATGCCGTAAATAATTTCTGTACGATTGAATTGAGCTCTTTTTACTTGGATGTGGCAAAGGATGTTATTTACATCGAGGCTGCAAATAGTAAAAACCGTCGTTCAATCCAGACAGTTCTTTACGAAACATTGCTTGCTTTAACTAAATTAGTAACCCCAATCCTGCCGCATACTGCAGAAGAAGTATGGGAGTACATTCCAGGTGTTACAGAAGAAAGCGTTCAGCTTGTAGATATGCCTCAAGTGACAGAAATTGCGAACGCAGCAGCTATTGAAGAAAAATGGGATACCTTTATGGAAATTCGTGATGATGTTTTAAAAGCTCTAGAAAATGCTCGTAATGAAAAAGTAATCGGCAAGTCATTAACAGCAAGCATCACATTATATCCAAATGCTAAATATAAGGAGCTTCTACAAAATATTGAAGATTTACAAAAACTATTCATTGTCTCACATTTAGAAATGGCTGGAGATCAAGGCAATGCTCCAAGTGAGGCACAAAGCTTTGATACTTTGTCAATCGTCGTTAAACCGGCTGAGGGCGAGACTTGTGAACGCTGCTGGGTTGTTACACCAACAGTAGGAGCAGTAGCTGAACATCCAACATTATGTAAAGACTGTGGAACAACCGTTCAAGAGCATTATGTGAAATAAATAGAAAAGCGGAAGGCGCACATTTGCAGTGCGCCTTTTCAATGTCTAGCTCCAGCACCCTGCGACTAGTAGATTTCGCTAAATGGGTGCTATCGCTTTTCGGCTTGTAAATGTTGCCTGTCTAAATATATTCGTTCTGGCAACAATAAGCTTACAATTTAATCACATAACTCAAAGTTTCCAAGGAGGCAGCTTGATTATGAACGATCTTTATGCACAAGTTAAAGCAGAGCTTGAATTAACTAGAACGGAACTGGAAGAAGGATTAAATCGAACTTCGTATTATAATCGGGAAAAGTTAAACCAAGTAGATCACCATATTCAAGCCGAACTACAGGATGTGAAACGAACATTGCTCAAAATGGATCTAGGACTATATGGGGTTTGCGAGGAAACCGGTGAAAGGATACCAACAGAACTGTTAAAGGTTGTTCCAACAGTTAGAACACTTCGTGAAGCAGAGGCAATGACACAATTTCCATATCTAGTTGAACAGCCTCTATATTGTTAATTTGCCAGCGACTATGCTACAATTTTACAGAAATAAATTTTTGGCATAGGAAGATCGGAGGAGCATTGGTGATTTATTATTTTATCGCAATTATTGTTATTTTAATTGATCAATGGTCGAAATGGCTCGTTGTTAAAAAGATGGAACTTGGGGAAAGCATCACAATCATTGATCAATTCTTTTATTTAACCTCACATCGCAACCGGGGAGCTGCATGGGGGATTTTACAAGGTCAAATGTGGTTTTTCTATATCATAACTATTATTGTCATTATTGCCGTTATTTATTACATCCGGAAATTGGCGAAAAAGGACCCGTTAATGGGCTGGTCATTAGGTCTTATCCTTGGGGGAGCGATTGGGAATTTTATAGATCGCCTTATTAGAAAAGAAGTAGTCGACTTTTTTGATTTCTATTTGAATTTTTATTTCTTCAAATATAATTATCCAATATTCAATGTTGCGGATGCAGCACTTGTCGCTGGGGTGATCCTCATATTAATACATACTTTGCTGGAAGCTAAAAAGGAGAAAAAGGTAAATGGAGAAGTTTGAAGCAACAATAACAAGTGCTAACGAAAATGAGCGAATTGATAAAGTGTTATCTACCTTCAATGAAGAATGGTCACGAAGTCAAGTTCAACAATGGATTAAAGATGGACTTGTAACTGTTAATGGAAAAGATATTAAAGGAAATTATAAATGCAAGCTGGATGATTATATCGAACTTCAAATCCCAGAACCGGAGATTTTAGATGTTTTACCTGAAGAGATGAATCTCGATATCTATTATGAAGATTCTGATGTCCTAGTCGTTAATAAACCAAAAGGGATGGTTGTGCATCCAGCTCCAGGCCACTTATCCGGCACCCTCGTGAATGGACTGATGGCGCATTGTAAAGATTTATCGGGAATAAATGGGGTTCTAAGACCGGGTATTGTTCATAGAATTGATAAAGATACATCAGGATTACTAATGGTAGCCAAAAATGATATGGCCCATGAATCATTAGTAGACCAGCTAGTTAATAAAACTGTCTTAAGAAAATATAAAGCCTTGGTTCATGGAAATATTTCACACGACAATGGCACAATTGATGCGCCGATTGGCCGGGACAAAAATGATCGCCAAAGCATGACGGTGACCGATGAAAATAGTAAAACAGCTGTAACCCATTTTCGGGTGCTAGAAAGATTTAAAGATTATACCTTTGTTGAATGTCAGCTTGAAACCGGCCGTACTCACCAAATAAGAGTTCATATGAAGTATATTGGCTATCCTTTAGTTGGTGATCCAAAATATGGCCCGAAAAAAACAATGGATCTTGGTGGGCAAGCACTTCATGCAGGTATATTAGGATTTATTCATCCGCGCACAAAAGAGTTTTTGCAATTTGAAGCACCACTGCCAGGAGAATTTGAAGAATTACTAAATAAACTTCGAAAAAGCTAATTGACAAAATTCGATATTAGTGGGATAATTTTTTTAGAAAATAAATAGGTCCTTTAACTACAGTCCCGTGAGGCTGAGAAGGAAATCGTGATATGAATACTAGGGGAAGACTGTCCTCTTATCTTCGTGTACAAAAAACGATCCTCTCGCCAATCGGTGAGAGGATTTTTGCTTTGTCTATAAAATTGACATTTTGGAAAATTAAAAATAAAGAGGTGGAGGCAACATGAAGGAAAAAGCGATTGTCCTTGATGAACAAGCCATTCGTAGGGCATTAACACGAATAGCGCACGAAATTATTGAACGTAACAAAGGAATTGAAAACTGCCTTCTAGTTGGTATTAAAACTCGAGGAATTTATTTAGCAAATCGCCTCGCAGAAAGAATAAAACAAATTGAGGGAAATCCGATACCGGTTGGGGAAGTAGATATAACCCTTTATCGCGACGATTTAACGACGAAGACTTCGAATAATGAGCCAATGATCCATGGGTCTAGTATACCAGTGGACATTAAAGAACAAACGGTAATCCTAGTTGATGATGTGTTATATACAGGTCGAACGGTTCGGGCCGCAATGGACGCCATAATGGATATCGGCCGACCATCCCAAATTCAATTGGCTGTTTTGGTTGACAGAGGACACCGGGAACTGCCCATTCGAGCAGATTTCGTTGGAAAAAATATTCCGACATCCAGTTCAGAGGTCATTGTTGTTGAGTTGAATGAAGTAGATCCAATTGATCAAGTAAGCATTCATGAGAAAGAATAAGCTACAGATTAAGAGAATAGGGGAAGAGAATAATGACAAGACAAGACATCGTATTAGACGTACATGAAAGACCAAAAGTCCCGCAATGGATTTCTCTTAGTATTCAACATTTGTTCGCCATGTTTGGAGCAACGATCTTAGTACCTTTCCTAGTTGGATTGAGTCCATCGGTTGCCCTAATTTCAAGTGGGTTGTCCACACTTGGATACTTAGTTATTACAAAAGGTCAAATACCAGCATACTTAGGCTCTTCCTTTGCCTTTATCGCGCCTGTTATTGCAGCTAAGGCCAGTGGTGGCCCTGGTACGGCCATGCTAGTTGGGTTTATGGCAGGGATGATCTACGGAATAGTGGCCTTACTAATAAAACAGTTCGGAGTTAAATGGCTTTTAAATATCTTGCCACCGATTGTTGTCGGACCTGTTATTATGGTTATCGGCCTTGGGCTTGCAGGAAACGCGGTTAATATGGCAATGAGAATCGACCCTAATGATGCGGCTACCTACAGTTCTTTGCACTTTTCTGTTGCATTAGTCACACTATTCTTAACAATAATAGCAACGATGTTTTTTAAAGGATTCTTTGGGGTTATTCCTGTATTATTCGGAATCGTTTGTGGTTACACCTATGCAGCTATCGTTGGAATTGTTGATTTTTCAGGGGTGACCGCAGCAAAATGGTTTGAAGCACCTGAACTGTTAATTCCCTTTGTAACATACTCTCCAGAATTAAAATGGAGTGTTGCGATTGCGATGCTTCCGGTTGTCATTGTTACATTTTCCGAAAACATCGGACACCAGATGGTTCTTAGCAAAGTTATTAATCGAAATCTACTTGTTAAACCAGGCTTACATAGGGCGATTGCAGGTGATGGATTTGCGTTAACATTAGCTTCCCTCATCGGTGGTCCTCCGAATACGACGTATGGAGAAAATATCGGGGTTTTAGCGATTACGAGAGTATTTAGCGTGTTTGTAATTGGCGGTGCAGCAGTATTCGCAATTATATTTGGGTTTATTGGCAAGTTTAGCGCATTGATTAGTTCAATCCCAACCAATGTAATGGGTGGGGTATCTATACTATTGTTTGGGATTATCGCCTCATCTGGGTTAAGGATGTTGATCGATAATAAAGTGGATTTCAGTAAAAATAGAAATTTAATTATTGCCTCTGTAATATTAGTAATTGGTATTGGCGGGGCCTTTATTCAAGTAACTGAACAAGTTCAAATTTCCGGTATGGCATTAGCAGCCATTATTGGTGCAATACTGAACTTTGTCTTGCCTGGCAGAGAAAAGAATGTTGATGAAAATGCATTGTTAAGTGAAGACAACAACTAAGATTAAACACACTTTAAATGTGGTCCAGAGAGGCTTATAAGGGTGTTCCAAGTGCACCCTTGTATATACAAATACAGATGGGTGTTTTTTTAAACCTAATTTGTTCATTAATCGAATGGGGGCAAATGAAATGAATCATTTATTAACAATGTCAGGCCTAACTTTGAATGAGATTGAGAATATTCTTCATGAAGCAGAGCAGTTTTCCGAGGGGAATAGTTGGAAGGTCGATCATCAAATGTTTGTCGCTAATATGTTTTTTGAACATAGTACACGGACAAGGAATAGCTTTGAGGTAGCAGAAAAGAAGCTGGGATTAGAGGTCTTAAATTTTTACGCGGAAAGCTCTAGTGTTCAAAAAGGTGAAACTTTATATGATACGGTACGAACATTGGAATCCATTGGTATTAATGGGGTTGTCATTCGCCACCATGAAAATAATTTCTACCAAGAGCTTGTAGGAAAAATAAACATTCCGATTATCAATGCCGGTGCAGGTACAGGAGAGCATCCAACTCAATGCCTACTTGATTTATTAACGATTAAGCAGGAATTTCAAACATTTAAAGATTTAAATGTTGCGATTGTCGGTGATATTAGCCATAGCCGCGTTGCCCATTCAAATTATGATGCTTTAACAAGACTAGGTGCCAATGTAGTGTTTTCAGGCCCAAATGAATGGCAGGATAATACAGGTAAGTTTATTTCAATGGATGAAGCTGTGCGCGAAGCAGATGTGTTGATGCTGCTCCGGATTCAGCACGAACGACACGCGGGGCAAATGGGGAATTCGAAAGAAGAATACCATCAAGCCTATGGTTTAACGATTGAGAGAGAAAAGACTATGAAAAAGCACAGTATTATCATGCATCCCGCACCGGTGAATCGCGGAGTTGAAATTGCTGATGAATTAGTTGAATGTGATCGTTCACGAATTTTTAAGCAAATGCAAAATGGAGTTTTTGCCAGAATGGCTGTCTTAAAACGTGCATTTGAAACACAAAAGATAAATGAACTGACTGTACAACTGTAAGAAGCAGAAAATAAGGGGGTATGATCGTGTCATTACTATTAAAAAATGCTAGAACATTTAATTTTGCTGGAGATTTAGAAAAAAAAGATATCTTAATTGAAAATGGAATCATTACTCGAATAGAGGATGTTATCAAGCAAGATACAGTAGAGAATGTAAGAGATGTAGAAGGGAAAATTGTGACTCCTGGTTTTGTAGATTTGCATGTTCATCTACGTGAGCCGGGTGGTGAGAAGAAAGAAACAATTGAAACGGGTACCCTTGCTGCAGCGCGAGGTGGATATACGACTGTAGCAGCAATGCCGAATACACGCCCCGTTCCAGATACAAAAGAACAGCTCGAATGGCTGCAAAATCGTATAAAAGAAACAGCCAAAGTAAGAGTACTTCCTTATGCATCGATTACCATACGCGAGCTTGGTGAGGAGCTAACTGATTTTAAAAGCTTAAAGGATGCAGGAGCATTTGCTTTTACAGATGATGGTGTCGGAGTTCAAACAGCGGGAATGATGCTAGACGCGATGAAAAAAGCGGCAGAATTAGACATGGCAATCGTGGCTCATTGTGAAGACAATTCCTTAATCAATAAAGGTGCTGTCCATGAGGGTGAGTTTTCAAAGAAACATGGGGTCAATGGAATTCCATCTGTATGTGAATCAGTTCAAATTGCAAGGGACGTGCTTCTTGCTGAAGCAGCTGGTTGCCATTATCACGTTTGCCATATAAGTACAAAGGAGTCTGTTCGAGCTGTTAGAGATGCAAAAAGGGCAGGCATAAATGTCACAGCAGAGGTAACTCCACATCATTTACTACTTTGTGACGAAGACATTCCAGGTCTTGACACTAATTACAAAATGAACCCGCCATTACGCGGAAGAGAAGATCGTGATGCGTTAATAGAAGGTTTATTAGATGGTACGATTGACTTCATTGCAACTGACCATGCCCCTCATACAGAGGAAGAAAAAGCATGGAAGATGACTGAAGCACCATTTGGAATTGTAGGATTAGAAACAGCCTTTCCATTGTTATATACACATTTTGTCCAATCTGGGAAGATGGCTTTAAAACAACTTATCGATTACTTAACGATTAAACCATGTGAGACATTTGGTTTACCGTATGGGAAAATTGAAGTTGGCAGTATTGCAGATTTAGTAGTACTAGATGTCGAAAAAGAAGAAGAAATTGATAGTTCAACGTTTTTATCAAAAGGAAGGAATACACCATTTAACGGCTGGAATTGTAAAGGCTGGAACGTACTAACAATTGCTAATGGAAAAATTGTTTGGGAGAAGGAGAGTGTTGCGGAGTGAAACGTCAGTTAATATTAGAAGATGGAACAGTATTTGTAGGTAAAGGGTTTGGAAGCATGAAAGATACAACTGGTGAGGTTGTATTTAGTACAGGGATGACAGGCTATCAAGAGGAAATTTCAGACCCATCCTTCTGTGCCCAAATCGTTACGTTAACGTATCCATTAGTTGGCAATTATGGGATTAATCGTGATGACTTCGAATCCATTTCACCTGTGATTCATGGTCTGATTGTCAAAGAAGCTTGTGACTCCCCTTCTAACTGGAGAAGCCAGGAAACGTTGGACGAATATTTAAAGAGTAAAGATATTCCTGGGTTACAAGGAATCGATACACGGAAATTAACAAGAATCATTCGTCAGCATGGTACTTTAAAAGGTGCCATCTGCGGAATGGACGTTGATGCCCAGGATATCATTGAAAAACTCAAAAAACAGCCATTACCAACAGACCAAGTGGCCCAAGTCTCAACAAAAACAGCTTATCCAAGCCCAGGCAGAGGCTATCGTGTCGTCTTGGTTGACTTCGGCATGAAGCACGGCATCTTACGTGAGCTTAATAGCCGTAATTGTGATGTCATTGTAGTTCCATATAATATTACCGCAGAAGAAGTTTTACGTTTAAAGCCTGATGGCATTATGCTTTCAAACGGGCCTGGAGATCCAACGGATGTACCGGAAGCGATTGAAATGATCAAAGGTGTGTTAGGTAAAGTGCCTGTATTCGGAATTTGTTTAGGGCATCAGTTATTCGCCCTTGCCTGTGGTGCAAGTTCAAGTAAAATGAAATTCGGTCATCGCGGTGGAAATCATCCTGTTAAGAATGTCAAGACCGGTGCAGTAGATATTACTTCACAAAATCACGGCTATACCGTTGACATTGATTCAATTGCAAATACACGTCTAGAGGTTACACATGTCGCCTTAAATGACGGCACGGTTGAAGGTTTACAGCATCTAGATTATCCGGCATTTACGGTACAGTATCATCCCGAAGCATCACCTGGACCAGAGGATTCAAACCATCTTTTTGATGATTTTATAAACTTAATCGAAACTCAAAAGAAAGAAGGCGAAGCTGTATGCCAAAACGCGTAGACATCAAAAAAATATTAGTAATTGGATCAGGACCCATTGTTATTGGGCAAGCGGCGGAATTTGATTAT
This sequence comes from Schinkia azotoformans, assembly GCF_035811335.1. Lineage (NCBI taxonomy): Bacteria > Bacillati > Bacillota > Bacilli > Caryophanales > Bacillaceae > Schinkia > Schinkia azotoformans. Next base: position 295,317 of record NZ_JARSMD010000019.1, read on the forward strand.
GCAGGCACACAAGCATGTCAAGCCCTAAAAGAGGAAGGCTATGAAGTTATTCTAGTAAATTCAAATCCAGCTACGATTATGACAGATACGGAAATCGCGGATAAAGTTTACATTGAACCACTTACGTTAGAATTTGTCAGCCGAATCATTCGCAAAGAGCGGCCAGATGCGCTTCTTCCGACACTTGGTGGCCAGACAGGTTTAAATATGGCTGTGGATTTGCACAATTCAGGAGTTTTAGAGGAATGCAGTGTTGAAATTTTAGGTACAAGATTGTCAGCAATCCAAAAAGCGGAGGATCGTGATGAATTCCGTACACTTATGAATGATCTTAGCGAGCCGATTCCCGAGAGTGCGATCATTCACACGGTAGCTGAAGCTTTAACTTTTGTTGAGGAAATTGGTTACCCTGTCATCGTCCGTCCGGCTTTTACATTAGGTGGTACAGGTGGCGGAATTTGTGCAAATGAAGAAGAATTGAAAGAAATCGTTGCAAGTGGTCTTAAATACAGCCCGGTAACACAATGTTTAATTGAAAAAAGCATCGCTGGCTTCAAGGAGATTGAGTTCGAGGTTATGCGAGATTCAAATGACCACGCCATTGTCGTATGCAGCATGGAAAACTTTGACCCAGTTGGAATCCATACCGGTGATTCCATCGTTGTGGCACCGTGCCAAACATTGAGTGACCGTGAATATCAGATGTTACGCAATGCATCATTAAAAATGATTCGTGCCCTGAAAATTGAAGGTGGATGTAACGTTCAATTGGCACTGGACCCATATAGCTATAATTACTATGTAATCGAAGTAAACCCAAGGGTGAGCCGTTCTTCTGCACTTGCATCAAAAGCGACAGGCTATCCAATTGCGAAGCTTGCTGCTAAGATTGCGGTGGGTTTAACACTTGATGAAATGATGAACCCTGTAACTGGAAGGACTTATGCTTGCTTTGAACCAACAATTGATTATATCGTTTCCAAAATTCCACGTTGGCCATTTGATAAATTTGAATCAGCTAACCGTAAGCTTGGTACGCAAATGAAGGCTACTGGTGAAGTAATGGCTATTGGCCGCAATTTTGAAGAATCATTATTAAAAGCGGTCCGTTCTTTAGAAGCAAAAGTTTATCATATTGAAATTGAAGACATGGAAGAACTTGATGCCGAAACACTTCAAAAGCGAATTGAAGTGGCAGATGATGAGCGTCTATTCGTAATTGCTGAAGGTTTGCGTCGCGGTGTCACTGTTGAACAAATCCATGAATGGAGCAAAATTGACCGCTTCTTCCTTGATAAACTAAAGGGAATCATTGATTTTGAAGGTGAATTTAAAAAAGAGCCAATGAACGCTGAGCTTTTACGTGATGCCAAAGAGAAAGGCTTCTCTGATATTGCAATCGCTAAGCTTTGGAATAAAACGGAAAGAGAAATTTATGACTTCCGTAAAGAAAATGGAATTATGCCAGTTTACAAAATGGTTGATACATGTGCAGCAGAATTTGAATCAGAGACACCATATTTTTATGGCACATATGAAGAGGAAAATGAATCAATTTTAACTGCTAAAGAAAGCGTCCTTGTACTTGGTTCTGGACCAATTCGGATCGGGCAAGGGGTAGAGTTTGATTATGCGACAGTACACTCTGTGTGGGCTATTAAAGAAGCAGGCTATGAAGCGATTATTATCAACAATAACCCGGAAACAGTATCAACAGACTTTAGTACATCAGATAAGCTTTATTTTGAACCATTAACAATTGAAGATGTCATGCATGTCATCGAAGTTGAAAAACCAATTGGGGTTATCGTTCAGTTTGGCGGACAGACTGCGATTAACTTAGCAGCTGAGCTATCAGCAAGAGGTGTGAAAATACTAGGTACTTCACTTGAAAATATGGACCGAGCAGAAGATAGAGATAAGTTTGAACAAGCTTTATCAGCGATTGGGATTCCAATGCCGAAAGGAAAAACAGCAACGTCTGTTGAACAGGCTGTCAAGGTTGCAACAGACATTGGCTATCCTGTTCTAGTACGTCCATCTTATGTACTAGGTGGCCGTGCAATGGAAATTGTCTACCATGAAGAGGAATTGCTTCATTATATGGAGAATGCGGTAAAAGTAAATCCGGAGCACCCGGTATTAATTGACCGCTATATGATTGGTAAAGAAATTGAAGTAGATGGTATTTCTGACGGCGAAAACGTGTATATTCCGGGAATTATGGAACATATCGAGCGTGCCGGGGTCCATTCAGGTGACTCGATTGCTGTCTATCCATCACAAACATTGTCAGCGGAAATTAAACAGCAAATCATTGATTATACAACTAGAATTGCTCGCGGCTTAGAAATTGTCGGCTTGCTAAATATTCAGTTCGTTGTTTTTGAAAACCAAGTGTATGTCCTGGAGGTTAACCCACGCTCAAGTCGTACTGTACCTTTCTTAAGTAAGATTACTGGTGTGCCAATGGCAAACATCGCAACAAAGGTCATTTTAGGGGAATTGCTTCCAAACTTAGGTTATGAAACAGGCTATCATCCTGAAAGCAATGAAGTGTTTGTAAAAGCACCGGTATTCTCGTTTGCCAAGTTACGTAGAGTTGATATTACACTCGGCCCTGAAATGAAATCAACGGGTGAAGTTATGGGGCGTGATGTGACACTTGAAAAAGCCTTATACAAAGGGTTGGTTGCATCTGGAATTTCGATCCCAAGCTATGGCGCTGTATTATTAACAGTCGCTGATAAGGATAAAGAAGAAGCGATCGATATTGCCCGTCGTTTTCATCGAATCGGCTACCGTCTTCTTGCAACAGCAGGGACAGCAGCTCGAATTCAAGAAGAAAATATTCCGGTAACCGTCGTTAATAAAATTGGTTCAGAGGACCATAACTTACTAGATGTTATTCGCAACGGGGAAGCCCAATACGTTATTAATACATTGACTAAAGGAAAACAGCCTGCTCGTGACGGCTTTAGAATTCGTCGTGAATCCGTTGAAAATGGAGTGGCCTGCTTAACATCACTAGATACGGCAACAGCAATTCTACGGGTTTTAGAGTCAATGACGTTCTCAACAGATGAAATGCCAAAGTTTGAAAAAGCAAAGGTGGTCGTACCTCAATGAAAAAACAATGGATGAAAGTTGTTTCGCAAGCTGAAATTGCAAAAAACATATATGAGCTTGTTCTTGAAGGAGAACTTGTAGTCGAAATGCAAGAAGCTGGACAATTTGTTCATCTGAAAGTTGATGAGAGTATCGATCCATTATTAAGAAGACCGATCAGTATCTGTGATATTGACCAAGAAAATAAAAAATTCACAATGATTTACCGAGCGGAAGGAAAAGGAACAACACTGCTTTCTAAGAAAAAAGAAAATGAAGAAGTGGATGTCCTTGGCCCACTTGGTCACGGCTTTCCAATTGATGAAATTGAAGCAGGAGAAACAGCGTTACTAGTAGGAGGCGGCATTGGAGTGCCGCCGCTCTACAATCTCTCAAAACGGTTAGTAGAAAAAGGTGTAAACGTGATTCATGTATTTGGCTTTCAAGATCAATCCGTGATGTTTTATGAGGAGAAATTTAAAGAGTTAGGTCCAACTTTTATCGCAACAGTTGATGGCTCCTACGGTACACAAGGCTTTGTTACAGATGTAATTTCGCTTGAAAACATACAATTTGATTGTTTATTTGCATGTGGACCAACTCCGATGTTAAGGGCACTAGACGAGCGTTTTCATGATAAAAAAGGCTTTATTTCATTAGAAGAGCGGATGGGTTGTGGCATTGGCGCTTGCTTTGCTTGCGTATGCCATTTACAGGAAGACCCAAGTGAGGCATCCTACCGCAAAGTGTGCAGTGATGGACCGGTATTTCCAATTGGGGAGGTTTTGATATAAATGAATCGACTTAATATAAGCCTTCCGGGATTAAATTTGAAAAACCCCATTATTCCGGCATCCGGCTGCTTTGGTTTTGGACGTGAATATAGTCAGTTTTATGATCTGTCAAAACTAGGTGCGATCATGATTAAAGCAACGACAGCGGAACCAAGATATGGTAATCCGACTCCAAGGGTAGCGGAGACAAGCGCAGGGATGCTAAATGCAATCGGCCTGCAAAACCCAGGTCTGGAGACTGTCCTTGAGCGGGAGTTACCTTGGCTTGAACAATTTGATGTACCGATTATCGCCAATGTTGCCGGTTCCCAAGTGGAGGATTATTTACAAGTTGCGGAAAAAATATCAAAAGCGCCGAATGTACATGCGCTCGAGTTAAATATTTCTTGTCCAAACGTAAAAAGCGGTGGAATTCAGTTTGGAACGGTGCCTGAAGTGGCTTTTGAACTAACTAAACAAGTAAAAGAAGTCTCTAGTGTTCCAGTTTACGTTAAACTGTCACCGAATGTATCTGACATTGTTGAAATGGCTGTTGCTGTTGAAGAAGCAGGGGCTGATGGGATCACAATGATTAATACGCTCCTTGGAATGCGAATTGATTTGAAAACTGGCAAGCCGATTTTAGCTAATAAAACAGGTGGTTTATCAGGACCTGCGATAAAGCCTGTAGCGATTCGAATGGTTTACCAAGTAAGTCAAAAGGTGAATATTCCAATCATTGGTATGGGTGGAATTAGTACTGCTGAAGATGTTGTTGAATTTTTTATGGCAGGGGCAAGTGCTGTTGCTGTCGGAACAGCAAATTTTGTCGACCCGTTTGTGTGCTTAAACTTAATTGATGAATTACCGCCGCTTTTAGACAAGCTTGGTGTCGGACATATTTCAGAGTTAACAGGAAGGAGCTGGGATCGTGACAACAAGACCGCTAATTGTAGCTCTTGATTTTCCGAGCAAACTCGAAGTCCAGCAATTTCTTGCCGAGTTTGAAAATGAATCCCTCTATGTAAAAGTAGGGATGGAGCTCTTTTACAAAGAAGGTCCACAAATCCTCACGTTTTTAAAGGATAGCGGCCATAAGATTTTTTTGGATTTAAAGCTACATGACATTCCGAATACAGTGAAAAGTGCGATGCGCAATCTGGCCTCTCTTGATGTGGATATTGTCAATGTCCATGCTGCCGGCGGCAAGCAAATGATGGAAGCTGCATTGGAGGGCTTAGATCTAGGTACACGTGCCGGTTGTGAGCGACCAAAATGTATTGCTGTTACGCAATTAACAAGCACTTCTCAAGAAATGTTACAAGAGGAATTGTTAATCAATGAAGGGCTTGAATCGGTTGTTGTGAGTTATGCCAAAAATGCAAGTAAGAGCGGATTAGATGGCGTTGTGTGTTCAACCTGGGAAGTAGAAAAAATTCTTGAAGCGTGCGGACAAAGCTTTTTAACAGTAACACCGGGAATCAGATTGAAAAGCAACTCTGTTGATGACCAAGTACGGATTGCAACACCAGAAGAAGCACGAAACAGAGGTAGCTGGGGGATCGTTGTCGGAAGACCGATTACAAAAGCAGAAAACCCGCTTGAAGCTTATAAAATTGTACGTAATGAGTGGGAGGGTAAATAAATGAAACGAGAAATTGCCTCACAATTATTAGAAATAGGCGCTGTACATTTAAGACCAAGTGAGCCATTTACATGGTCTTCTGGCATAAAGTCACCAATTTATTGCGATAATCGCTTAACATTATCGTATCCAGGGCTTCGTAAGGAAATTGCGAAGGGCCTTGCAGGCTTAATCGAAACGGAATTTAAAGGATGCGAAGTCATAGCCGGAACTGCAACAGCTGGCATCCCACATGCTGCGTGGATAAGTGATCTATTAAATTTACCGATGTGCTATGTCCGTAGCAAACCAAAAGGTCATGGTAGAGGCAATCAGATCGAAGGTGCTGTAAAGCCGGGACAAAAAGTCGTCGTTGTTGAAGATTTAATATCAACAGGCGGAAGTGTGATTACAGCTGTAGAGGCACTACGAGAAGCAGGTTGTGAAGTGCTAGGTACGGTTGCTATTTTTACGTATGAATTGGAAAGAGGCTATAAACAGCTTGAAGAAGCGAACATTAAAGCATTTGTGTTAAGTAACTATTCTAATTTGATTGAAGTAGCGTTAGCAAAAGGCTTAGTAAGTGAAGCTGAGCTTGAAAAATTAAAAGAATGGCGTAAAAATCCAGAGGATGAAAGCTGGATGACGTTGTAAAAAGACAGGAAAAAACCCTCATTATAAGAGGGTTTTTTCCGTTAATTTATTAATTTGATCTCATCAACGTGCACTAAAATCGTTCGGTATGAGCCTATCTCGCGTATTTCACAATAATTGCTGGTATAAATGTAATAAATCGTATAGGCCTTTTCAAGGTAGAAAACTTTATCCCCAACACTAACTTCCATTTGCCGTAATCCTCCAGTTGCATTTCTATATAAGTAACAATAAAAGGAAGTGTATCTTTTTCCGATCAATATAAATCTCCGTATATTAAACATACCGTATAATTTCATTCATCAACAACGTAATTTTATTGCGGTTTACCGCAATTGTATTTCGGTAGGGTTGAGCTAACTCTTAGATGGGCAACGAACCGCAATGACCGAAATGAAAACCCGCAATACCGAACGAAAAAAATATGCGGAATACTGCAAAATTTTTTCGTTGTATTTGTCGTAAAAAGTAGATTAGCATTATGTTTAAGAGATCTCTTAATAAAATAGTTTTGAAGAATTGTATTAATCTATTGACGAGTTGCCTCTAACATCAATAATAGGAAGCCAAACTTGCGATCTATTAGAGGTTGTAGAAGTACGCCGTTAAGTAGCATCTACGATATTCTGTTCTAAATTTGATACACAAGGATGGAATTAGCTAAAGTATAGAAAGTGTGTATTCAAGTAGTTAAAGATTCATTGTAAAAAATAAATATATAATATTTCGAACAAATTTGTCATTCTATAGTATAACTTCATTTTTTAGGGAAGATAATAGTCGGAATTTCTGAAAATTCAGAAGGGAAAAATAGTGTCAAAAAAATATTTAAAAGCAAGAAAATATTTAAAGTCTATTACTTTATCATTATTTACAACAGCATTATTTGTTATACCATCGTTTGGTATAACAAGTGCAAATACTAATTTTTCAATATCACCGCAGCTCCAGCAAGAATCAAAAGATGCTGAAGCGAATCGACTGTATCAGAAAATTATTGATTATGTTGAAGCGGATTCAGATATTCAATACTCAGGTGCTTTCATTGACGACGAAGGAATTTTAAATGTGGGTTTAGTAGGCAAAGAAAATAAATACAGAAATGTATTTAAAGAACTTGCTGTAAACACACCAATCAAATTTTATAACGGAAAACACACTTATAAACATTTAAGAAAAGCTCAGATTGATTTAAGAAAAGCTGATTGGTTAAAATTAGATTTAGGTATTTCTTCTGTATATGTTGATGAAAGTAAAAACAAATTGGTTATTGGACTTCAAGATAAAAGCGCAAATACTGATAATATTAAAGAATTTGTATTAAAAAATACAGCCCTTCAAACGGAGGATTTTGTATTTGAACATGAAGGTCCGGCTTATCCTCAAGCAAATACCGTATATGGTGGACTTGAAGTTCAATCTGAGAACCCGTATGGTACTGATGAATTTAGCACTCTTAGTTTCGGAGCAATTGATAGTGCTGGTAATTATGGTGTTGTTATTTCAGGGCATTCTAATGCGGGCGAAGGAACTGCAGTCTATGAGGGTAATGAATATATAGGAGAAGTTACGAAAGACCCATCAGGTACTAGATATAGCGATGCCTCTTTCGTTAAAACTCAATGGACAACTGTTAAAGGATATATTTTTAGTTTACCTGTTAATACGTATATTAGTTCAAACTATATAGCTGTAGGAGCCTTGGTAGTACGACATGGCGATAATAGTGGTTCAGATCAGGGCAAAATTGTAGCAAAATATGTTGATAAGGCAATGACAGGTGGTTATAAATATAATGATGGATATGTATTAGACGCAATTAAAACAGATGTAGTTTCAGTAGCAGGTGATAGTGGAGCTGCAGTAACATCACCTAAAAACGCTTCTGGTTATGTACAAATATATGGAGTTCATGCTGCAGGTTCATCAACTAATTCATGGTATAGTCCAATAGAAGATGTAATAAGTGAATTAGACTTGGAACGTCCATTATACTCTTCAGATGGACCCAGATCTAATTAAATAACCCTATTAGAACATGGATATTTAAAATGAATTTATTACTATTCTTATTTCAAAAAAAGGATAGCTTTATTATCAAAACCTTGATTTTATCCAACCAAATAGAAGGTAAAATCGAGATTTTTTTATAATGTGCATTTAAAATTCAATTCACCTACCATATACCTCTATTTGAATTTAAAGTTTTAAAAGCAATACATATTTTTATATGAAATGGATATTATGCTAATGTTTTGTTAAATAACTAGGCTCTTGTAAAAAACCTGTCGTATCGAAAATTGCAAAAAGTTAGGACATACTGAGAACCTTTGTCGTTTCCAAAAATAAAAAAAGGACATTCTTACCTTTTTGGTGAAATTTGGGGTTACCATACCTAAATTCCATTAAAAGGAGAGTGTCTAATATTATGGTAACCTTCTATTCACATATCGTCAATTTTATTTTAGCTCTGCAGCCTCAAATTTCTAAACCACAAATGAATCACATGCTGACCTTTATGCACGGTATCATTTTAACAGACGGCAGAATAAACGTACCTCAGATTCGTCGGTCAACTAGTGAAAATCGGGATCTTAGCTGTATGACTCGTTTCTTGAATGAGTCTCTATGGTGTCCAAATCGAGTGACGAGACGCCGACTTCAGTTTGTCATGAATCACATCCAAAAGTCCCGGTCTGAAACCGGAGATACCCGTCCGATTGTATTTTTTATCGTTGACGATACACAATGCAAAAAGGATTGTACGACGAAACGGATGGAAGGCCTTGATAACCACTATTACCATTCTGACGGGAAAACGATATGGTCTCATTGTGTTGTAACTGCTCATGTCGTCAGTGAAAACAATTCTTTTGCTTGGGATTTCCGGTCCTATTTCCAAAAACTCTATTGCCAAAAAGAGGGGATTTCTTTTAAAAGTAAAAATGATCTGACTATTGAGTTGATCAACTCATATCCAGTTAGTGACGATGATCAAGTTTACGTCTTAGTCGATAGTTGGTATACCAGTAAAAAGTTAATCGAAACCTGTTATCAAAAAGGCTTTCATCCCATCGGTGGTTTACGGACGAACAGAAAGATATACCCTGCAGGAGTAGGAATCAAAATATCTGATCTTGCGTCAACTTATATAGAGTCAACTGACCTCCGCCCCGTTACTGTGAATGGTCATACTTATAAAATTTATACGTATGAAGGCAATTTGAGTGATACCGATTATGCCAAAGTCTTGTTGTCTTGGGAAAATAAATTCGATTCGAGTAAAACGCCATTTTGTCTCCATTGCACAGATAGTAGCCTGAATCTCGTAACCATTCTGAGCTATTATAATGTACTTCGGAACATCGAAACCGGATATCGTTATTTCAAGGAGTTATTAGGATTTGACGAATACCAGCTTCTTTCATACAAAGGGATGGAACGTTTTTGGTGCATTGAGTTCTTAACCTATAACTATGTAGAATACCAACGTCAAACGTGGCAAAAGGAACTCCCATTAAGGATCAGTGATGTAGTTTGGCGTATCCGAAAAGACCATCTATGTCAACTTGTGGTATACGGTTATGAACAAGCATTGTCGAAAAAATCACTGATGGATGTGCTGAAAGACCTAAAATTGGCGGTTTAAAAAAATTCCAAATCGCTAGACGGGATACGTATGCCCTTTTTTAGGTGAATTTCTAAAATATGCAAGAGTCAAGTAAATAATTATATATACATATTTTTTAGTGTATGGGGGTAAAGCATTTGGGAACTAGAAAAATATTTTTAGTATTGCTTTTATTCAGCGTTTTAGTACTATATTCATGTAGTGAAAAAATTAATAAAAATGAAAATAATGTTGAGTATCAAGATGATAAAATGCTTGGGTTTGTAGAAAAAGTTTATAGTGATAAAGATTTGATTGTCGTTAACATTAATGACTGGTTCCATAGAGATATTCCCAAAGATGAAGACACAGTAATCGCATCTAATATTATTTCAGAAGTGAAAACAAATGATAATACGGTATTTCGATATGAGAATGGAACAAAAGCAGAATTCGAGACTTTAAAAATCGGACAAAAAGTACTTATAACACCACCAATATTTCAAAATAAGAAAAATGTATTAGCAATGGAAATAGTTTTGTTAGATTTGACGTATCATGAAAAATTAAGAGATTTTTTATCTAACGACACAAATAAATTACGAGTATCAATTATTCAGGATGCAGTGAACCCGTTATCCTATGATTCTGAGGATATGTCTGATTTGATTAGCCAAGAACCCACTCTAAATTTTCATGATTATCAGAAAGATTTTGTTGTTGATTACAAAAAGGAGTTTGACATTGAAAAGTTACCGGTTATCCTCGTTTTTGATACAGAAAAACTTCTTTTTAAAACATATAATGTGAAGGAAGCCACGAACTTTATAAGAGAGTGGAAGAACTAATTAAAGAGATTTGATCTTAAAATTAAAATTGAAAATAATTGAGACAAAAAATTTCGATCTTATCCTTCGAGTGTATATCAATAGGTTGTATAGAACGTCTCTTTAATGTTTTGGAAAGCTTTCGCAGATTTATTAAATTATCAACCCGAAAACTACAATCGTAAGAGTGAGGAACTACACCAATTTTTACAGGATTTATGTCATCAGATTAATCATGAGATGCATCTTCAATGAAGTTTGATATAAAACCCATAGGGGCGGTGCATTTACGGCCAAGTGAACCATTTACATGGTCCTCTGGGATAAAATCACCGATTTATTGCGATAATCGCTTAACATTATCGTATCCAGGGCTTCGTAAGGAAATTGCGAAAGGCCTCGCAGGATTAATCGAAACAGAATTTAATGGCTGCGAAGTCGTGGCTGGAACAGCAACAGCCGGCATCCCTCATGCGGCATGGGTTAGCGATCTACTTAATTTACCAATGTGCTATGTCCGCAGTAAGCCGAAAGGTCATGGTAGGGGGAATCAAATCGAAGGTGCTGTAAAGCCGGGTCAAAAAGTCGTCGTTGTTGAAGACTTAATTTCAACCGGCGGCAGTGTGATTACAGCTGTTGAAGCACTTCGTGAAGCCGGCTGTGAAGTGCTTGGTACAGTTTCTATTTTTACGTATGAATTAGATCGAGGCTATAGACAACTTGACGAAGCGAACATCAAAGCTTTTGCTTTAAGTGACTATTCTAATTTAATTGAAGTCGCTTTAGAAAAGGGCTTAGTAAGTGAAGCTGAGCTTGAAAAATTAAAAGAATGGCGTAAAAACCCAGAGGATGAAAGCTGGATGACGTTGTAAATAAGATGACAAAAAACCCTCATGAAAAGAGGGTTTTTTACGTTATAAAACTAATTTGATCTCATCAAAATGTACTAAAATTGTTCGGTATGACCCTACCTCGCGTATTTCACAATAATTGCTGGTATAAATGTAATAAATCGTATAGGCCTTTTCAAGGTAGAAAACTTTATCCCCAACACTAACTTCCATTTGCCGTAATCCTCCAGTTGCATATCCATATCAGTAACAATAAAAGGAAGTGAATATATCTTTTTTTCGATCAATAAAAATCCTTGTATATTAAACATAACGTATAATTTCAATTGACAACAACGAAATTTTATTGCGGTTTTCCGCAATCGTATTTCGGTATAACCTAGCCAATTCTTAGATGGATAGGGAACCGCAATGACCGAAATGAAAATCCGCAATACCGAACGAAAAAAATATGCGGGGATTAGCAATATCTTTTCTTGGATTACTTTGATAGATTAATAGTGTACTTAACTAGTTAAGCGAATAAGAAAAATAATAATTTAGAACCATTTATTGAATACATCCGTGATAATTTATTAATTAATTGGTACTACATCGCCAGATATGTCAAGATCAATCAATTACTGGATTGATGAAAGTTGGTATGTTGCTAAGGCAGAAAATAATAGCACTAACCTATGGGCTAAACTTAAATTTGCAACAGATTATCAACATCCTGCAAATATTTTAGTAGACACTAAATACTTAAGTGGGTATAACGGAAAATCGGTAAACCATTTTCTAACAGCAAGAGGATATAGTCAGGATACTGATGGTACTAATAAAAAAATTCATTTAGTTGACCCGCATTACAGTAGTACTTATACCGGTTACCATAATTATGAACCTTATAATAATGTTTACAGTGCAGTAAATGCTCAAAGCTGGTGTGAAAATACAAGACTAATAGTAGAATTGGAGGAGAAATAATGGAAGGAAGAACACTTTTTAAAAATATCAAAAAGTTCGTTATCGGGGGTTTAATGGTTACCTCTCTTTTAATGGGCGCCAACCAATCTTTTGCTGCTGACCATTCAGGTCATTACAATCGGAACTTATGGAATTATGATGATTGGGAACATGACAGTAATGGCAAAGTCAATGTTGTATATAGCTATATTCAAATTGGAGATGTTAATTATTTATCAGAGGTTAATCAAAGTGTGTATCACTGGGATTATGAAGTTTTAGGTGGCGCACAGCCTTTTGAATTCGAATATGATCACGCTGTAAATGCAAATGTTCGGATTTCAAGTGATGATTTTGGTAATGTTGATTGGATTGGACGGGCAAATGTGGGTTCAGCGACCAAAACAATTCAATTAAATGAATATCATGATTTAAATAAAGGGTATTATACTTCTTCATATTATACAGTACTAAACCATGAATTTGGTCATGTATTCGGTCTAGATCATTACGATTGTTCTTCTGAAGTTATGTACAAAACTTCGCCCAACTATATGAAAGATTTATATATCGGGGATGAAGCAGGGGTTGCTCGTATCTACTAAGATAAATAACATGAATTTTAGGGAGGGTTTACTATGAAATTTAAAAAAATAGCAGTCGGAACAATATTATCCTTTTCGATTTTAGGCAGTGCAACATTTCTTGGGTATTCTTTGTTATCTGAAAACAGTGAGACAATAGATCGTGGCTCAGCGGTTGTTTCAACAGATTTTAGTACCTTGGAGGATCTTGCGGAAGCTTCCCCTATCGTTATAACAGCACAAACAAAAGATGAAGGCGAAATCTTCACTTACTCTGATGTCGAGTTCATGAAAACGCAAATTAAAGTGAATGATATTTTAAGAGATGAATCCAATCAATTGAAAAAAGGTCAAACCATCACTTTACTTCAAACTTATGTAAATGAAGATCCTGCAATAGAAAAAAATGAAAAGGTCTTACTCTACCTCGAACAATATGAGGGAAAAGTAATTGACGGGCTTGCTTTTACTGTAAATGGATTAGAACAAGGACATTTTAAAATTAAAGATGGAGAAATTATCTCAAAATCAAATAATGGCAAAATCAAAGATAATACTAAAGGCCGCAACTTGCGGGATGTAAAACAAACACTAAGTACAATTGCTTATGATGAAAATGCTCAAATGGCTGAACCGGCACCTGAAAGTGATAAACAAAAATATATAGAGAATCTAAAAAAAGCTGGAATTGAATTAACTGAGGAAGAATTAGCTGAAAAGTTTAAATAAACATATAAAACCCGCTATATCCTATTGCAAATAATGGGCAAGCGGGTTTTCTTTAATTTATTGAGGTATTCGGATTTCTTGGTTGCTGTCATTAATCACCCTATCTGTCGGTAGTTTCAGAACCGACTATGACGGTGATTTTTTTAATTTGTACCTGTCATTTTCGTTGGCGATATACATTAGCCTTAGAAATTGACGGAATCTCTTATCCATAGTTTGACAGATGTAATGCTAAAAAGGGAAGCTGACCATCTGGTCCAACTTCCCTTCTTTCTAAATATCAACCCGATAGGTTTCATTAGGTTTTAAATAAAATTTTGTATCATTGCGGCCAACGATAATATACCATTCTCTCCCGAGTTCCATCCGGCACGAAAGTTTCCTGCCGTCCCCAAGATGAAGTTCAAACCAATCACCACAACAAACTTTGTATCCGGTATTGTCCCCCCAAAAGACCACCCAACAATCTATATCCTCAAAATATTTCATATCCTTCCAACGGCTTTTCATCTTGTTTTCCCTCGTATTCTAGAATTCTTTATATTCGTTCAAGATTCGATCTACATGCATCGCATCAACTAACTTTTTTTTCGAACAACGGCATCAAGTAAGCAGGCTGTACATACATTGTTGATCTCACGGGGAATTCCTCGGGTATGTCCATAAATCGAATCAATGGCTTCCGCTGTAAAAATGGGATGCTTAGCACCTGCAGTTTCAAGTTGATGTTCAATATATTTTCGTGTTTCCTCCCGATCCAATCCTCCCAAATGATATCGGACATTCATTCGCTGTGTAATCGGTTTAAACAGACGCATCTGAAGCGTTGAACGCAATTCAGGCTGTCCAACCATCACCAATGCCAACGGAGATACACTATCAATCAGAAAGTTGGTCAAAAAGCGAATTTCTAATCGACAAGTGCCAGTGGCACTTGTCGATTAGAATATCAACTGCAAGAATGGCAAAAACAGTGCATTTCTAAAAAATGTAAGAGTCAAGTTGATTATTTATCCTCTCTACTTGTGTTGGCATTAAAAATACTAAGTATTAATGTTAAACCTGCTGTAATCCCAAACACTTCCAAAGAAGAGAGTCTTAATACCCAATAAGGAATGAATGAAAATGTTAGATTTTCGATTATAGATTCAAGCGTAATTAATATGGGATAGCTAAATGAAATTAATATGCAAGGAATAGTTACACCATATAATAAAGATGGATTTAAATTTATTGTCCACTTTTTTACAAAAATTAAAGAAATATAGATTCCAAAAAAAATAGAAATAAATAAATTAGATAGAATTACAGGAAAATAATTTAATGTGTCATTCGTAGTTTGTTTAATATAATTGTCGTAATTTAAACTTAAACTAGATAAAATGCATAATCCAACAATCCAAATTATTTTCCAAAAATATGGTGACAGTTTAGATTTTTTCATGAAAGACTCCTCATTTTTCTAAATTTCATTTTAATAGTATTATAGCTTCAAAATTTATAAACAAACAATTTCCAAAACAAAAGACCGCATTCTCCAAATGCAGTCTAATGCGGTGCAATAAGCCCACGGTCTTCCTATGCAGGAATAAAGTGGACCCCATTGTC